>NZ_WHMT01000027.1:0-34458 GCF_009372055.1 Pseudactinotalea sp. HY160 | reverse complement strand
CAACGGGCGCCTCGAACACCTCCGCGGCTCCGCCCTCGGCTTCCGCAACCTCACCAACTACATCGCCAGATCACTACTCGAGGCCGGCGGATTCAGACCCCAACTACACCCTGGATTGTGAAGAGCCCCATACCCGGCCCCTGTTTCGTGGCTGTTCCCTATGGATCGGCAGTGACGCGAGGGCCCCCATTCGAATGGTGCGACATAAGTGCGACATAAGCGCCGTGCCGCGGCACGGTATTACCTGCCCGCGACGTCGGTCATTCCCACGCCCATCGGAAGCCGAATATTCCCGGCGGGGTGTTCTCCAGGAAACGATGGGCGGTGCCTCCGCGATCGACCGGCGTCACGGATTCGTCGATCGCGTGGGAGTCGATCGACTCCCACGTGCTCCACCACACCCGCGCGGGAAGCCGCGCCTCGTTGAACCGCACCTCCATCGTGACCGCCGGGATCGCGTCGAGGATGATCCGCCGGAACACCGGCTCGGGCGCTCCCGGGTAGTGGAAGAAGGTGCGGTACTCGAGGGCGGCCGTCTCCCCGGGCGTCAGCGCGTCGGCGAACTCGATGTCCACCGCCCAGATCTCCGGACGGTCGGGGTTCGGATACGAGGCTCCCCGCGTCCCCCCGCGCAGCACCTCGACGGAGGCGTGGTCGGTGTCGAACTGGAACGTGTACCGCTCGAGCCGCGCGAGCGCCTCGATCACGACGTAGGTCTGGTGCACGTTCGGCAGGCCGTCCGGGCCGAGCTGGTGGAACTCGTCGAGGGTGCGCACCCGGTAGTCCGCCCTCGACACGGGCCGGCGCGGCTCGCCGTTGTTGCCCGGCGGGGCGTAGATGCCCACTCCCGAGGGGGCCCGGGCGGCGTCGTTCCGGTATCGATTCCAGAGCGAGTCCGCGTGGATCTGATTCATGTCGAAGGCCTCGATGAACCAGCGGAGCGTCTCGGTCGAGAGCGAGGTGCCGGCCAGCGCGCGGGAGATCCGGTCCCGCAGCCGGCGCGGCAGGTCGGTCACGGCGTCGTCGACCTGACCGGTCTCCCAGAGGTATTCGGCGACGACTTGCGCAACGGCGCGCTGATGTATCAATTCCCCCGATTGTCGGGTGACGGAGACGCGCCATCGACGGTTGTATGACTCCTCATCGGCCAGCAAGTGTCGCAAGAACTGCGACGTTTCTCCCCGGGAGACCGTCGGTCGTCGTATCGTCACGATCCCATAGTAGGAAGAAGCCGACCGAATTGTGGCATTTTAAAACAAGTTTCATCCGGTCGTGGGCGGTAAGAAATTGTTACCGTTTTCTTCAGGGGTGCAGCCACTCCCGCAGCGTCGCGGCCTCGGAGGCGAGCAGGGAGGGGTCGTCGTCCGGCACGAACTCGAGCAGCACGTCGTGGTCGCCGCCCGCGGCCGCCAGGATCTCGACGGCGCCCCGCCACAGGTCGGCGCGCTCGGCGAGCTCCAGCCGCTCGGCCATCGGCCACCACGAGAACGCGTGGATCGTCGAGGTCCGCTCCAGCACGCGCCGCAGCGTCGAGAGCGCGTCGGCACTCGGCATCCCCTGGTGCGGTTGCCAGTACGTGAGCACGTTCGCCCGGCCGACCTCCTCGAGCAGCCGCAGCGTCGAGCCGACCTCGTCGGTGAGGGTGTGGCCGTGGAACTCGAGCCCGAGATCGATGCCGAGCGGGCGGGTCAGGTCGGCGACGTGCCGGATCCGGGCCACGACCAGGTCCCGCAGCTGCGAGTCCGCCTCGGCCGAGCCCGTCCGGCCCGCCCAGACACGGATGCGCGGCGCCCCGAGCGCCGCGGCCGCCGACACGACCCCGGCCGCGGCGAGCGCGAACTCCTCCTCGCTGCCGAGGAAGTCGAGGTAGGAACCGTAGGAGGCCACGGCCAGGCCGGCCGCCTCGGTCGCCCCCCGCACCGACGCCGCGCCCGCGACGTCGCCCGCGGGCACGTGCACGTCCCCGGCCCACTCGATGCATTCGAGCCCGGCGTCGCGGGCGAGGTCGATCACCTCGGCCGGCGTCAGTTCGCGGTAGGTGACCGAACACAGTCCAGGGCGTAACACGGGCGACTCCTCGATCGGGGTGCTCATCACTCTACGGGCCGCCACCGGGAGCGACGTCTTCCTCGGATCGGCCGTGGCCGCCCCAGGGCGCCACGTTCGAGAGCCGGACCGCCTACTCGAGCGGGTTGACCCAGCGCACCTCGGGGAAGCGCGCGAAGTCGCTGTCCGCGGAGACCACCGCCACCCCGAGACTGAGCCCGAGTGCGGCCAACTGGGCATCGGGCACGAGATTGCCGGTCACGTGGTGATCACGCATGAGCTGCCCGAACGCGAGCACTGTCTGGCGGGTCACCGGCGGCACCCATGCGGGCGGGGGGCGTTCACCCACGAATCCACGTACGCCCGCGCGGCCTGCGCGTCGAGCGGATGCGAGGTCACGCGAGGGTGGGTTGCCACGCGTAGGAATGCACCGGTCGTCTGCCGCGGCAGCCCCACCCGCTCGGCACCGTTGAGCACGCGCGTGAGCCAGCGCGAGGCCCGATCGTGATGGGGTGACGTCGAGTCGACGGCGTACAGGAGGATATTCGCATCAAGGATCATGCCGCTGGTGAGTCGTGATCGTCGAGGAGATCGAGCACGGCGCCGACATCGCTCACGTCGACCTTGAGTCCGAGCGGATGGGACGTGTGCACGTATCGGGGTTGCTCGGATTCTGCGACGGAGATGCCTCGGCGGGCCAGCCGATTGAGTGCCTCGCTCGGCCCGATGCCTTCGAGCCGGCGCAGACGTTCGATCTCCGCGAAGACATCATCCGCGATGGTGATCGTGGTCCGCATCGACACAGCGTAGCCTCATGATGCGCTCGTGGCACATGATGATGTGGGGGGCAGTGGTGCCTGCGAGGCAACGAGTGCCAGTGCAGTAAGCCGGATCGCATGCGATCGCGGGTCGATCCGGTCAGCCAGAGATCGGTGCATGAGCCGGCGCGGGCTCAGCCGCAGTTCGGGCACTCCCCGGTCAGGGGCATCTGCATGAAGCACGTGGGGCAGATGCCGCCGGTGCGCTCCTCGCCCGCCGCCTTCGATTGCGGACGACGCCCGCTCCCCTTCGCGCCCGAGTCGCCGCCGCGCGCCGGCCGGCCGGACGGGGTGGCGGCCTCGGCCCCGGCCCGGCTGCTCGGGCCCGGTCCGGCGGTACCGCCATGACCGCCCTCCGCGTCGTCCGCGGCGGATACGGACCCGGCCACGGCTCGACCGCCGGCCGAGCGGGCGGGGCGAGCTGCGTCGTCCATACGCTTGCGGGAGACGGGCCGCAGCACGGGAACGGCGCCGGTGGGAACGTCGGCGCCGAAGTGCCGGTAGCACTCGAGGCGCATCTCGGCGGCGTGGTGCTGCTCGTCGGGCGAGGTGCCCGGCCCGGTGATCGCGAGCACGTCGCCGTACCAAGGGCCGACCGTGGAGTCGGAGGGGCGCAGCACGAGCGCGGCGAGGTGGGGCCACTCCTCGCGCTGGCACTTGAGGGTGACCACGGCGAGCACCTTGCGCACCCAGGCCTTGCTCGTCACGTTTGCCCAGCGGCCCGAGCGGGACTGGATCTCCTCGATGAGCGCGCTGCTCGTGATCGTCGCGTTGTAGGTGCCGGCCACCTCCTGCAGCACCTCGAGCGCCGCCCGGGACCAGCCCGGAATGCCGTTCTCCACCGAGACCTTCACGAGAGCGGAGTCACCACCAGGAGCCTTGAGATCATCACGAGAGAATCCTACTTGCCCGCCTCACCGCTGCCCACCAGGTCCCCCTCGGCCGCCGACGACGGCCTGGGGCCTACCGATCCGGTGGCACGAGCCCGTTCTCGCGCGCCCAGGCCCGGAAATTGCCGGGTCCGAAGGGAAGCCGGTACTCGCTCTCGAGCAGGTGGTCCGCGATGTCGCTGACGACGTCAACCGTGAGCAGACCCTCACGAATCGCTTCACAGAGGAGCCCGAGCGTGCCGCGTTGCTTGACGTCGAAGTCGTGTGCGGCCTTGCGTGCAGCACCGTCGTCCACGACCGCGACACAATCATGGACGGCGGCGTAGGCGAGCACGGAGGCCTCGCCGACGTTCCGGGTTCCGACGACGAGGCGGGCGGCGAAGTCGGCAAACGACGTCAGTTCTGCCGTGGATCGGAGCTCCTCGGTCCTGATCCAGCGGGCCTCGAGGACTTGCTGCAGATGTGGGTATCGGTGAAGGCCCTCGTGGAGCTCGGCCTCGACCTCGGCAGTCATGACGACGGTGCGCCCGCCGGCAACAGATCGAAGCACCGACAGCCAACCGGCCTTGGCCAAATGGCTCAGCGGACCGGTATCGATAACGAGGGAGACGGGCTCCTTCGAGGTCACGAGACGAACTGCCAGATCTCCGACTCGTCACGGAGCGTGAGCGGTGGCAGGTCACCCGTGTCCCAGGTGTCGAGCAGGAGGTCGAGGGCTCGATCGGCACTCACGGTCTCGGACTTGAAGAGGCGCAACACCGCCGCCTGATAGGGCTGGGGGAGCTCACCGGTCGGCAATTCGTCCGCGACCACGAGACCGTACTCGACGATATCCGCGCGGCCGGTCCGGACCGTACGGACCTGCGCTGCGGCGCCCGCGTCGATGAGCCCGAGGTCGAGAAGTTGCTGAGCCAACGTCGACATGTCTACCCGGAAGTCGCTTGCTATGCGCACTGCGGCAGAGCGGATACCTTCGGCTTCGACCCGCTTGTGCCAGGAGGCGGTCAGCGCTGCGCGTGGAAGCAGCAAAGCCCGGGCGAACCGGTCCAGGCTGCGCTCCCGCGATTCGGCGGTGCTTCCATCCACGCGCCAGTCCACGGTGTACTCATCGGCGATGAGGGCGTGCCCGAACTCGTGCGCGAGCGCGAGCCGGCGGCGGCCCGTGTGGAGTGCGCCGTTGATGACGGCGACGGCGCCCGTCCGGAGGAGCAGACTGCCTGCATCTGCGGATTCGGTCCCGAGATCGGTGACGAACGTCAGTATCCCCGCTGTGACGAGCTTGGCGCTCAGATCGTGCAGCGGTGCGTCGAGGTCGATCCCGAGAAGCCCGCGCGCCTTGCTCGCGAGCGCCTCGGCTTCCGCGAGGGATGTGGGTTCCCCGAAGTCGGGGATGCCGCGGAGCACGTCGCGAAGCACGTGGTCATGTCGGGCCGTGAACTCAACGGCACGGGCCACGCGATTGATCTCCCCGTCGATCCGTGGACTCGGCTCACCCGGGTCGGACATGTTGCGATGCGACACGATCGACGGCACCGGCTCCTCCACGAACCATTCGATTCGTTCTCCGGTGGCATCCGCCACGCGTGCGAGTTCGAGCGCGGTGACCCGGCGGGCGCCCGTTTCGATCTTGGCGATCGTCGAACGCTTGAGCCCCGCAGAACGCGCGAGTTCGTCCTGTGTGAGCCCGGTGCGTTGCCGGGCCCCGGCGATCCGAAGTCCTAGTCCGGCCGAGTCGAGTGTCATATGTGCGATTTTAGAACATTGGCCGACGTTATGACAGGGTTCTACCTGCCAGCCTCGCCGCTGCCCACCAGGTCCCCCTCGGCCGCCGATGACGGCCTGGGCAGTGGGGCGGACTCGGAGGAGCCGCCGCGGAGCCGTTCGATCAGGCGCATCCCGTGGTAGACGACCACGGCGGCGATCGACCCGAGGGCGATGCCGGTGAACGTGGCCGGGCCGGCGCTCAGCGTCAGGTCGCCGATGGCGATGATGAGGGCCACGGCCGCGGTGTACTGGTTCACGGGGCGGGAGAAGTCGACCTTGTTCTCGATCCAGATCTTGATACCGATGAGGCCGATGAGCCCGTAAAGGGCCACGGTCACGCCGCCGAGCACGCCGTCGGGCACGGTCTTGAGGATCTGGCCGAACTTGGGGGAGAAGGACAGGGCCACGGCCACGATCCCGGCCACCCAGTAGGCCGCCGTGGAGAACACGCGGGTGGCGGTCATCACGCCGATGTTCTCGCCGTAGGTGGTGGTGGCCGAGCCGCCGGCGGACCCGGCGAGCACGGTGGCCACGCCGTCGGCGACGAGGGTGCGGCCGGTCAGGTCGTTGATCCGGGGGCGGCCCGTGAGGTTCGCGACGGAGCGCACGTGCCCGACGTTCTCGGCGATGAGCACGAGCACGACCGGCAGGAACATCGGCAGCACGGACAGGTCCGCGACGGGGGCGTGGAACTCGGGCAGGCCGAACCAGGCGGCCTCGCCGACCGCGGTGAAGTCGACCTCGCCCGCGACGTAAGCGGCGATATAGCCGATGATCACGCCGGCGAGGATCGAGAGCCGGGCAAACAGGCCGCGGAAGGCCGCCGCGATGATGAGGATCGAGCCGAGCGTGATGAGCGCGACCCACGGGGACTTCGCGAAGTTGCCGGTGGCGGCGCCGCCGAGGTTGAAGCCGATGAGGGCCACGATCGCGCCGGTGACCACGGGCGGCATGAGGGCGTCGAGCCAGCGGGTCGAGGTGGCCTGCACCACGAGCCCGATCACGGCGAGCAGGGCGCCGGTGGCCATGATGCCGAACAGGGCCGGGCCCATGCCCGCCCCGGAGGTCATCGCCGCCTGGATCGGGGCGATGAACGCGAAGGAGGAACCGAGATAGCTCGGCACCCGGTTGCGGGTGATGAGCAGGAACAGCATCGTGCCCAGGCCCGAGAAGAGCAGGGTGGTCGTGGGTGGGAAGCCGGTGAGCAGCGGCACGAGGAACGTGGCCCCGAACATCGCCACGACGTGCTGCAGGCCGAACCCGATCGTGCGGGGCCAGCTGAGCCGCTCGTCCGGCATCACGATGGCCTCGGGGTCGGGGGAGATCCCATCGCCGTGCAGTTTCCAGACCACGCCTGCTCCTTGGTTGTGGGGCGCCTCGAAGCGCCCGCGGTTGGACCGCAGGAGAGTCTAGGCCAGGCCGTGCCATGTCGGACTGTTCCGGCGGGCAAGGCGGCGACGCTGTCGACTGCGCGCGTGTCCGGGTCGAGACCTCACAAATCTCCGGTTGGAAGTTCCACAAACATCCGGTTGGAAACTCCACAAACGTCCGGTTGGGTCGCCGTGATCCGCCGGTCGCCGCGGCCCGCGCCGTGCCGCATGCCCGCCCGTTGAGATGCGTGTCACCCAGCGAGATGTCCCGACCCACCCTTCGGAACCGAACGGCCGAGTGGGAGACTGGACCCATGGCTGTCCCCGTTGAATCCAATCCCCGTTTCGCCCAGTACGCCCGCCCCGAGAAGCTCGTGTCCACCGGTTGGCTCGCCGAGAACCTCGGCAAACCGGGCCTCGTGGTGCTCGAGTCGAACGAGGACGTGCTCCTCTACGACACCGGCCACATTCCGGGCGCGCACAAGATCGACTGGCACCTCGACCTGAACGATCCCGTCACCCGCGACTACGTCGACGGCGCCGGCTTCGCGAAGCTCGCGGGCCGGCTCGGCATCGACCGCGACGACACCGTGGTCATCTACGGCGACAACAACAACTGGTGGGCCGCCTACGCCCTGTGGGTCTTCACCCTCTTCGGCCACGAGGACGTCCGCCTCCTCGACGGCGGCCGCGCCGCCTGGGTCGCCGAGGGGCGCGACCTGACCCGCGACAAGCCCGCCCCCGAGCCCGCCGAGTATCCGGTGGTCGAGCGCGACGACTCACGCGTCCGCGCCTATAAGGAGGACGTGCTCGACTTCCTCGGCGGCCAGCTCATCGACGTGCGCTCCCTGCCCGAGTACACCGGCGAGCGCACCCACATGGCGAACTATCCGCAGGAGGGAACCCTGCGCGGCGGCCACATCCCCGGCGCGAAGTCCGTGCCGTGGGCCCTGGCCGCGAACGCCGACGCCACGTTCAAGTCGCGCCCCGAGCTCGAGGAGATATACGCCGCGCAGCAGGGGCTCACCGGCGAGGAGCCCGTGATCGCCTACTGCCGCATCGGCGAGCGGTCGAGCCACACGTGGTTCGTGCTCACCCACCTGCTCGGCTGGCCCGACGTGCGCAACTACGACGGCTCCTGGACCGAGTGGGGCAACGCCGTGCGCGTCCCGATCGCCGTCGGCGCCGAGCCCGGCGAGGTTCCCTCGCGCTGATCCACGTGCCTATGGACGGCGCCCGCTCACCCAGGTGAGCGGGCGCCGTCCGTTCGCGTGTGGGTGGGCGCGATCGCGCGCTCACGAGTGCTGAGAAGCCGGCCGGATTGGTGATTACCGCCAGCACTGCCGTGAGAGCAGACGAGTCGTCTCGATGGGAGGCAGTCCGTCGTCGAGTGACCTCAGTCGTCCGCACAGCTCTCGCATCGACTGCTTGTCCGGGAGGTGATCGCCGCCGGCTGCGCGTTCGAGCACCGTCACGGTGTCGACCAGGCTGATACTTCCAACGGGCTTCCCGGCGGCTTGGAGGCGCCCGAGTCGCCGGGCCTCCTGAGCCGCCAGCCGACACCCTGCACCATCATCGATCAGGATGATGACGTGCTCTCCCGCTCCGGCCGCCACCGCTGCATGGGCGATGACCATCGTCTCCCCCAGGTCCCTCGAGATGCCGAGGCGCTGATCGATCGCCATCCCGCTGAGTCGTTGGACTGCTGCAGCTAGTTCGACCGTCGTGTCGTCGGAAACGACCTCCATGAGGCGTGAGGGAAGCTTGCTCCAGACGCGTTGTGCGGCGGCGAACCGTTCGTCGGATCGTGCCTTCCGCAGGATCTCTCGCTCCACGATCTCTGGAACGCAGAGAGGTCCGAGCACGCTGAACAGCAGCCGCTGCTGATTCGTGGAGAAGAAGTTGATCCCCGGACCGGCGTCCATGATGGGCCGCCAGCTCATTCGTTCGGTTCCGAGGGATTCGGCTCGTCCAGATCGCTCAGGTCCACATCGACCACTGGAAGGTCCTCGGCGCTCAGCGAGGGGATCACGTAGTCGTGAGGGACGACTCCGGCGTCCGCTAATTCCGCGGCCGCATGTTCGGCACTGATGCCCCTGAGCGTGGCTATGGTCTGGGTGGTCACGACGCCCTCTTCATAGCCCGAGATAGCGCGCGCGAGGAGCCGCTGCGGAGGGCGGGTGCGGTTCGAGTCCTCCTGGAGCGAGTGGTACTGATCGCTCCAACCGAAGCGAGTCGCCAGTTGCGGTGTACTGAGCGACATCCACCGAGTCTTGGTCGGAGTGTCGATGTACCCGCAGTCATGCAGGGCGATCGAGACGATCGCCGGCGAGGCGAGGAAGCGTTGCACCGTCGCCGACAGATCCGCCTCGGAAACGCTCTCGCGGTCTCCGAGGAACTCTCTGAGGCCGTCGAGCGGTACGAGCAGGTGGCGGGCGAATGAGTCGGCGCGGATCTCCTCCATCGAGCGCGCACTGAGGTCCTCGCATCGGTTCCAGTCGCCGAAGAGCACGTGTGCGATTTCGTGTGCCAGACTGCTGCGCTGCCGCATCGGCCGTCTGGTCCGAGCCACTCCGATGAAGACGATGCCGCGCACCGGATCACGCATCGTCAGCCCGTGCTCGTCGGGTTCTGCATCGATGACGGCCACGTCGTGCCCAGTCGTCATGTCGATGAGCGCGACGAGGTCGCCGAGCGGTTGCCCCCCCAACCGATACTCCCGACGGAAGCCGCCCGCAGCCTCCCTGGCCTGGTCCTCGGGAGTCGATCTCCCTGTGCCCGTCACTGCGGCACGCCGATCGCCTGATCGTCCAGGTATGCGTCCAGTTCGATGAAGTGCAGCAGCCGCCGGCGCATCTTCTCCATCTCGGAGTCGTTCGTGGCGCGCGCGGCGTACTCCACTCGGTCGGCAATGAGGGTCCCCGTCAGCTGGCCGACTGTGCAACCGGTGGCTTCGGCGATGAGGATGATCTCGGTCATCTTCGCGGTGCGCTTGCCGGAGAGAATGCGGCTCAGGGTCGACTGCGAGATGCCGGTGCGATCCTCGAGCGCGCGCTGGGAGAGCCCCGCTGCTTCGCGAGCGCTCTCGATGGCCGCACCCATCCGTACCTGCCCAGTCATCGCAATCTCCCTTGAATCATATTCTCTAGAGCGATTCAGTGTAGCCGACAACCGTGAAGCGATCTAGCCCCGGAGTCGTCCGACTACCTCGATGAATCCTCGGACGTGTGGAGCGGGCCTCCGGCGCCCGAGGCCCTCCACCCGCAACTACGATGGACCTCGAACCGGCCGGGCCCCATGGCGCCCGGCCCAGCGAGCAGAGCCCGGCAGCCCGGGCGGGAGGATCACGTGACCGAGACAACCAGCCTGCCCGAGGCGTTCGCGGCGATCGTGGCGGACTTCAACGCGATGGCGCCCAGCGACCGGGTGCAACTGCTCCTCGACTTCTCCGAGGGCCTGCCCGCGCTGCCCGAGCGGCTGACCGACCATCCCGAGCTGCTCGAGCCGGTGCCCGAATGCCAGTCGCCGATCTTCCTCACGGTCGAGGTCGACGGCACCGGCCCGGCCGCCCCGGTCGCCCTGTTCTTCTCCGCCCCGCCCGAGGCGCCGACCACGCGCGGCTTCGCGGGAATCCTCGCCGAGGGACTCGACGGGCTCACGGCCGCACAGATCGTGGCCGTGCCGAACGACGTCTCCGCCACGCTCGGCCTCGCCGAGGTGATCAGCCCGCTGCGGCTGCGCGGCATGACCGGCATGCTCGCCCGCATCCAGCGGCAGGTGCGCGAGAAGGCTGGGCTCGTCTGAGTCTCCTCGCACGCCGGCGCGAACCTGCCGGCACCCGGTATCGACAGATGCCGGCTCAGACCGCGAAGGCCGGAGCCGGGTGCTCGTCCGCGCTCCTTGACCTCGAAGGCGAGGACGGTGCCGTCGTCGTTCTCGATGACCAGATCGATTCCCGCGCCGTCGCCGGTGGCCAGTCCGGATTCGACGACGTTTACCTTGCCGATGATGACGTGAGTCGTACTGTACGAACGTGAGGCAGCGAACCTTGCAGATGTGAGGGCGGGTGCCGGCCACTCGTGAAGGGCGCCACCGGTATCGGCAGTCCTTCGGAGCCTGGCCGGTACGCTCAGATCGTGACGAGAGTTGATCGTGCAGTGACTTTGCGGTGGCGGCGCGAGGTTGACCGGACGACGGTGCCGGAGAGTCATGGCGATCACATGACACAGCGCGCCCATCGGCTTCGCCGTGAGTGACGCGTGAGCCTCGTGGCCCACCTGCCCGAGCTGTCGGCCCTTGCATGGGCGGCGCTCGTGCTCGCCGCGGTCGCGACCGGGGTGAGCAAGGCGGCCGTGCCGGCGGTCGGTGCGATCGGGGTCGTGCTCGCCGCGGCGGTCATCCCGGCGCGGGAGTCGACGGGCACGATGCTCGTGCTGTTCCTGCTCGGCGACGTGTTCGCGCTCGCGGCCTACGGCCGGCATGCGCACTGGTCGATGCTCGCGCGGATGGCGCCGAACGTCATCCTCGGGATGCTCCTCGGCTTCGCCTTCCTCGCGGTGGCCGACGATCAGGGCACCGCGATCGCGATCGGGCTCATCCTCCTCTCACTCATGGGCCTGGGCCTCGTGCAGCGGGCGGCGCAGCAGCGGGCGGGCCGCGCGAGTGCCGATGAAGCGATCGCCGCCGAGCGGCGTGGGCCGGTGGGAACCGGGAGTAGGGACGACGCGGGGTCCGGTCCCCGGGGCGCGTCACCGGCCGTAGCGGCGAGTAGTGCGGGAGGGTCGGCAGTATCGGTGGGTGAGGCCGGAGGTTCGGCAACCTCGGCGAGCGACGCCGGAGGGCCGGCCGCCTCGGCGGGTGAGGCCGGAGGGTCGGAGGGCACGGCGAGTGCTACGCGGGGCGGGGAACCGGCGGGGGCGAGGGCCGCCGTCCGTAAGCGACGCCTGTCGGCGGTGATCTACGGGTCGGCGGGCGGGTTCACCTCGATGGTGGCGAACGCGGGCGGGCCGGTCATGAGCATGTACTTTCTCGTGATGCGGCTCGGGGCGCGCACGTTCCTGGGCACGGCGGCGTGGTTCTTCGCCGTCACGAACCTGATGAAGCTGCCCTTCTCGGTGGGCCTCGGGCTCATCTCGTGGCCACACGTGCTGCTCAGCGTCGTGCTCGTGCCGGCGCTCGCGGCCGGGTTCTTCCTCGGGCGGTTCGTGATCACCCGGATCGCGCAGGGCGCGTTCGAGCGGGTGATCGTGGTGGCGACCCTGCTCGGCGCCGGCTACCTCGTGGTGCAGGGCTTCGCGGGGTTATGAGAACTCGCGCTGAGCCCGCCGAACGCGGGATCGTGGGCAGCTCCGGGCCCGGCACCTCGCCATGATCCCGCGTTCGGGCTGCGATGAGGTGCTACCGCCGCAGGATCACGGCCCGGGCGGTGGCGGCCACGGCCGGGTCGGACCCGGTGAGGCCGCCGTGGCGGAGGCGACCGGCGAGCACCTCGAGCACGTCGAGGGTCGGGTTGTACACCGGGAGGCCACCCAGGTACCCGTCGCCGCCCGCGCGCCAGCCCACGCCGGTGAGCAGGGCAGCGATCTCCTCGCGCCAGTCCTGGGCGGGGGTGCCCGCGGCGACGACCGCCAGCGAGAGCCAACCGGCCTCCCGATCGAAGTCGCTCGTGCCCTTGGGCAGCCGGGTGAGGAGATGACGCCACAGCTCGAGCGGGTTCTCGCGGTGCTTCCGGGCGATCGCGGTCGCGGAGAGCCGGCCCGAGCGCACCGTGACGAGCCCGAGCGAACGGGCCGCCTCCCGCAGCAGCGCCACGGGCCAGGTCTGATCCTCCCGGTTGACCTTGCCGATCCACCAGCCCGCGATGCCCGTCTCCTCGGCGAGCGCGGTGACCGTCGCCGGGGGGAGCTTGCCCGCCTTGGTCAACTGGATCCCGTCGCCGACGACGTCGAGCAGGATGAGAAACGGGCCGATCATGCGGGCGGCGTCGTGCTCGCTCACCGCCGGGTCCGCCGCGCCCGTGCCGTCCGGGGCCTCCGTGACCGCGCCGGCCGCGGTGGCCGCGGCGAGCCGCGCGATGAGCCCGGCCGCCACCGGGTCGCCGCTCCGGCCGAGCTGCTCCAGGAGGTCGGCCAGCGGCCCGGCCACCGGCAGGGGCCTCGTGTGGGCGAGCGCCTCGTTCGCCTCCGCCACGTCGAACCGGTCGGGATGCCAGTGCGGCCGCAGCCAGGTGCGGGCGTGCTCGGCGTCGTCGAACGGCTGCGGTACCGCGGCCGGGTCGCAGCCGCCCCGCACCCACTCGGCGAGCTCGGCATAGCCCCAGATCCCGCCGCAGTCCTCGGGCGGACAGGCCATCCGCCCGCCGATGCACCTGGGTTCGGCGGGGGCGTCGTCCATGAGCTGTTCCACGGTGAGCACGTGCTCCCAGCCGTCGCCGAAGTCGTACTCGTACCAGAGCCGGTCGCCCGCCGCCGCGACCACCTGATCGAGGCGGACGTCGCTCTCGGGCACGCCCTGCTCGCCCTCCTCGACGTCGTAGGAGGACAGGAAGTGGCCGGCCCGGTGATCGCTGCCCGTGCGGAAGCGGTGCAGGTGGGTGTCGGTCCAGCCCATCGCGGCCTGCAGCACGCGGTGGAGCACGTCGAGCCGCAGGTCGCCCGGAAGTTCGAGCCGGCGCCACACCGGTGGCTTGGCGCCGACGAGGTCGAGGCGCACGCGCACGCCGCGCGTCCGGGCCGGCGGGGCGGTCATGGCGGGCGCGGGCGTGGCGAGTGCCTCGTCCACGATCCGGGTGGAGTGGCCGGTGACCAGGGCGTCGATGAGGGAGCGCTGCTGCTCCGGGGTCATCTCGCCCAGGACCTGCTCGGCCAGGCGGCGGGCGTCGTCGGGTGAGGGCATGTCGCCCAGTCAATCATCGACCGGCTCCCGGCGGATCAGCGACACGAGCCCGACTCCGGCGGCGGCGCCGAGGGCGTCGATGAGCACGTCGGTCACGGCGGGCCCGCGGCCGGGCACGAAGGACTGGTGGAACTCGTCGCTCGCGGCGTAGGCGACCGTGATCAGGAACGGCCACAGGACCGCGCCGGCGCCCCGGGTGCCCGGCCGGGCGCGCCACGCCCACGCGACCAGCGCCCCGAGCACGAGGTACTCGGCCACGTGGGCGCCCTTGCGCACGAGGAATTGGAGGGTGTCGCCGTCGATGGCGCCGGGCAACCACGCGAGGGCGCCGGAGAGCACATCGGTGATCCGCAGGCTCAGCCCGCCCGAGCCGGTGCCGCTCTGGGAACTGAACGCGAAGATCACGGCCATCCAGGCGATCACGAGCAGCCACCGGGCGGCGGAGCGGGCGGTGGGAGCCATCGATCCTCACTCTCGGTGCGTGTCGCCGGGTCGCGGCGATGATACGCCCGCCCGAACGCAACGCGAGCCTGCGTGCGCGGGCGAGCGGGCGTCGTCCATTCGCGCCGCGGGCACCGTGGCGGCCACGCGCGCCCTGACCTGCCCGCGTGTGCTCGACGCATCGAGCCCGCGGGCGTTCTACGATCGGCAGTCGTTCGCGATCAACCACTCCATCGATACGTCGCATCTACGCGACCTGCTCGCGCGGAGCCTGACCGGATGAGCGTGGATCGCGACGTCGTGGTTCGTCGTCGCGCGGCGCGGGCCGGGTTCATCACCGCGGACACGGCGCGCGCCCTGCGGCCGTCGGTGGGTCTGCGACACGTGTTGACCGTCGATGTCGACCTCGACCTCGTGGCCGGCGCGATCCCGATGGCGCAGGAGTACAACCGCAGCCATGTGCGCGAGCTCGCCGCTGCGCTCGCGGCGGGCGGCCTATGGACGGCGCCCCCGGGTGAACCTGAGCGCGCCTGTGCGGCGCCGTGCACGCGCCGTGGCGGATCGCGTGGCGAAGGTCGTGCCGTCTCCCGGGCGCCGCTGCGCGGTGGCCCTAGGCTGACGCCATGCTGACGAGACTTGCCGCCCGGGCGTTCTGGCGGCTGAGCCGCTGGACGATGGTCGCCGAGCCACTGCCTGCGGGCGGGACCGTGATCATCGGGGCGCCGCACACCTCGAATTGGGACTTCATCTTCATGCTCGCCACCGGCTGGCGAGCGGGCGTGCGCTTCAGCTGGCTGGGCAAGCAGCAGCTGTTCGCCGGGCCGCTCGGGCCGATCATGCGCGGGCTCGGGGGGATCCCGGTCGATCGATCGGGGGCGCGCGGTCTCGTGGCCACGATCGTGGCGCGGGTGGAGGCGGGGGAGCGGCTCGCGCTCGTGGTCACGCCGGAGGGCACGCGCGGGCGAGGCGAATACTGGCGGTCGGGCTTCTATCGGATCGCGACCGGGGCCAGTCTCCCGCTCACCCTCGGGTTCGTTGATCGCGACACGATGACGTGTGGGATCGGCCCGACCATCGACCTCTCCGGCGAGGTCCGTTCCGACATGGACGCGGTGCGGGCCTTCTATGAGGACAAGTCGGGCTTCCGGCCCGGGCTCGTCACGCCTCCGCGGCTGCGGGAAGAGGACGCGGGCGCCTGATCGGCCGGTGAGGCGGCCCGGACGCCGGAGGCGGGCCGGGCGGCTTTCGAATGCCCTGCATGGACGTCCGTCTCACCCGCATCTCACCCTCCCTCACCCCATTTGGTCTGGAAGTCCACCCTGCACTAGCTAAAAGTTGAGTGCGTGACGTCGAGACATAGACCTATGGTTGTAAATCGTTAGTCGAACGTCGCGGGAGCCGTAAACCGGCGCGACGACACATGCTAGTCGAAGGGGAGTTGCCCATGTTTCGCCATGCGCTGAGGCCGAAAGGCTCGACGACCGCGCTCGGTGGCGGGGGTCGACCTGGACGGTCCTCTCGGCACGTGACGCGCAGGAGCCGGGCCGCGCTCGGTGGCCTGGCCGCCACCGTGCTCACCCTCGGGCTCGCCGGTGCGGCCGTGCCCGCGCTCGCCGGCGATGCCGACGAGGAGCCCCTCGACCAGCTCGTGACCGACGCGCCGACAGACGACGCGACGGTCGACACCGCGGACGCCCCCGGCGACGCGGCCACAGACAGCCCCGTCACCGATGGGACGGAATCCACTGACCAGAGCGACCCCGAGGATCCCGCCCAGGGGTCGCCGGTCGGACAGGTCGGTGACGGGGCCTCAACCCCCAATGCGGAGCCCTCGGGCCCGCCGGCATCCGAAGAATCGGCTGCTCCAAGCGAGCGGGCGAATATTGCAGAATCTGACGCGCCGCCCATGGCCGTCGCGCCCATGGCGGCGGGACCCGACGGGGGCTCGGCTCCCTACCTCTACTGGGAGGTCAGGGACACCGATGGCGTGCTGGTCGGGGGTGCGGCATTCGACCTCAAATACCGTGCAAGCTATTATGGTTACCGGTATTGGAACGATGGGCAGGGTGCCAGCGGGCTGCGAGACTGCGAGGGCGACTGCGGTAGTGGTACGAGTCGAATCGATCGGGACGGAGATTCCGGCGAGTTCCTCGCGCAGCGCTATGCGACCGGCTGGAACGGGGGCGAGGTAGCGCCGGGTGCCAACTATCAACTGACGCCAGCCGACCCGCCCGCCGGCTACACCTGGGTTGATACATCCGCCCGTTCCATCAATGGCGACGCCAACAGTGCAAGCTGGAACAATGAAAAGGGCGGCCAGACTCACGATTTCGGTACGTTTGAAGTGCGAAAGATTCAGACGCTTCCGATCTGTAGTGCCGGGTACGTGTATGCGATCAGCGGGTCTGGGCAACTCCAGCAGATCTCACCCGGCGGGGTGGTGACGAATATCGGGTCGTCGCCGGGGCAGACAAATATGAATGGGCTCGGGATCGGTCCTGACGGGTCTCCCGTATACGCGTTGAAGCGGTCCTCCGGTTCTGGAACTTCGCAGAACGGTACGGTCTGGAAATTCAATACAATTACTGGAGTGTGGGAGTCGACGGGCGCGAGCACGACATCATTGGGTTGGAACTACGACACAGATACCAACCTCGTCGGCGGTGCCGTAGACCTCTCCACCGGCCTGTATTACTTCGGTGGATATACGTCAGGTGGAGACTTCAAAGTCTACGAGTATAATCCTTCCGCGAGTCCGGCCATCAAGCTCAAGGGAACGGTTGCCACCAGCGCGAATTCCAATGCGAACGGTGACATCGCATTCGACTCCGCAGGGAATCTGTATGTGGTTCGTGGCTCGGGCAGTGACTCTTGGATCTACACCGTCACGAGGAGCAACTTCGTAAGCGCCAATGGTGGGACGATCCCGTCGTCAGCATCGGAAAAGATGAGTACCACTTCCAACGTCAACGGTGTAGCGTTCGACGTCACGGGCCGTGGCTATCTCGGAAGTAGTTCAGCGATCACTTCATTCGAGACTCCTGACTGGACCGATGCAACTACGGTGGTCAGCGGTGGGGGTCTCTCTTCGACTGACCTTGCATCGTGCTCCTCCCCGCCGACGATCATGATCGAGAAGGAGATCATTGGAGGTCGCGTCAACCCGACGGATCAGTTCGATCTCACGCTCCACCGGGGTAGTGCCCTGGTCGGATCCGCGACGACCGAGGGAAGCTCCATTGGACTGCAGGATAAGCGTATCGGCCCTCAGCCGACCGTGCGCGGCGTTGAGCTGACGTTCTCTGAGACTGGAGCCAACGGGGCGAACCTCAATGACTATGCGAGCGCGTACCAATGCACAGTTACGCATCTTGATGGTTCGATTGAGAACCTGGAGCAGGTCAATGGGCGCAGCGGCTCGATCACGATCCCGAGTACAGGTGAAGCTGTGCGATGTGTCTTCCGTAACTCTCCGCTCATAGCGAATGTGACGATCCATAAGGACGTCACCGATGTGAACGGTGAGAATCCCACGGCGCGCTCGGGCTGGACGGTCGGGGCCTTGGGCGCCGAGACCAGCGGCTCGATCACTCAATTGCCGGGCGAGACCACGCAGCAGACCAACTCCTCGGGAGACGCCTCCTGGGCTGTGAAGTTCGACGCCTACAGTTCCCGGGCGACGGTCGCAGTGTCCGAGGTGATGCAGACCGGATACGCCTTCCTTGAGGGCTCCTGTGTCGTCACGGCGCTCGACGGCTCCACCAGCACGGTCTCGCTCAACGGTCCGACGGCCGAGAACCTGACGAATATCGCTCCGGGTGATCAGGTCGCGTGTACCTACACGAACAAGCCCCTCCCCGGCACCGTGATCTGGTCGAAGGTGGACAGCACCAGTGAGAACCTGCTCGGAGGCTCCGAGTGGAGCCTGACCGGTCCCGGCGCAATTGGGCCGACGGTGGCGATCACGGACTGTGTCGGCAATGACCCGAATGCCTGCACGGGCGCCGACCAGGATCCGGCCGAGGGCCAGTTCAAACTCACCGGGCTCGCCTGGGGCGACTACACGGTGGATGAGACGAAGGCCCCCGATGGGTACGTGGGCACGGCAACCTTCACGTTCACGATCGACGCGAACAACGCCGGCACCATCATCTCGCAGGGCAATATCACCAACACTCCCGCCACGCAGACCGTCACGTTGACGAAGATCTGGAAGGGCGGCACCACCGGTGACGCGGCCGACCTGAACATCAACGGCACCGGAGTCACCGGAACGACCCCGGAGACCTCGACCATCCCATCGAGCCCGACCTTCCCGATGACCGACACCGACAACATGGTGACCGTCACCGCCACGATCGGATCGAACGTCACCGTCTCCGAGGTGTTGGCAGCGGAGATCCAGGCCGGATACACCCCGGTGTTCGCGTGCACCCAGGATGGTGAGGGTGTGACGCTCACGCCCGACACACGGTGGGCGGCGAGTTTCGACATGCCGACTACGGGCGGGCAGGTCGACTGCAAGGTGACGAACACGCCGGTGTCCGGATCGGTGACCTGGTCCAAGGTGAACGGCAACGGTGACCGGCTCAACGGCTCCGAATGGTCTCTCACCGGTCCGGACGGTTCCTCGGTCGCGATCATCGACTGCGTCGAGGCGAGCGTCGCCGACTGCGTAGCCGGAGGCGATATCGACCGGAGCGCGGGCGGCTTCGAGATCGCCGACCTCGCCTGGGGCGACTACACGCTGACCGAGACGAAGGCCCCGCCCGGATACCAGGTGAGCACGTGGGAGTACGAGTTCACGATCAGCGCGACGACTCTCCACAAGGAGATCGGCGACATCACCAACGACCAGCAGGCCGGACCTGACCTTCCCCTGACCGGCGGCCTCGGTCGGGACCACGTCTACATCGCGGGAGCGGCGACCCTGCTGCTCTCCCTCATGGCCTACGGCGCGACCAAGGTCCAGCGGCGTCGAAGCCGGCGGAGCGCCTGATGAGGCGCCGCGCACACCCCCATCTGACCGGCGCCCCCGCCGTGTTGGTACCAACCGAAAGAAGGAATGGAATGAAAACGAGGACGACGTCGCTCAAGCGACTCGCCGCCGGCGCGGGGGCCCTTTCCCTCGCGATGGTCGGCCTCATCGGCACCGCGGCCACCGCGGCAGTCGAGCCCGGCCCCGGGAACATCACGGGCACCACGGGAACGCTGACGATCCACAAGCACTCGGGTAATCCGACTGTCATGGGCGATGGCACTGAGATCACAGACGAGGGTGCAATCGCGAGCCTCGGTGCGGGCCTCGTTGGTGTCGAATTTAGTATCGAGCGGGTCACGCGTGCTGGCGACCCGATCGATCTGACGACGACAGCCGGCTGGGATGACGCTCAGGACGCGACCGTGGCGGACGTTCAGAACGATGCCAACGGGTTCGGTGTGAGTGCTGCGGATGGCACCGCGAGCGCGACTACCATCGCAGACGGTTTGGCTGAGGTGAACAACCTGCCCTACGGTCTTTACCTCGTGACCGAGACTAATCCGGGCGCCAACAACATCGTCTCGCCGGTCGCGCCCTTCCTCGTGTCGATCCCCTACCCGGCCGACGGTAGCTGGCTGTACAACGTGCACGTCTACCCCAAGAATAAGCTGAACACGACCGAGGCTGAGAAGACGGTCGAAGACCCGGGTTATGCAGTCGTTGTCGGCTCGATCCTCAACTGGACGATCACGGCGCCGGTACCGGCGAAGTCGTCCGACGATACCTACCGCAGCTTCACGATCACCGATGACCTGGATGGCCGGCTGGTCCCGCAGTCTGTGACCGTTTCTAGCAACGGCACTGCCCTGGGCTCCAGCGACTACACGATCACGCCTTCGCTTCCCGGCACTGCCGGTGCGACGGTCACCGTGAAACTGACCTCCACCGGACTGGAGAAGATTGCTGCGGGCGACGTCATCACCGTCGACCTCTCGACCGAGGTTGGAACCCTGGGAGAGACGAACGTGTTCGAGAACGAGGCCGTGGTCAACACCAACGACTCCCAGGTTACAACCGGCAAGCCGGCCGTCTACTACGGCGCACTCGAAGTGAATAAGTACGACGAAGAGAGTGAAAGCGCGCTCTCGGGTGCGGAATTCAGCCTCTACGAAGCTGACGAGAACGGAGAGCCCACTGGTGACCCGATCGCCTCGGGCGTCACGGGCCCGGACGGCAAGCTCACGTTCGATGGGCTGTGGGCCGGTACCACGGCGGATGCGAGCCGCGACTACGTGCTCGTGGAGACGAAGGCCCCAGCCGGATATGTCCTCCCCGAGGACGCGAGCGTCGTGGTGACCATCTACGCTGCTAGCGAGAACGCCTCGGTCAACGTGACATCCCAGAGCGTGTCCAACACCCAGCAGGACGGCCCGAACCTGCCGCTCACCGGTTCCACCGGAACGCTGCTGTTCACGATCGTGGGCATCGCCCTCATCGCGACCGGCGGAACGATCGCGGCCGTGCGCCACTCCCGCTCGAAGGCCTGAGCCTTCGCAGCACACGGTGACTAGCCGTTAAGCCCGAAGGGGCGAGGAGGTTCACCCCTCCTCGCCCCTTCGGCTCACTGAAGGGATCCCAGTGATTACGCTCGATACACCCCCGCAACACACCCCCGAGCCCGCCCCGCCCGCCCGCTGGAGGATGCCCTGGGCCACCGCCGGCGTCGCCCTCCTGGCCGTCATCGGGGTGCTCGCCATCCTCTACCCGAGCACCGCCTCCTGGTTCTCCCAGTACAACCAGTCGAAGGTCGTCGAGGGGCTCGACTCCGTCGTCGACGAGGGCCCGCCCGCCCGGCTCATGAACGAACTCGACGAGGCCCGCGCCTACAACGACGCACTCGTCGGCGGCGAGCTCGGCACCGGTGCCCTGCTCGACCCGTCGAGCAACGTGCCCACCTCCGACGGCGTCTCCCCCGGCGGATTCGACTACAACGAACTGCTGCGCGCGACAAACGACGGCGTCATGGCCCGCCTGCGCATCCCCGCCATCAAGGTCGACCTGCCGATCTACCACGGCACCTCCGACGACGTGCTCGCCAAGGGCGTCGGGCACCTCGAGGGCACCTCCCTGCCCGTCGGCGGCCTCTCCCAGCACTCGGTGCTCACGGCCCACCGCGGCCTGCCCGAGGCCACCCTCTTCAACGACCTGAACAAGCTGGCCATCGGCGACACGTTCACGATCGAGGTCTTCGGCGAGGTGCTCACCTACCAGGTCAACAGCACCCAGACGATCCTCCCCGACGAGACCCAGTCCCTCCTGCCCGAGTACGGCGAGGACCTCGTCACCCTCGTCACCTGCACCCCGCTCGGCATCAACACCCACCGCTACCTCGTGACCGGCGAGCGCATCCTGCCCACCCCCGCCGCCGACATCGCCGCCGCGGGCACGCGCCCCGACATCCCCGGCTTCCCCTGGTGGGCCGTCTCCCTCGGCGGCGTCGTGGTCACGTACGCCGCGATCATCGTGATCGCCGGCCGTCCCAAGAAGACCGACAAGCCTATGGACGACGCCCGCTCGCCTCGGGCGTGAACGGCCACCGGCCGCGCAGCTCGTCCCACTCCTCCCGGAGCACGCCCATGACGACGGCGTCGTGCACGCCGCCCGCCCAGCGTCGCGCCCGGCGGTAGCGGCCCTCCTCGACGAAGCCGAGCCGCCGGCCCACGGCGATCATGCCGGGATTGCCCGAATAGGTGGCGAAGTCGAGGCGCAGGGCGTCGGTGTGGTCGAAGAGGTAGGAGGTCCACAGGGCCATCGCCTCGGTGCCGAGCCCGCGCCCCCAATACGCCTCGTCGTGGATCGCGATCCCCATCCGGCGCCAGTCCGTCACGTGCGATTCCCAGTACCAGGAGACGAGCCCGATGAGCACGGCGGCTCCCGGCCCGCCCTCCGAGTCGGCTCCGGGACCGCTCTCCGCGGCGGTGCCGGGCGCGCAGATCGCGAGCATCGAGCGCGGGTCGGGAAGCCGGGCGTGGTCCGTGCCGGCGAGCTCCCGGAACCGCCGGTCATCGTCGGCGAGCTCCGCCCGGCTCGGCTGGCCGAAATAGGGGCCGTTCGTGCGGCGCCACGGGCGGTCGAGAGCCGTGAGATCGGCGAGCCGGTCGCCGTCCGCAGGTTCCAGATCCCGCAGCAGCACGCCCCGCCCGCGCAGCAGCATCAGCGCAGGCGCCCGATCCGGGCCACGATCTGCGCGCCCACGCGGCCGAACGCGGCCAGGTCGTCGGGGGAGGCGGCGTCCACCACGAGTTCGCGGGCGTGGGCGACGTGCCCCGGCGCCGCCTGCTCCACGCGCTCGCGGCCGGTGTCGGTGAGGATCGCGACTGTGGCGCGCCGGTCCGCCGGGTCGGGCTCGCGGGTCACGAGGCCGGAGTTCTCGAGCCGGCGGGCCACGTGGGAGAGCCGGGAGAGCGACCCGTTCGTGGTGGCGGCCAGCTCCGACATGCGCAGCCGCTGCTCCGGGGCCTCGGCGAGCATCCCGAGCACCATGTACTCGAAGAACGTGAGGCCGGCGTCCCGCTCGAGCTGCGAATCGAGCGCGCCGGGAAGCTTCGTGAGCAGGGCGGTGAGCGCCAGCCAGGCCGACTTCTCCTGCTCGCTGAGCCACTGCACGTCGTCCGGACCCACCGCTGCCTCACATACTTTCCGCTAGCCGCGGGCCGCTCCGCACGGCCTCGCCTGCGCCAATGTACCCGCCCGGGCGGTCATGGCGCACCGAACTTTCGTCGGCCGCGGCCCGGATGGTGACGGCGCGTGCCGATCTGATTAGGTTGAGCCATGGTCTCCACCTTCTCCCGTCGCGCCCACGCGGCCGTCGAGGTGGCCCGCGCCGACCCGATGCGCTTCGTGGACCGGGTGTTCTTCGTCTACGGAACGGCTGCGGCGACCTGGCTCGCGTTCCTGCTCATCCACCAGCTCCTCACCTCCGGCTGGCGACACATCTGGGCGTTCATCCCGTTCTGGCTGATCGTCACCTACCTGCTGCTGCCGCGGGTGCACTCGGTGCTCTCGCGGATCTACCTGCCGGACTACTTCATCGGCCGCTCCCGCACCCGGGAGGGTCTGCTCGGCGACCCGGTCAACCTCGTGCTGCTCGGCAGCGAGGACCACGTGCATACGGCGATGCTGCGCGCCGGCTGGCACCGGGCCGACGAGCTCAACCTGACCTCCGGCTGGCGGCTCGTGGCGGCCACGCTCCGGCGCACCACGTACCCGGACGCCCCGGTGAGCTCGCTGTTCCTGTTCGGGAGGCGGCAGGCGTTCACGTACCAGCAGGAGGAGCAGGGGAATCCGGCCCAGCGCCACCATGTGCGCTTCTGGCCCGCGCCCGAGGGCTGGCTGCTGCCCGGCGGGCGGCGGGTCGACTGGCTCGCCGCGGGCACCTACGACCGGGCGGTGGGGCTGTCGCTGTTCACGGGCCAGGTCACCCACCGGATCGCGGCCGATATCGACGTGGAGCGCGACCACATCGTGGCCACCCTGACCCGGCCTGAATCGGGCAACGAGCGCATCGGGGTCGAGGTGCTGGCGAGCTTCTCCTCGGGCTATCACCACCGCAACGGCGGGGGCGACCGGATCCGCACCGACGGGGATCTGCCGATCGTGGACCTGCGCCCGCTGCCGCCCGCGTCCGCCGCGGTCCGGGAGCAGATCGAGGCGGACCGGGCCGAGGCGGGTCAACGCCGCCGCGTCCCCCTGACCCTGGCGTTCGGCGTGCTCGTCATGCTGCTGCGGGTCGTGGCGGGGGTGGTCTCGGTCAACTGGCTCATCGGCCTCGGCTCCGCGACGCTCGCGACCCTGCCGATCGTGCGGCCCGTCGCCGACCTGCTGGGCCTGAGCGACGCCGCCACCTATGCCACCGTGATCGTCATCGTGGGCACCTTCCTGGCCACCTATCTCGTGCTGGCCGGATTCGTCTACGCCGGCTACGGGTGGGCGCGCACGTCGGTGCTCGGCCTGTCCGTGGCGAGCACGTCACTGTGGACGGTCATGTGGTTCATCGAGGTCTCCGAGCGCACCCTCGCCCTCAACCTCGTGGGCACCGCCGCCGAGATCATGGTGGTGCTCGTACTCTCGGGCGACATCGCGCGCCTCTACGTCGCCAGACGCCGCGTCGCCCGCCAGCAGCTCCGGGCCACCCGGCCTACCCGGTTCCTCGCCCGCCGCTGACCCCCCGCTCTGGCCCCGTCGGTTCCGCCCCACGGCCCCGGCGGCCTTACGGACTCGGCGGTTCTGCTCGTCTTCGATTCGCCGACCAGGGTGAAATCGTTGCTATCCGGCTCTGGATCCGCGGTTCCACCCTGGTCGCGGGCACGATCCCGGGCTTCGCCCTGGTCGAGGGCTCGATCCGGGGTTTCGCCCTGGTCGTCGCCGCGCCGCGGGTCCGTGCTGCCGCCCTTCGCTTCGTCAGTTCGCCGACCAGGGTGAAGTCGTGGCTATCGGGCTCCGGATCCGCGGTTCCGCCCTGGTCGCTGGCGAGATCCCGGGTCTCGCCCTGGTGGAGGGCTGGATCCCGGACTTCGCCCCGGTGGAGGGCTTGATCCGGGGTTCCACCCTGGTCGTCGCCTCGCGGCGGGGCCGTGCTGCCGCCCTTCGCTTCGTCAGCTCGCCGACCAGGGTGAAGTCGTGGGTATCCGGCTCTGGATCCGGGCTTTGGCCCTGGTCGCGGGGGAGATCCCGGGTTCCACCCTGGTCGCGGGCACGATCCCGGGTTTCGCCGTGGTCGAGGGCTTGATCCGGGGTTCCGCCCTGGTCGTCGCCTCGCGGCGGGTCCGTGCTGCCGCTCTCGGCTTCGTCAGTTCGTCGACCAGGGCGGAATCGTGGGTATCCGGCTCTGGATCCGGGCTTTGGCCCTGGTCGCGGGCGAGATCCCGGGTTCCACCCTGGTCGCGGGCACGATCCCGGGCTTCGCCCTGGTCGAGGGCTTGATCCGGGGTTCCACCCTGGTCGTCGCCGCGCGGCGGGTCCGTGCTGCCGCCGTTCGCTTCGTCAGTTCGCCGACCAGGGTGGAATCGTGGCTATCCGACTCTGGATCCGCGGTTTGGCCCTGGTCGCGGGCTGAATCCCGAGCTTTGCCCTGGTGGAGGTCCAGATCCCGGGTTCCACCCTGGTCGTCGCCGCGCCGGGGGTCCGTGCTGCCGCCCTTCGCTTCGTCAGTTCGCCGACCAGGGTGGAATCGTGGCTATCCGGCTCGGGATCCGGGACTTGGCCCTGGTCGCGGGCGAGATCCCGGCTTTCGCCCTGGTCTCGGGCAAGATCCGGGGTTTCGCCCTGGTCGTCGCCGCGCCGCGGGTC
The DNA here is from genome assembly GCF_009372055.1 of Pseudactinotalea sp. HY160. Lineage (NCBI taxonomy): Bacteria > Bacillati > Actinomycetota > Actinomycetes > Micrococcales > Cellulomonadaceae > Pseudactinotalea > Pseudactinotalea sp. HY160. Next base: position 8,906 of record NZ_WHMT01000027.1, on the reverse strand, counting down.
CGTGCTGCCGCCCTTCGCTTCGTCAGCTCGCCGACCAGGGTGAAGTCGTGGCTGTCCGGCTCTGGATCCGGGGATTCGCCCTGGTGGAGGGCACGATCCCGGGTTTCGCCCTGGTCGATAGCTGGATCCCGGGTTCCACCCTGGTCATCGCCTCGCGGCGGGGCCGTGCTGCCGCCCTTCGCTTCGTCAGTTCGCCGACCAGGGTGAAATCGTGGCTATCCGGCTCTGGATCCGGGGTTTGGCCCTGGTCGCGGGGTGGATCCCGGGTTTGGCCCTGGTCGGCGGTCGTGGTGAGGCGAGGATCGGGCGGGCCGGGAGGAGTGACCGGCTCCTCAGAGCAGGGCGACGAACGCCGCGCCGAGGATGAGGATCGCCACCGCGGCGAGCACGCCGGCAACCGGGATCCCGGACCGAGGGGGCGGCGGGGCCGGCACCTGCGCGCTGATCGGGGTCGCGGCCTCGGGATACGGGGAGGTGTCACCCGTGCCCGGAGCACGCTGGGTATCGGCGCTCTCACCTCGACCGGAACCGCCGAGGGCACCGGGCTCCGCCGACCCGGTGGACCCGGTGGACTCGATGGACTCGGTCGCCTCGAGAGATCCGGAGCCCGCAGCCGCTTCAGCGGGCACGGCCGCCCGGGAGGGCACGGCCGCCACGGGCTCGGCCGTCTCAGCGGACTGCCTGTGCCCAGGAGTCTGGACCGCTGTATCGTCCGCTGACTCGGCGGCTACATCGGCCGGAGCGCCGGTCGCGTCGGCTGCGTTGTCGCTGCCTCGGTCGGCGCGGATGCCGGGATCGCCGGCGTGGGCGCGGCCGTCTTGATCGGCGTCGACATCGGCGTCGACATCGGTGTCGTCGGCTGGGGCGCCGGTGCCGACGGAATCCCCGGCGTCGATGAAATCGTCTCCGCGAGCATCGGCGATACCCGCACCTGCGTCACTCTCGCTGGCACCGACACCGACACCAGCACCTGCGCCATCACCGGCACCTGCGCCACCGCCACTCTCACTGGCACCTGCACCTGCGTCAACGTCGGCATCGGCGCCATCACCGGCATCGGCCCCGGCGCCATCACCGGCATCGGCCCCGGCGCCATCACCGGCACCGACACCTGCGCCATCACCGGCACCGTCGCCCGACCCGGTGAGCAGTTCGGGCATGACCGCGCCGAGCGCACCGGCCGCCTCCGGGCTGAGCACGAGCGGATCCGCAGCCGCTCCGCCCGCGGCGGCGACGTCGTCCACAGGCCCCTGCTCGACGTCCGCCACGACCACGGTGACGTTGTCGCGGGTGCCGTCGGCGAGCGCCCGCGCCACGAGCGCGGCCGCGGCCTGATCCGGCGTGCCGGCGGCGAGGAGCCGGCCGATCACGGGCACGGCCACGTAGTCCGAGAGACCGTCGGAGCACAGCAGCAGCCGGTCGCCGGCCGAGGCGTCGACCTCGATGAGATCGAGATCGGTGCCGCCCGGCTGATCGTCGAGCGAGCGCAGCAGCATCGCCCGGTACGGGTGGGTGGCGACCTGCTCGGGGTGGATCTGGCCGGAGTCCACCAGGTACTGCACGTGGGTGTGATCGGTGGTCACCTGGAAGAGTTCCTCGCCGCGCAGCAGATAGAGCCGGGAGTCGCCGATGTGCCCGGCGAGCAGCCGCGCCCCGTCGCTCACGAGCGCGATCGCGGTCGTGCCCATCGTCTCGAGGGAGGGATCGGCCACCGACATGGCGTGCAGCGCCGCGCGCGTCTCCCGGCCCGCGCCGGTGAGCTGCGCCGGGATGTCGCCGCCGCCCGGGTCGATCCGGGCGAACCGGTTCGTGGCCACCACGGAGGCGACCTCACCGCCGGCGTGACCGCCCATGCCGTCCGCGAGCACGAGCACCCCGGGGGAGGCGAAGGCGGAATCCTCGTTGTTCGTGCGCACGGTTCCGACGTCGCTCTGCACGGCCCAGCGGAACCCTAAAGGCATATCACTGGCTCCCATGCACGCGTCTCCACCCGCACAACTCTAATGCCGCGGGACCGGGGCCTGAAACCGAAGGTCCCACGGTGTGGACGGCCGCGCCGGTGTACACGCGGGCCGGGCCCTCAGACCTCGCCGCGCTTCTGCAGGTGCCGCAGCGCGACCCAGCCGATCGGCACCCGCAGCCAGAACGTGAGCACGCGGAAGACCACGGCGGTCGACAGGGCGACGGCCGTGCCGATCCCGGCCGCCCCGAGCCCGGTCGAGAGCGCCGCCTCGATCGCGCCGATCCCGCCCGGGGTCGGCACCGCGGCACCGACCGTGTTCCCGGTGAGGAAGACGATCGCCAGGGTCGTCAGCGGCAGCGTGAAGCCGAACGCCTTGAGGGTGAAGCCGAACGCGGCGAGGTAGCCCACGCTCATGAGCAGGTTCCCGCCGATGCCCATCGCGAGTCGGCCGGGCTGGCCCACGACCCACAGCACCCGCGGCCACACCTGCCGCAGCGTCGGCATGATCTTGGCCGCCAGGAAGCGCCGCAGCGCCGGGATCGACACGACCACCCCGGCGATGAGCGCGAGCGCGATGAGCACCACCACGATCGTGCGCGAGGGCAGCTGACTCAGCGCCCCCGCCGACCCGGTGAACAGCGCGATCGCCACGAGCAGCAGCACGGTGGTCACGATCTGCGACACCTGCAGCAGGGCCACGGTCGCGACCGCCATCGGGGTGTCGATCCGGCGCCGCTGCATGAACCGCAGGTTGAGGGCGGCCGGCCCCACGCCCGCCGGGGCGACGAGCACGACGACCGAGGCGGCCACCTGCACGAGCGCGGTGCGCCACAGGCCCAGCCTGGTCGGGGAGAACGCCACGAGCCCCATCGCCGCGCCGAGGAAGGTGAGCATGCCGAGCACGAACGCCACGACGAGCCAGCCCGGCTCCGCCTCGCCCATGCGCTCGGCGATGTCGCGGAAGTTCAGGGTGGTGAGCAGCACCCAGCCCGCCACGAGCGCGATCGTGGTCATGACCACGGTCCGCGCGGAGAACCGGGTGAGCTTGAGCGGCTCGACCACGTCGGACTGCTCGGGCAGGTACCCGGCGAGTGTCGTGCGCAGCTCCCGCAGCACGTGCTTGTGGCTGCGGGCCGCGGACTGCAGCTCCGGGGGGAGCACCACCCGCTGCACCACGGGCGCGAGCGCGGCGAGCTCCTCGGGCGTGAGCAGCTCGGCCGCCACCGCCACGGCTCGCTCCACGCCGATGCGCAGCGCGAACGTGGCGAGCAGCTGGAACTGGTCGATGCGGCGGGTGAGGGAGGGGCTGGCGATCTCGCCCTGCTCCCAGCCGGAGAGCCACACCTGCGGGCGCGCGCCCGGCACCACGAGCACCGACTCGCCCGAGAGGTTCCGGTGGCTCAGCCCGGCCGCGTGGGCCGTGAGCAGCTGGTGCCACGCGGCGGTCATCACCTCGTCGGTCAGCTCCTCCGCGGCGAGCGAGTCGGCCGCCTGCGCCCCCCGCACGTGCTCCCCGACGAGCACGACCGAGGCCCGGCTCTCGGCGACCCCGTGCAGGCGCGGGGTGTTCACCCCGGCCGCGACCGCCGCGTACGACATGAGCGCCGCCCGGTCCGCGGCCTGGCGCAGGTTCGTGGCCGAACGCCGGCCCATCCCGCGCAGCTGCAGCGCCGTCCACACCTGGCTGAGCATCCCGATGACCTGCCGGTCCTCGTCGAGCACCACGACGTCCCAGCGGCGCCCGTCGAAGGCGTCCACCGCATAGACCCGGTTCCAGCCCTCGCGTTCCATCGTCACCGTGGCCGGCTCCGGGATCGCCGCGACGATGCGCTGCACCGTCGTCTCCGTGGGCGGCTCGTCGCCCACGAGCTCCCACACGCCCCGCCAGTGACCGCCGTCGCTCGAGGACGACGCAGCTCGCCCCGGCGCCCGGGCGTCACCCGGCCGGGGCTCACCCGCCCGGGTCCCGTCTGCCCGAGGCTCGTCGGCTTGGGTCCCGTCTGCCTGGGCGTCGTCTGCCTGGGCGTCGGCCCCACCGCCGCCGGGCTGCCCGCCGTCCGGGCCGTCCGAGTCACCCGAGTCGCCCGCGTGCCCGCCGTCCGAGCCGCCCGGCCGCCCGTCACCCGGCCGGCCGCCACCCCCGGCCTGCGCCGCCCGCGCCGCGATGAGGGAATAGCCGATCGCACCCTGCGGCGTGGCCACCTCGAGCCGGAGCTCGGCGGCGTTCGTCTCGTCGCCGATCCGCACGACGTTGAGCGGGTCGACGCCGGCGCGCCGGATCGCATCCACGAGGTCGGCCCCGTGCACCCGCTCCGAGAGCACCCCCATCGCATAGCGCACCGCGAGCCCGAACGCCCGCCCGAGCAGGGCCGCCACGATCGCCCCGATGATCGTCGTGTCCCCGGTGATCACGCTCACCGCCAGCGCCACCCACAGCAACGTCCACGACACGGCCACGGCGCGATTCGTCGCCCGGGTGCCCGTCGTCGTCAATAATGCCGCGAGAGCGGCCACGGACGGCGAGATCGACAGGATGAGGGCGCCGTCCTGCCAGATCTGCAGCGACCGGACCAGCCGGTCGGGCGCGACATGCGAGAGCAGCCACACGAAGCCGACGGTGGCGACGAAGGCCACCGCGGCGGAGGCGATCGCCTCGACCACGGCCCGCGGATTGCGGCGCACGAGCCGCTCCACGATCACGATGACCGGCAACACGATCGTCAGCAGCCCCTCGATCACGGTGATCGGCACGAGCAGGATCCCGCGCACGACGGAGGAGAACGCGGACTGCACGTCGTGGGTCACGCCGGAGGTCGTGCCGCGCGCGTACACCGACAGCGCGAGCATCGCGACGATCGCCACGAGGCAGCCGACCATGAGCACGAGGTCGACGGGCCGGTGCACCCGCTCCAGCGGGATGTCGACGACTCGAACGCTGCGGCGGGGGCCGTCGGGCTCGGGCCGGTGCTGGGACATATGCACGATCCTAAAGTGGACCGGCGCGCCCGGGGGTCAGCCTCGCTGGTGACCCGGGCCCGGGCGGGTCATCCCCGGGTCGGAGTCGCCGCTCAGACGAGCCCGAGCGCATGCAGCCACGACTCGGGCAGGTACGTGTAACCCACGAAGGCCGCCACGTCGATGAACGTGTGCGCGAGCACGAGCGGCCACACCCGCCGCCGCCCCCAGCGCGACAGGTAGAACGAGGCGAACACGACGCCCATCGCGACGTTGGCCACGAACGGGCCCCAGCCCTGATATAGGTGGTAGGAGCCGCGCAGCAGCGCCGAGGCGGCGACGATCGACCACGCGCGCCAGCCGAGCTCGTCGAGGCGCTCCCGCAGATAGCCGACCACGAGGATCTCCTCGAGCAGCCCGTTCTTCAGGGCGGCGAGCACGAGCACCGGCACGGTCCACCAGTACGGCGGGATCCCGGCCGCGCTCACATGCAACGTCAGCCCGAGCGCGCGCCCGGCCAGGTAGACCCCGAGCCCGGGGATCCCGATCCCCGCGCCGAGCGCGAGCCCCCAGCCGAGGTCGCGCAGCGGCCGGGTGCCGTCGAACCCGATCCGGCGCCGCGCTCGCCGCCCGTTCTCGCTCAGCAGGTAGAGCGCGAGCACCACGGGCACGAGCGCGAACGCGACCGAGAGCAGCTGGTAGGTGAGGTCGAAGATCTCCCGCGGGTTCTCGGAGGTGTTGAGGCTGGCGGTCTGATCCCCGATCGGGCCCCGCGTGTAGGCGTCGATGAGCGCGACGATCGCGTACACCGCCGACTTGCCCAGGCTCAGCCCGAACACGATCGCCAGCTCCCAGTGGAGGCGCCGGCGCCGCTGCGGAGTCGGGCGTGGGGACGGCGCCCGGTCGCCTTCGCTCGTGTGTGCCGCGGGCATGGGGCCGGTCAGGAGCGCGGGGTCGCGGGGCCGGGCGGGATGGGGGAGGCCATGTAGTGGGCGCGGATCTCGGGCACCGGGTCGGCGGCGACCTCCGTGCCGGGGCGGGGCCAGGAGGGCCGCTCGCCCGTGATGGCCCAGGCGGCCTGCACCGCGGCGCCGAGGGCCACGTACTCCCCGGGCTCGGGCACCTCGATCGGGATGCCGAAGATCTGGGCGGCGGCCCGCTGCAGGGCCTCGTTGCGGGCGCCGCCGCCGATGAGCAGCGCCCGGCGCACGTCGACGCCGGTGCCGGCCACGGCGTCGCGGCCGTCGGCGAGCCCGCACAGCACGCCGTTGACGGCGGCCCGGGCGAGGTTCTCCCGGGACGTGGCCCGGTGGGTCATCCCGGTGAGCGCCGCGGCGGTGTGGGGCAGGTTCGGGGTGCGTTCGCCGTCGAAATAGGGGCGCAGGACCAGCCCGCCCGCGCCCGGGTCCGCGGCGAGGGCGAGCCGGGAGAACTCGGCGTGGCCCACGCCGAGCAGGGCGGCGGTCGTGTCGAGCACGCGGCCCGCGTTCAGGGTGGCGATGAGGGGCAGCCAGCCCCCGCTCGCGTCGCGGAATCCGGCGACGACCCCGCTCGTGTCGGGCCGCAGGCTCTCGCTCACGGCGCACACCACCCCGCTCGTGCCGATGGAGACGATGAGGTCCCCGGCGTGGGCGTCGAGGCCGAGCGCCGAGCCGGCGTTGTCGCCGCAGCCCACCCCGATCGGCAGCCCGGCCGGGATCCCGGGCGCCTCGGGCAGGGCCGCGGTCGTGCCGGCGACGTGGCCGGGCGGGAGGATCGTCGGGAGCACGAGGTGGCCGGAGTCGCCGCGGACGGCGCGGTCGAGCAGGTCGCCGTCGCGTTCCAGGTCGGTGGTGACGTAGCCCGTGCCGGAGGCGTCGGAGGCGTCCGTCGTGAGGGCGGACAGGTCCGGGTTGCCCGGACCGTAGCCGCGCAGGCGCCACGTGAGCCAGTCGTGGGGGAGGGCGATCGCGGCGAGCCGGCGGGCGAGTTCCGGCTCGTTGTCCACGAACCAGCGCAGCTTCGTGATCGTGAAGGAGGGCACGGGCACGACGCCGGTGCGGTGGGCGTACTCGGCCGCGCCGACCTCGGCCCGCAGTTCCTCGGCGGCGGCGGCCGACCGGGTGTCGTTCCACAGCAGCGCCTCGCGGATCACCTCGCCGCAGTTGTCCAGGGGAACGAAGCCGTGCTGCTGGCCGGCCACGGAGATCGCCTCGACGTCGGCCAGGCCGCCGACGTCCACGACGGCGGCGAGGAACGCGTCCCACCAGGCGTCCGGGTGGACCGCCGTGCCCTCGGGGTGGGGGGCGCGGCCGGTGCGCACCACCTCGCCGGTGCCCGAATCGACGATGACGATCTTGCACGACTGCGTCGAGGTGTCGACCCCGGCGACGAGCCTTCCGTACTGGTGTGCGGCCACGCGTTCTCCTTCGGATTCGTGCACCTGAAACCTCTCCGGTGAGGATAGCCACTGGCGCCGGGGGACGGGCTCGGGGGCGACGATCTACTATCCGCAGCCCACTATCGACCAGCGCCTTTCGGCTTTCTGGCGCCGACTTCCCGCCCGCCGGGCAACGGAACGATCACGATTCGACCCGCCCCGATCACTATTCGGTCTCACCGGCTCCCGGGCCCGGTCCGGCGCCGGTTCGTCGTCTTAGGGTGGGACACCATGAGGATGGCGCGCTTCGGAACCCTGGTCGGTGCCGGTGCACTCGTCGCCACCCTCTCCCTCACGGCCATGCCGGCCCAGGCCTGCGCCTGCGGCGCGTTCCTCGCCCCGGAGGGCGCGGAGCTGGAGGTCGAGGCCGAGCAGGCGGCGATCGCGTGGGACGGCGAGACCGAACGGATCGTGTTCAGCGTCAACGCGGTGAGCGACGTCGACAGCGGCGCGATCCTCATCCCCACCCCGAGCAAGGCCACGGTCGAGGAGGCGGGCCCGGGCCTGTTCGCCGAACTCGAGCACCTCACCCGGCCCGAGATCGACCGCGTGAGCCAGTGGTGGCCCGACTTCCTCAATCGGATCGAGACGCGGGTCGCCACCGAGCATCCGGTCGAGGTGCTCGACCAGATCGACGTCGGCCCGCTCGATGCCACGGTGCTCGCCGCCAAGGACGCCGACCTGCTCGCCGACTGGCTCGAGGAGCACGACGTGGTCATGTCCGACGACCTCGCCTCCGCCCTCGTGCCGTACGTGCAGGAGAAGTGGTACTTCGTGATGATCGACCTCGACTCCCAGTCGGGGCCGATCGACGGCGCGGTGCCGCCGGTGAGCATGACCTTTGCCTCGAACCAGCTCATCTATCCGATGCGGTTGTCGGCCACGGCCTCCGACCCCCAGCTCGTGCGCACCTACACCTTCGCCGACCACCGCATGGAACGCTCCGACGCCACCGACGACTCCCGGGTGCTGTGGGCCGGGCCCGTGAGCCCGACGGACTTCGTGGACCAGACCGCGGTCGAGCTGGCCCAGGCCGGCGGGTTCCTCACGCTCTCCGAGCACTACATCTCGCGGCCCTCGAGCATCAGCGCCGACTTCACCTTCGCCGCCGCCGGCACGGACGCCGAGTACCGCGGCGTCACCACCGTGATCGACGACAAGCGGATCCTCGGGGTGCCGGCCGGCCCCGTGCTCATCTTCGGGGGCCTCGTCTTCATCGGGGTCGCCGGCTCGGTGTGGTCCTACCGCTCCCGCCGCGCCGGACTCCGCCTCGGCCGGTAGGCGGCCGCTCGGTCACGCGCTCGGTGCGATCGATCGGCCCGCTGGGCGGCTGGGCGGCTGGCTGGCTGGGCGGTTGGCTGGGCGGCTGGGCGGCTGCGCCCCACGCGGTGGGGAAACTCTTTGGTGTCCGGCACCGTGTCTTGTATCGGGACATGGGTGATAGTTCTGCATCAGGACATCGGTGACGTTTGATGTATCAGGACGTCGGTGACGGTTCATCGTTGATGGTGGTGGTGCGGGGGTGGAGGAGGGAGTGGTTGTTGCTGACGTAGGTGATGCCCTTGGGCG
>NZ_WHMT01000026.1:0-36442 GCF_009372055.1 Pseudactinotalea sp. HY160 | reverse complement strand
CAACGGCCGGCTCGAACACCTCCGCGGCTCAGCCCTCGGCTTCCGAAACCTGACCAACTATGTAGCCAGATCGTTGCTCGAGGCCGGCGGATTCAGACCCCAACTACACCCTGGATTGTGAAGAGCCGGAAATGGTGTGAGTGAGGCCCCTGATGTCGAGCACGGGCATTGACGCACGGCTCCTCACACATCCTCCCCATACATCATGACGAATTCTCCCAGTCCCACGTTCGGATCAGCGGCGGCCAGTCGGGAACCGCGCACACTCGCACGAGCATCCTGGCAGGCGCCCGACCGGCCGCGCTCCATCAGGATTCCCAATCACCACACGAGACCGGGCTGAACGAGTTCGATCGACACGCACGGATCTCATAGACATAGACCGGCGAGTACACCACTCGGATACTCACAGTCTTGCCGCAACCGTCCTTGTTCGTCACCCGGCCGCTGGAACCGTCACTCGACCGCCAGTCAGCTGCGGCGAACAGGTTGTCACAGACCGTGTCCTTCGAGTAGACGCGCTCCTGCGCGTTGTTCGTGTAGGCGTAACTGCCCGACCTCGACGCTTCGATGACCTTGGCCTGGGCTGTCGTAGCCACCGCCGCAGACACCATGAGTGCCATAAGCGCTCCTGCCACCAACTTCTTTGTCTTGCGCACGTCCCTCTCCTAACTAGCCTGGGACCGACCCCTTTTGTCGACCCCGTCTTTGTAGCATGCCAGCTCACATTGCGTCACGTCAAGAAGCTTGGCAAGCCTCGCACTTCCCCTCGACTCGCGAGACAGTAGCTCCCGCATGACGATATTCTACACAGTTCTCCAAATTTCCCCATGTTTCTCAGGATATTAACGAAATCGCGCACCATATAATATCTCCAACCGCAGATCAGCGATTGCACATATTTCCTGCGCTCACGACACTGCGGGGCAGTGAGCTCGTCAACTTCACCGGGCAGCGGACGACGCAGAGACCCCATCGTTGGGGTACTCGACTCAGGCACGACGTCTGCGACACTGAAACAACGTTTGAGCGAGTCGGGCGATGGAGCGTTTCGCCTGCCATACCTGTAGGTGAAGGCGAAGTGCGTCGTCTACCGCGTCCATGAGCGTGGCCGGAACTCGTGCGAGAACAGGTCCGACCCGCTCTACCGAGATCGCGCGGACCTGTTCGGGCTGGGCCTTCGAGTCCATCCTCAGCCCTGTCTGGGTCGCCAAGAGGAAGACCTAGAACGCGAATATGCGGGTGGTGTTGCTCGTGACGGGAACGATCGTGACGACGCCCCGGGCCGATCGAGAGGCACTGGCATCGGGGCCCACGACAGTCGCAGGACGCCGCTTGTTCGCTTCACCACCACGCACCGGATCGAGATCCACCAGTCGCAGCTCACTGCGGAGCATCGGCGAGTCCGTCCTCGGACGTGGCCGCCCAGGCGGTCTCCTCACCGCTCGACGCCCACTCCTCCCATGCCGCGGCGTAGTCGCCTTCGAGATCCGAATGACGGAGGAGCCCGATGGCCCGGCGGACCGCCGCAGACCGCGACGGCAGGTCCGCGCGGCGAACGACGTCGTCCAGGACTGCCAGGTCCTCGTCCGAGAGGCGGATAGTGATCTTCATACCCGATCCTACCGAGGAGCCCCCGCTCGCAGGGGTCAGGGGGTCGGTGCGCGCTACGCCCCCACGATCACGGCCATGCCGGAGACGATCGCGAAGCCGAGCACGAGGTGGCGCAGGAGCGGTCCGTCGAGGCGGTGATGCACGAGCGAGCTGGCAAAGGAGCCGGCGAGCAGGAACGGCAGCAGCGCGGCCGTGAGCCGCAGTGTGCCGACGTCGATCTCGCCGCCGATGCCGAGCACGACGAGGGAGAGGATCTCGCCGACGAGGAAGCAGACCGCCACCGTGGAACGCAGCGTGGGGCCGGGCCGGTGCTGATACGCGAGCGCCAGCGGCGGGCCGCCGACCCCGGTCGAGGTCTCGGTGATGCCGGTGACGAGGCCGACGACCGCGAACGCGGTGCGGTTCGGGTCGAAGACGGGGGCCGCCAGCGCGATCACGGCGGCGATCACGGTGGACCAGCCGATGAGCAGCGCGAGCTGGTGCAGGTCGACGACGACGAGGATCCACAGGCCGACGAACGTGCCCGCGAACCGGCCCACGCCGACCCACGTGACCCCGCGCCAGTCGAGCGCGGACCGCTCGCGCCAGGCGATATGGGCGTTGAGCGGGATCATGAGCACGAGCAGCATGACCGGGATGAGCGAGGGATCGAGCAGGCTCACCACCGGCGCCGCGATCATGGCGAAGCCCATCCCCGTCGAGCCCTGCACGAACGCGGAGACGAGCACGGTCGCCGCGAGGATGAACGCGGCCGCGCTCATGCTCCGGCCCCGCCCCGGCGCGCGCGGCGCCCCCATTCGCGGATATCGGCGAGCCTCGCCATCGGCCTCCTTCGCCGCCGGGGCTCGCATCCGAGCAGCGCGCATCGACTCTGGGCGCCGGCGACGCTATCGAAGTCTCGAACCTCGGTCAATCGGCGCGGGGACTACTCGTGCCGCAGATCCTCCGGACGGATCCGGGACCGTGTCAGCGGCAGGGTCGCCAGGGAGGCCGTCAGCGCGCCGATCGTGATGACGACACAGACCGTGATGAGCGCCGAGCCGTCCACGGGCAGGCCCGCTCGCTGCGAGGCGTCGAGCCGCATGAGGGCGGCGAGCGCGGTCCAGCCCAGGCCGAGCGCCATGGCGATGGCGGTGGCCAGCGGCACGGCCGTGGCGAGCGCCTGCGAACCGCGCAGGATGCGGGCCGGAATCCCGACGGCGACCAGTCGGGCGCGTCCCCTCCTCCTGGCTCGTGCCCGGTCGATCGAGGCCACGACGAACACCAGCAGCGCCACCGCGATGCTCGCGCCCACGACCGTCCAGACCGTGACGCGCATCGTGACGACCTGCTCGTAGTCCGGCATGGCCGGTGCGAAGACCTGCATCCCGTATTCCTCGGCCAGGCGCTCGACGTCCCCACGGACCTCGCCTCCCGCCGACGCGATGACGTTGACACTCGGCGGTTCCGGGGCGCCGTTCTCCCGGGCGATCGAGGACGGCACGAACAGGTCGATACGTTGGGGGTGCCACCACCGATCCATCGTCGCCCGCACGTCCTGGGTGAGGACCGAATCGACCCGTGCCGAGAAGGACTCACCGGTGACGCCGATCGACAGTCCCACCCGGGTGGGAGCGTGAGCGGCGTCCACCTCCCACAGGTGTGCGAATAGGTCGTCCGGCGCATCCGCGTGGGTGATCCAGGCTGCCCGCCCGTCCACACACCCGGACACGGCCGCGACGAGGGCGAGCTGCGAGCAGGTGCCGACGAAGACTCTCGGGCACACGCCGTCGCGGGCGACACAGGACGCCGGCGAGACCGTGGGCCTCGGGATCACGCCCTCCACGGCTGGAAGCGCGGCCAGCCGCTCGATCAGGTCGGCAGGCACCGGTTGCTCCCCCGGTGAACTGACCGAGATCTCCTGCGGCCCCTCCTCCACCTGGTGGACGTAGGAGGCTCGCACACCACTGGACTCGTACAGGCCGAGATAGCCGATCGCCACGAACGCGATGAAGGTCGTGACACCCAGGGCCGTGACCCGCCGCGAGATCGCCACGCCGTGGGTCTCCATGGACCGACCGGCGAGCATCACCCAGGTCGCGCGGCCGCGGGCGAGCATCCGGGCGATCCAGGAGGTGAGGAGCGGCACGGACAGCGCCACCGTGGCGGCCGCCGCGACCGCGGCTCCGAACAGCGCGTACCCCGTGCGGACACTCACGTGGTCCGGTGGCGTGACATACACGGCCAGGATGAGTCCGAGGGCGATCGGAAGCGGGGTCAGCCGCCAGAGTGAGGGCCGCAGTACCGCCGCCTCGAAGACGCCTGCTCCGAGGCCGCGCAGTCGGCGCACCGGGGCGAGCGCCAACACGGCCGCCAGCGCCACCACCGCCGCCCCGACCACCGCGAGGCTCTCCCCGACCGCGATCGGTTGAGCCAGGACGGGCGCCGCGACCGCCGTGAGCACGACCCGCAGGAGGAGGAACACGCCGACGCCGAGGGCGCTGCCGAGCAGCGCGGGAACGAGGATCTCGACCGCGGCCACCAGCAGCACCCCGCGGCGTCCGAGCCCGAGCAGCACGAGTGCCCCGAGGCGCCGATCGCGCACCTCGGAGGACAGCCGCCCGACCGCGAGGATGAGCGCCACCACGGGAGCCGCGATCACGGCGAGCGTGGTCGCGACCGGTCCACGGAGGGGATCGACCATGAGCGGGTCCGGTCCCGCCGGGAACATCGCCTCGGGCAACTCCCATGCCAGCGTGAGAAGTGCGACCGCGAGGGCACACCCCACCACGACGCTGAGGAATCGCAACCGGCCACCGGCCCGCGTCAGCCGAGCACCGAGCACGACCAGGGCGGCCATCAGGGAGCCTCGGGCAGGTGCGCCGCCGGTGTGCGCAGGAGCCCATCGCGCATCTGCACGTCCCGATCCGCGAACGCGGCGACCGACATCTCGTGGGTCACCAGGATGACCGCGGCCCGCGTCTCACGCGCGGCTCCGATCAGCGCCTCGAGCACCCGCTCACCGGCGAGGGTGTCGAGGGAGCCCGTGGGTTCGTCCGCGAAGACGACCTCGGGGGAATGGATGAGCGCCCGGGCGACGGCCGCGCGTTGCGCCTGCCCGCCGGAGACCTCGTTGAGTCGGCGCCCGGCAAGGTCCGCGATGTCCAACGTGGCCATGAGGTCCAGGGCGAGCCTGCGCGCCGGTGACCGTCGCTGCCCCAGCAACCGCAGCGGCAGCTCCACGTTCTCCACGAGGGTCAGTTCCGGCACGAGGTCCCCGAACTGGAAGACGAACCCCATCCGCCGCAATCGTGCCTCGGCCCGGGCACGCTCCGTGTGGTGGTCGATGCGCTCCCCGCTCAGGTGAACCTGGCCGTGATCCGGCGTCAGCAGCCCGGCCAGGAGATGCAGGAGGGTCGACTTCCCGGAACCGGAGGGCCCCATGAGCGCGACGATCTCCCCGGAGCGGACGTCGATGTCCACGCCGCCGACGGCCTCGTCCCTGCCGTAGGCGTATCGCAGCCCGCGGCCGCTCACGGTGATTCCCGGGCCCCGGTTCATCGATCCTGGCCCAGCACTCGTGCCACGTCGTCGCGGATATCCGCGAGCCGGGCCGCGGCGAGTTCGATCCAGCGCATATCGGCCTCCAGGTGGGCCATCTCGAAGTCCGCGGCGATGCGGTCGATGACGTCCCCGGCCGAACGGGCCGCGGTCAGCTCCCGCATCCGCGCCAGGTAGACCTCGCGCTGCCGGTCGAGGATCCGATCGACGGGCTTGCCTCCCGCCAGCGCGAGCACGACCCGGGTGAACAGTTCGCTCGGACGCCCCGTGGGCAGGTTCGGCGTGAGCAGCCAGCGATCGAGTTCGGCGACCCCCTCGCCGGTGATCGCGTAGACCTTCCGATCGGCCCCCTCGCCGGGCTCGAGGCCCACGCCGTCGGCCAGGCCATCGCGTTCCAGCCGGGCGAGTGTGGCGTAGACCTGACCGAACCGCAGCTCGCGTTCCTGCCCGAGCAGGCCGTCGTACCGGCGCTTGAGGGCGAAGCCGTGGGAGGGGCCGATCTCCAAGAGGCCCAGGAGCGACATCGGAATACTCATGCCCACAGTTCACCATGTGTATACCCTCAGTGTCTACCTGGAGTGGCTGGGCGGGTCGACACCCTCGAAATGAGGCGCCGAGGTCGCTAGCCTGTCGTCATGGGTACGCGGATCCGCTCATCCGATCTCCGCAACGATTACGTCGAGATCATGCGTCGGGTCGCGGCCGGAGAGACGTTCACCGTGACCGTTCACGGCCGTCCCGTGGCCGATATCGCGCCCCATCGAGCGCGGCCGCGGCGTCGCCGGTTCGTGCCGGTCGCCGACCTCGAGCGCGTCATGACCGATGGGCCACAAGCCGATCCGGCGGCATGGCCATCCGACGTGGCCGAGACAGATGAGCTCTTCGGTCCCGACGAGCCGGTCGATCCGTTCGACGCGGCCGGCCGGTGATCGGGCGATGGCCCAATTGCATCCGGACCCTCCTCACCCGAGACGGCGCCGACGTCGTCCGCCTCAAGACGTCAGCCAGGTCACCGACTCGTCATTGGCTACGTCTCCCGAAGCGAACTACACTCTGCAATATGGTGACGTATACGGTTCGTAGTACAGCGGACGTCGAGCATGCGCTGGAGCTTCTTACGGATGAGGGCCAGTCCCGCTCTGCGGCGATCCGTCAGGCCATCATCGAAGCGGCGCGCACTCGGCAGCGGGCCCGCGTGCGCGCCGAGGCCGAGCGACTGCGCAACGATCAGGCCGACGTCACGGCGGCACGTCGACTCGAGTCCGAACTGGACCACATCAGTGCGTGGTGACATCTTCCGACTTACCGCTGGTGACGAGCGCGGCCACGAACAAGGTGGGCCACGCTATGCCGTGGTTATCCAGTCCGACGACGTGATGGCGCTGTCGACCTGGATCGTCGCCCCCACGTCCACGAGCCGCGCAGCATCATTTCTACGCCCCGAGATCGAGATGGGTGGCACCCTCACCCGGGTGTTGGTCGAGCATATGCGGGCGGTTGACCCCGAGGTTCGCCTGGGAGACTTCGCAGGCCGCCTGACGATCGAGGAGATGGGGTCGGTGGATCGGGCGGTGCGCACGGTGCTCGGCTTGGACTGATCCGGCTCCAAGGACCTCATGCCCGCGGCGGTGCGCGGGCATGGGTGCGAATCTGGGAGAATCGGGCCCATGACTACTGCTTCCCGCCACGACAAGGCACGCCCGACCGCCCCGGTGCGCGACGTCGTCCATACGCCGGACAAGGTGAGCCTCGAGGGACTGGAGGCGCGGTGGGATGAGGCGTGGTCCGAGGCGGGGCTGTTCGCCTTCGACGAGCGCACGACGCGCGAGCAGGTCTACTCGATCGACACCCCGCCGCCGACGGCGAGCGGGTCGCTGCACGTGGGGCACGTGTTCTCCTACACCCAGACCGATGCGATCGCGCGCTACCAGCGGATGGCGGGCAAGAACGTCTTCTACCCGATGGGCTGGGACGACAACGGGCTGCCGACCGAGCGGCGGGTGCAGAACTACTACGGCGTGTTCGTGGACACGTCGCTGCCGTACGAGGAGGACTTCGAGCCCCCGTTCCACGGCGACATGCCCAAGAGTGCCCGGCAAGTGGGCATCTCCCGGCGCAACTTCGTCGAGCTGTGCCTGCGGCTGACGACCGAGGACGAGAAGTCCTTCGAGGAGGTCTTCCGCCACCTCGGGCTGAGCGTCGACTGGGCCCAGACATATCAGACGATCTCCCCCACCTCCCAGGAGGCCTCGCAGCGGGCGTTCCTGCGCAACCTCGCCCGCGGGGAGGCCTACCAGATCGAGGCCCCGACGATGTGGGACGTGACGTTCCGCACCGCGGTCGCCCAGGCCGAGCTCGAGGACCGCGAGCGCCCGGGCGCCTATCACCGGGTCTCCTTCCACCGGGCGGCTGCCGGCGGTGTCGAAGGCGCGAGCGAGTCGGTGTTCATCGAGACGACGCGCCCCGAGCTGCTGCCCGCGTGCGTGGCCCTCGTGGCCCACCCGGACGACGAGCGCTACGCCGACCTGTTCGGCACGACGGTCACCTCCCCCGTGTTCGGGGTCGAGGTGCCGGTGCTCGCCCATGCCCTCGCCGACCCCGAGAAGGGCTCGGGCATCGCGATGATCTGCACCTTCGGCGACACGACCGATGTGACCTGGTGGCGCGAGCTCAATCTGCCCGCCCGCACCGTCATCGGCCGCGACGGGCGCTTCCGGCCCGAGGCCCCCGAGGCGATCACCTCCGAGCCGGGCCGGGCCGCCTACGCCGAGCTCGCCGGGCTCACGGTGTTCTCGGCCCAGAAGCGCGTGGTCGAACAGCTGACCGCCTCCGGGGACCTGCACGGGGAACCGAAGAAGATCACCCACCCGGTCAAGTTCTTCGAGAAGGGCGAGCGGCCGCTCGAGATCGTCTCCTCGCGGCAGTGGTACCTGCACAACGGCGGCCGCGACGACTCGAGCGACGGCCTGCGCGCCGGGCTGCTCGAGCGCGGCGAGGAGCTCACGTGGCACCCGCCGTTCATGGCCTCCCGGTACGCGAACTGGGTCGGCGGGCTCAACGGCGACTGGCTGCTCAGCCGGCAGCGGTTCTTCGGCGTGCCGTTCCCGCTGTGGTACCGGCTCGACGCGGACGGCGAGCCCGACTACGACGAGCCGCTCACCCCGCCGGAGAGCGCGCTCCCGATCGACCCGAGCATCGACGTTCCCGCCGGCTACACCGAGGACCAGCGCGGCGTCCCCGGCGGATTCGCCGGCGACCCCGACGTCATGGACACGTGGGCCACCTCCTCCCTCACCCCGCAGCTGGCGGGCCGGTGGGAGCGGGAGGGCGACTTCTTCGCCAAGGTGTTCCCGATGGACCTGCGCCCGCAGGCCCACGACATCATCCGCACGTGGCTCTTCTCCACCGTCGTGCGCTCGCACGCCGAGCACGACACGCTCCCGTGGCGGCACGCGGCGATCTCGGGCTGGATCCTCGACCCGGACCGTAAGAAGATGTCGAAGTCGAAGGGGAACGTCGTCACCCCGATCGGGCTGTTGCACACCCACGGCGCGGACGCGGTGCGGTACTGGGCGTGCTCGGCCCGGCTCGGCGCGGACACGGCCTTCGACGAGCAGCAGATGAAGATCGGCCGGCGGCTCGCGATCAAGGTGCTCAACGCCTCGAAGTTCGCCCTCTCGCTCGGGCCGGTGCGGCTGGACGGCGCCCTGGTCACCGAGCCGATCGACCGCGCCCTGCTCGCGGGGCTCGCCTCGGTGGTCGAGACCGCGACGGCGGCCTACGCCGAGTACAACTACACGCGCGCGCTCGAGGTGACCGAGACGTTCTTCTGGACGTTCTGCGACGACTACCTCGAGCTGGTCAAGGACCGTGCCTACGGTCACGAGGACTCCGGGGCGAGCGCGGCGCAGACGGCCTCGGCGCAGGCGACGCTCGCGATCGCGCTCGACGTGGTGCTGCGGCTCCTCGCCCCCGTGCTGCCGTTCGCGACCGAGGAGGTGTGGTCGTGGTGGCGCGAGGGCTCCGTGCACGCGAGCCCGTGGCCGGGCGTGGAGGTCCTGCGCGACGCCGGCGGGGCGGCCGACCCGACCCTGGTCGATGCGGCCGGGGCGGCGCTCGCCGCCATGCGCAAGCTCAAGAGCGAGGCGAAGGCCTCCCAGCGCACCCCGTTCCGCGACGTGAGGATCACCAGCTCCTCGGACGAACTGCTCTCGCGGGTGAAGGACGACCTGCGCCGGGCCGGGGTCGTGCAGGGACAGCTGACGATCGCGGCGCAGCAGGCGGACGTCCAGGGCGAGGTCCGGGTCACCGGCGAGCTCGTCACCGCGGAGTAGTCCCGCCCCACCTCGGCCACCGTGCAAGAATGAACCCGAAAACAACACTTCGGGACACGAGTCCGCGGGGACAAGCCAAGGAGGGCCAGTGTTAGTGACCGAACGCCGCCGGCGCGTGCTCGAGGAGGTCCGCCGAAAGGGTGCGGTCACCGTGACCGACCTGTCCGAACGGCTCGGCGTCAGCGGCATGACGATCCGCCGCGACCTCGAGGCCCTCGCCGGCGACGGCATGCTGGAGAAGGTGCACGGCGGCGCGACCGTCCGGCACGCCCCGAGCGCCGAGGAGCTCGACTTCGACGAGACCTCCCAGCAGCGCCGGGCCGAGAAGGAGGCGATCGCCGAACGCGCCGCCCAGCTCGTTCAGCCCGGCATGTCGGTCGGGGTGTCCGCGGGATCGACCACGTGGACCTTCGCGCGGCACCTGCGCGGGATCTCGGACCTGACGATCGTGACCAACTCGCTGCGCATCGCCGAGGAGTTCCGACGCACGGATCCGGACCGGACCGTGGTCATCACCGGCGGCGTGCGCACCCCCTCGGAGGCGCTCGTGGGCCCGGTCGCGGTGCGCGCGCTCCAGGTGCTGCACTGCGACGTGCTGTTCCTCGGCGTGCACGGGGTGGACCTGCGCGCCGGACTCACGACCCCGAACCTCATGGAGGCCGAGACGAACCGGGCCCTCGTGGCCTCGGCGCAGCAGCTCGTGGTGCTCGCGGACCATTCGAAGTTCGGCCGGGTCGGGTTGAGCACGATCGTGGAACTGAACGCCGTGGACACCCTCGTGACCGACTCCGGCGTGGACCCGGAGGCCCTCGAGGTCGTCGGCGAGCAGGTGGGCGAGCTCATCACGGTGGCCGCGCCGGGCCAGTGAGCCGCTACCGATCGCGCGGCACGCGCCACAGGTGCATCGTGGCGTAGGAGCGCCACGGGGACCACCGCTGCGCGCGCCGCCCGAGGGCCGCGTGGGCGGCCGATCGTGACAGCGCGGGATCCGTGAGGCCGAGGACGCGGGCGCCGGCGAGCACGGCGACGTCGCCGAGCAGCCAGGCGTCCGGATCGCCGCGCAGCCGCATCGCCGCGTAGGCGGCCGTCCAGGGCCCGATGCCGGGGATCGCGGTGAGCCGGGCGCGCCACCGCTGCGACTCGACGTCCGGGTCGACATCCGGATCGAGCAGGTCGCGGGAGCCGTCGACGAGGCCGGCGATCGCCCGGACCGCGGCGATCGAGCGGGCCGGGAGCCGCAGCGGTCGCTCCGGATCGAGCGGGCGCTCCGGATCGGGCAGGCCCTCGAGGAGCTGCCGGGCGGTGGGCACGAGCCGGGTGAGCCCGGCCGCGCCGCCGTCGACGGGTGAGCCGAGGATCCGGGTGAGCCGGCCGAGGTGCTCGCGGGCGCGGGCCACGGAGATCTGCTGGCCCACGACCGCGCGGAGCAGGAGCTCATGCGGATCGCTCGCGCCGGGAACGCGGATGCCCGGGATCGCCGCCACCCGTGGGGCGAGCACCGGGTCGGCGGCGAGGGCGGCATCGACCTCGGCCGGGTCCGTATCGAGATCGAGGAGACGACGGAGCGCGCCGAGCGCCGCCGCCTCGTCCGCCGCGTCGGCCAGGTCGAGCCGCGCCCGCAGGCGCCACGCGGACGGGGCGCCGTGGCTCCGCCCGGTCGCGGTCACCTCGATCACCGCGGGGCCACCCGGCAGCCGGAGCGTGCGGGCATAGGTGAGCGGGCCGCCCGGGCCGAGTTGCGCCGTCTCCACGCCCTCGATCGCGCGCGCGGCGAGGAAACCGAAGACGCCCGGCGCATCGTAGGGAGACGGCGCGGGCAGGTCGACGGTCGGCATGGCTCGATCCTGCCACCGCAGGGCCCTCGTGCCCGTTCGGGCACGGCGACGGGCCGACTCGGCTTCCCGTGCGCCCGGGACGCGTCCGTGCCGCCGACGTATCCTCCGGGGAGGAGTCCGAAGGAGGTGGAGGGCGGTGTTCGAGTCGCGGATGCCCGATTCGGCCGGTGGAGCGATGCCCGGCCACGGGGCCGGGCCGGTCCGTCGCCCCACCACGCCCGAGTCGGTCACCACGGACGCACGGGACATCCTGCTGACGCAGCGTCGCGCCGGGAACGCCGTCACCGTCTCCCTCATCCACGCGCGATCGGGCCTGCGGCCGGCTCTCGGCGTGCTGCAACGGGTGATGGCGTCGGTCGTCATGCGGCGCGGCGACCGCGGGGAACGACGGGTCGGCCAAGTTCTCATCGAGCGCGGGTCCGGCACGGCGGGCGGGGCACACGCCACGGCCTACGCGGTATTCACGCGGATGGTCGTCAACGCGACCGAGAAGAAGACCTTCGAGGCGGCGATGGCGGGGCTGGGCGCGCTGCTCGACACCTTCCGATCGCTGCCGGGATACCGGAGCGCGACCGAGAAGGAGCGGCATTCGATCGAGACGATGACCGGAGTCGTCCGCAACTCCATCTCCCGGGCGACCACAGGTGAGGGGATCGACGATCTCGAATGCACGCAGACCCTTCAACAGGCGATCGAGCAGACGCTCCGCATCAGGAACGCGATCCCCGGCACGCTCATCCGCGACAGGCACGGCAAGCCGGTGAGCGGGAAGAAGGGCGCCGGGGAGGACAGCGAACGCGTGGGCGTGCGGAAGCTCGGCGATGCTCAGCAGGTGCTCGGGCGGGAAGGCGAGGTGAAGGATCCGGGCGGCGGCCACGGGAAGACCATGGCCGCCGGGATGCTCATGACGTTCGATCGCAAGGCCCTCACGGTCGATGTCGAGGATCGCAGCGCGCGGTACGGCGCCGCGCTCGCGCAGCACACGATGACCGTCTTCGCCGCCTTCCCCGGTCTGAGCCGAGAGAAGCAGGGGGTGGTCCAATGGCGATTCGTCGACGACGCGTTGACGGAGGTGGATCTCGACGATGAGCTGGACGCACAGGTCCGCGCGGAGGTGGCCCGGCTCACCGGGTTGCCGGAGCCGTCGAGGAAACGCGGGCTCGAGGCCGACGTCGCCGTCGACGACCTCGATGATCGGGACCAGGACGAGGAGGAGCTCTCCGACCTCGAGGACGAACAGTCTCGGGTGAAGCGGTCGAGGACCGGGAACGACGACTGATCCTCGCCTCTCCCACCCGGGGCGGTCAGTGCCCGCGAGCGATCCAGTCGGCCAGGTGTGGCTTCTCGGCGCCGATGCTCGTGGAGTCCCCGTGGCCGGTGAGCACCTCGGTGGATTCGGGCAGGGTGAGGAGCCGGTCGCGGATCGAGTCGACGATCGTGCCGAAGTCCGAGAACGAGCGGCCCGTGGCGCCGGGGCCGCCGTTGAAGAGCGTGTCGCCGGAGAACAGCACGCCGCCCTCCCCCAGCGCCGGGGCGTGGAAGCAGGTCGAGCCCGGGGAGTGCCCGGGCGTGTGGAGCGCGGTGAGGCTCACCTCGGCGCCCGCCGGGCCGATCGTGAACACCTGACCGTCGACGATCTCGGCGTCGAAGCCGGCGCGTGGATACACCTCCCGCCAGAGCATCTCGTCGGCCGGGTTGAGGTGGATCGGCGCCCCGAGTCGCGCGGCGACGTCTCGGGCGGCGCGGATGTGGTCGTCATGGCCGTGCGTGAGGAGCACGGCGACCACGCGTCGTCCCGACACGGCCGCGACCACGGCGTCGGCGTCGTGGGCGGGATCGATCACGAGGCACGCCTCGTCGTCCCCGACGATCCACACGTTGTTGTCGACCTCCCACGTGCCCCCGTCGAGGGAGAACGTGCCGCTCGTGACGACGTTCTCGATGCGGATGCGGCCGGTGGCGTCGGTGCGCGTCATGAGTCCTCCCCCCGCCGGTCGGCGACGACCCCGGGGGGCGGGTTGATCTCCACCACGGAGCGCAGCACGCGGCCGGCGCTCATCCGGGTGAAGGCGGGTTCGATCTCGCCGAGCTCGATCCGCTCGGTCACGAAGCCGTCGAGGTCGAGGCGGCCGCGCCGGTACTGGTCCACGAGCATCGGCAGGTCGCGCGAGGGCAGCGTGTCGCCGTACCAGGAGGACTTGATCGAGCCGCCGCGGCCGAAGAGCTCGTCGAGTGGGAGCTCGACGGTCGTGCCGGGCTCGGGCACGCCGACGAGCACGACCCGCCCGGCCAGGTCCCGGGCGCGGAAGGCCTGCTCGAACGTCACGGCGATGCCGGCGGCGTCGACCACGAGGTCGGCCCCGAAGCCGCCGGTGAGGGACCGGATGCCCTCGACCACATCCTGCTCGCGGGCGTTGATCGTGTCGGTGGCGCCGAAGGAGCGCGCGGTGGCGAGCTTGCCGTCGTCGAGGTCGACCGCGATGATCGTCGTGGCCCCGGCGAGCGCGGCGCCGGCGACCGCCGCCGTGCCCACGCCGCCGCAGCCGATGACCGCCACGGACTCACCGCGCCGGATCGCCCCGGTGTTGATCGCGGCCCCGATGCCGGCCATGACCCCGCAGCCGAGCAGTCCGAGGGCGGCGTACTGGTGGGGCTCGATCGCCCCCTCGATCTTCGTGCACTGGCCGGCCGCCACGAGGGTCTTCTCCGCGAAGGCGCCGATCCCGAGCGCCGGGGAGAGCTCGGTGCCGTCGAGCAGGGTCATCTTGTTCACGGCGTTGTGGGTGTCGAAGCAGTACCAGGGCTCACCCCTGCGGCACGCCCGGCAGCTCCCGCACACGGCCCGCCAGTTGAGGATGACGGCGTCGCCGGGGGCGACCTCGGTCACGCCCTCGCCCACCGCAGCGACGATGCCGGAGGCCTCGTGCCCGAGCAGGTAGGGGAAGTCGTCGCCCACGCCGCCGACCTTGTAGTGCAGGTCGGTCTGGCACACCCCGCACGTGATCACGTCGACCAGCGCCTCGCCGGGCCCGGGGTCGGGCACCAGGATCGTCTCCACGGTCACCGGCTCGTTCTTCGCCTTGCAGACGACGGCCCTCACCTCGTGCACATCGGCCTCCCTTGGTTGCGTGTCGACGTTGACCGCCACCATATCCGCTGCCCCGCGATCCAGCGGGCAGGACGGGAGGACGCGTGGTCGATCCGGGCGGCGTGGCGGCCGAGCTCAGCGACGCTTGGTCGGGATGCCGAGGATGGTCGGGGGCGGGGCGTCGAGCTCGTCGATCGGCTCCTCCGGCCCGCCCTCACCGCCGCCGCCTCCCCATTCCGGCCCGACCCACACGCGCCAGTTCTCCTCGTAGCGGCGAATGCTCGCGTCCGCCACGAGCGCGGCCGGATCGGCCTCCCCCAGCTGGGCGTGGAGGGAGCCGGCGTGCGCCGGGGGCACGAATCCCACGATCCGGTTGCCCCACACCACGACGACCCGGCCCTCGGCCCCGGCGGTGAACTCCACCCGACCGCTGAGGCCGCCGCGGCGCCTGTCCACGGCGGACAGCAGGGAGAGGATCGCGCGCTGCAGTCCCACCGCGTCACTCGCCCAGAACCCCTGGGCCAGTTCGGCCGCCATCGGCTCGGCCCGGTGCCGCCGCCAGAATCTGAGCACGGCGCTACTCGACCCGGGTGTCCGCGGCGTGGGTGTCCGCGATGTCCTCGTGGTGCTGGATCACCTCGGCCACGATGAACCCGAGGAACTTCTCGGCGAAGACCGGGTCGAGTCCGGCGTCGTGTGCCAGCGCCCGCAGCCGTGCGATCTGCCGCTCCTCCCGCGCCGGATCCGAGGGCGGCAGCCCCGAGTGTGCCTTGAGCAGGCCGACCCGCTGCGTGCACTTGAACCGTTCGGCGAGCAGGTGCACGAGCGCGGCGTCGATGTTGTCGATGCTGCCGCGGATGCGCAGCAGCTCCTCGGGCAGCCCGACACCCGGTGCCGCGGGCTCGCCCATCAGGCGCTCTTCTCCCGCGGCTCGTTCTTCGGAGCCTCCCGGGGCACGAGGGTCGGGTTGACGTTCTCGAGAACGACCTCGTCGGTGATGACCACGCGGGCCACGTCGTCGCGGCTCGGCACGTCGAACATCACCCCGGCGAGCACCTCCTCGAGGATGGCCCGGAGCCCGCGGGCACCGGTGCCGCGCAGGATCGCCTGCCCCGCGATGGCGACCGTGGCCTCCTCGGTGAACTCCAGCTCCACGCCGTCCATCTCGAACATGCGCTGATACTGCTTGATCAGGGCGTTGCGCGGCTCGGTGAGGATCCGCACGAGCGCGTCGTCGTCGAGCGGGGTGACCGTGCTGATGACCGGCAGCCGGCCGATGAACTCGGGGATGAGGCCGAACTTCAGCAGGTCCTCGGGCATGACGTCGTCGATGACGTCCACGGTGTCGGCGCTGTGCAGCGGGGAGCCGAACCCGATCCCGCGCCGCCCGGCCCGGCCCGCGATGATCTCGTCCAGCCCGGCGAACGCCCCGGCCACGATGAACAGCACGTTCGAGGTGTCGATCGTGAGGAAGTCCTGATGGGGGTGCTTGCGTCCGCCCTGCGGCGGCACCGACGCCTGGGTGCCCTCGAGGATCTTGAGCAGCGCCTGCTGCACGCCCTCCCCGGAGACGTCGCGGGTGATCGAGGGGTTCTCGGACTTGCGCGAGATCTTGTCGATCTCGTCGATGTAGATGATGCCGGTCTCGGCCTTCTTCACGTCGAAGTCCGCGGCCTGGAGCAGCTTGAGCAGGATGTTCTCCACATCCTCCCCGACGTAGCCGGCCTCGGTGAGCGCCGTGGCGTCGGCGATCGCGAACGGCACGTTGAGCATCTTCGCCAGCGTCTGGGCCAGGTAGGTCTTGCCGCAGCCGGTCGGGCCGATGAGCAGGATGTTCGACTTCGCCAGCTCGACCTCGCCCTCCCCCACCGTCGGGTTCTCGACCCCGGCCCGCACCCGCTTGTAGTGGTTGTAGACGGCGACCGCGAGCGAGCGCTTCGCCGAGTCCTGGCCGATGATGTACTCCTCGAGGAAGTCGAAGATCTCCCTCGGCTTGGGCAGCTCGGTCAGCTCGGTCTCGACGGTCTCGGCGAGTTCCTCCTCGACGATCTCGTTGCACAGCTCGATGCACTCGACGCAGATGTACACGCCGGGGCCGGCGATCAGTCGCTTCGTCTGCTTCTGGGACTTGCCACAGAAGGAACACTTGAGCAGATCGCCGCCTTCGCCTACGCGCGCCATCTCTTCCTCATTCCTCTCACGATTCCTGCCGGTGACGGCAGGGGCGGACTCGCATCAGCCCATTGTTGTCGATCGGCGGATGCGCGCCAGGCCACTCTATGCTCGCCCCCTCGTCAACGCGAGAGGGTCTGCCGCGTGTCGATCACACGGGGCAGACCCTCCCGAGGCGAGCTGCGTCGTCCATACGCCGTGCATTCGCCGATCACGCCGACGGCAGCTCCGGCGTCTTGCGGCTCTCGAGCACCTGGTCCACGAGGCCGTACTCGAGCGAGGCCTGGGCGGAGAGGATCTTGTCGCGCTCGATGTCGTTGCGCACGAGCTCCACGTCCCGGCCGGTGTGCCGGGCGAGGGTGTCCTCGAGCCATTCGCGCATCCGGATCATCTCGTTCGCGTGGATCTCGATGTCCGAGGCCTGGGCGTAGCCGCCCTCCATCGCGGGCTGGTGGATGAGCACGCGGGCGTTCGGCAGCGCGAGCCGCTTGCCGGGCGAGCCGGCGGCGAGCAGCACGGCCGCGGCGGAGGCGGCCTGGCCGAGGCAGACCGTCTGGATCTGCGGCTTGATGTACTGCATCGTGTCGTAGATCGCGGTCATCGCGGTGAACGAGCCGCCGGGTGAGTTGATGTACAGGGTGATGAGGCCGTCCGGGTCCTGGCTCTCGAGCACGAGGAGCTGGGCCATGACGTCGTCGGCGGACGCGTCGTCCACCTGCACCCCGAGGAAGATGATGCGGTCCTCGAAGAGTTTGGTGTAGGGGTCCTGGCGCTTGAAGCCGTAGGCCGTCCGCTCCTCGAACTGAGGCAGGACGTACCGTGAGCTCGGGGCGGGGGCGAGGCCACCGGGAGCACCGGCCCGGGTGGTGAACGCGCCGGGCCGATCGTGCTGTTGAAGATTGCCGAAATTACGCACGTGTGCTGTCTCCTTGATGGTTACTTCTGGTTCATGGCGGCCGCGTGGACGATCACGTGGTCGATGAAGCCGTATTCGAGCGCCTCGTCGGCCGTGAACCAGCGGTCCCGGTCGGCATCCTTGTTGATCTGTTCGACGGACTTGCCGGTCTGCTCCGCCGTGAGTTCGGCCATCGTGCGCTTCATGTGCAGAATGAGCTCGGCGTTGATCTTGATATCGGTGGCGGTGCCGCCGATGCCGCCGGAGGGCTGGTGCATCATCACCCGGGCGTGCGGGGTGGCGAAGCGCTTGCCCTTCGTGCCCGAGGCGAGCAGGAACTGGCCCATCGAGGCGGCCATCCCCATGCCGAACGTGGCCACGTCCGGCTGCACGTACTGCATCGTGTCGTAGATCGCCATGCCCGCCGTGACCGAGCCACCCGGGGAGTTGATGTACAGCGAGATGTCCTTGTCGGGGTCCTCGGCCGCGAGCAGCAGCATCTGGGCGCAGATCTGGTTGGCGTTCTCGTCGCGAACCTCCGACCCGAGCCAGATGATCCGCTCCTTGAGCAGGCGGTTGTAGATGCTGTCGCCGAGCGTCGACTGCGAGGGCTCGGACGCTGCGGCGGTGATGCGATCGGGTGTGTGACTCACGGATGCTCCTGACTTCGCGGGTGGCTCACCAGACTCTAACGCCGCCCCGGCCTCGGACCTGCCCGCGGGCGCCGTTGTTTCGCTGCCAGCGCACAGCCCCGCGGCCCGCCTCGATGGGCCGCACCGCGCCTCGACATGCGAACGGCCGGCGGGTCGTCCCGCCGGCCGTTCACGCGCGATTCGCGACTCAGGCGTCCTTGGACTCCTCCGAGTCCTCATCCGAGGCGTCCTCGTTCGAGTCGTCCTCGACGACGACGGCCTCCTCGGCCGCCGCCTCGACGTCACCGGTCACATCGACGAAGTTCCCGGCGGCCGCCGCCGCGGCGGCGTCCTCCTCGTCCGAGCCGATGTAGGCGCTCAGGTCGACGGCCTCGCCGGCGGCGTCCACGACGCTCACCGCGCGCAGCGCGATCGCGAGCGCCTTGTTGCGGGTCAGCTCGGCCACGAACAGCGGGATCTGACCGTTCTTGTCGGCGTTGGCGATGAACTCGTTCGGGTCCTGGCGGGACTGCTGGGCCATGCGCAGCAGGTACTCCACGAGCTCCTGCTGGCCGACCTGCGGCTCGACCTGCTCGCTCAGGGCATCGAGCACGAGCTGACGGCGCAGGGCCTTCGTGGCCTCCTCGGTCACCTCGGCGCGGTGCTCGTCGTCCTCGAGGCGGCCCTCGCCCTCGAGGTGACTGTGCACCTCGTCCTCGATGACTCCGGTGGGCACCGGGAAGTCGGTGGCCCCGAGGAGGTGCTCGAGGAGCAGGTCGCGGGCCTGCACGGCGCGGTTGTTCGCCTTGGCGTCGGCCACCTGCCCGCGCAGGCTCTCGCGCAGCTCGGCGATCGTGTCGAACTCCGAGGCGGTCTGGGCGAAGTCGTCGTCCGCCTCGGGCAGCTCCTGCTCCTTGACGGCGCCGACGGTCACCTCGATCTGGGCG
Organism: Pseudactinotalea sp. HY160; assembly: GCF_009372055.1. Classification (NCBI taxonomy): domain Bacteria; kingdom Bacillati; phylum Actinomycetota; class Actinomycetes; order Micrococcales; family Cellulomonadaceae; genus Pseudactinotalea; species Pseudactinotalea sp. HY160. The sequence goes on along the minus strand of NZ_WHMT01000026.1, from coordinate 17,385 downwards.
TTGGCGCCGGCGTGCTCGCCGCCGGCGAGCGGGGCCTCGAACGTCGTGCTGCCGCCGGCCTCGAGGCCGATGAGGGCCTCGTCGAGCCCCTCGAGCATGTTGCCCGAGCCGATCTCGTAGGAGACGCCCGCGACCGTGTCGATCTCCTCGCCGTCGATGCTCGCGGCCATGTCGATCGTGACGTAGTCGCCGTCGGCGGCGGCCCGCTCGACGCTCACGAGGGTGGCGTAGTGCTCGCGCTGGCCGTTGAGGGCGTCGTCGATGTCGGCCTCGCTCACCTCGGCGTCGTCGACGGTGAGCGTGACCTCCGCGAGCTCGGGGAGGCTGAACTCGGGGCGGGTGTCGACCTCGACGGTGAACACGAGGTCGTTCGCGTCCTCGGTGATGCCGGGCACGGCGGTGACGTCGAGGGAGGGGCGGCCGATCGGCTTGATGTCGGCCTCGGCGACGGCCTGGCCGTAGAGGTCGGGCATGGCCGCGTTGACGGCCTGCTCGAGCACCGCGGGCCGGCCCACGCGCTGGTCGATGATGCGCGGGGGCACCTTGCCGCGCCGGAAGCCGGGGATGTTCACCTGCGCCGCGACGTCCTTATAGGCCTGGTCCACGTGGGTCTGGATCTCCTCCAGCGGGACCTCGACGGTCAGCTTGACCCGGGTCGGGTCGATGTTCTCGACAGCGCTCTTCACGTACTGCACTCCAGTCAAGTCGGTGGTGGCGCCGTGACCGCGTCGATTCGACGGGTCGGGAGCCGGCGCCCGGTCGGTGCCCGATGGCACGCGAGCGCACACCTCGGGATTGAGGACAACTCTCCCATGCTACGGCACCGCTGGACACACTCGAATCCGAGGTCTTGCTCACGGCGCTACGCCGCCGCGCGTGCGTAGCGCCGTGCGGAGCCACTACCGGCCGGATCGCGCGCCGACCGGTTCGGCCCCGATGCCCGCGCCGGCCTCGACACCGGGCTCGACGCTGGTTTCGATGCTGGGGGCACCCGTCCAGCGGGGGGCGGAGGGCAGTCCCTGCTCCGCGCGGATCGCCTCGTCCTCCTCGAACTCCTCCTCGGCGTCGAGGATGATGGCGGAGGCCTCGTTCGTGATCTCTCCGGCGAATGCGCGACGCATCATGTCGCGGTCGAGCTGCTTCTCCCACGCTGCCACGACGAAGGTGGCGACGCAGTTGCCGAGCAGGTTGACGCTCACCCGCATCGAATCCATGATCCGGTCGGCCCCGAGCAGGAGCGCGACACCGGCGACGGGGAAGATCCCGAGCGCGGCGGCCGTCGCGGACAGGGCGAGGAAGCTCGACCCCGGCACGCCGGCCATCCCCTTGGAGGTGAGGAGCAGGATCCCCAGGGCGGCGATCTGCTGGCCGAGGGTCAGGTCGTGACCGAAGGCCTGGGCCAGGAAGAGCAGCGAGATCGACAGGTAGATCGCGGCACCGTCGAGGTTGAAGCTGTAGCCCGTCGGCACCACGAGCCCGACCGTGGCCCGCGAGCAGCCCGCGTTGGTCAGCTTCGTCATGATCCGCGGCATGACCGCCTCGGTCGAGGCCGTGCCCAGCGCGAGCAGGAATTCCTCGCGGGTGTACTTGATGAACTGCCACAACGGCACCCGCGCCAAGGTCCAGGCGACCACGAAGAGCAGGCCCATGAACACGAGCGCGGCCGCGTAGCAGGCGAGGATGAGCTTGCCGAACGTGCCGAGGGTCTCGATGCCGTACTGGCCGATGATGAAGGCCATCGCGCCGAGCGCCCCGATCGGGGCGACCCGCATGACCCAGGCCATGATCCGGAAGACGACCTCGAGGATGGTCTCGAAGAGGGTGAGCACCGGGGCGCACTTCTTCTGCCCGATGACCACGACCGCCGCACCGAAGAACACCGCGAAGAATAGCACCTGGAGCAGGTTGTTCTCCGCGAAGGCGCCGAGCACGCTCACCGGGATGACCCCGAGCACGAACTCCGCGCCGGACTGGGCCTGGCCGGTCACGCCGTCGAGCGCCGAGGAGTCGAGGGTGGCGGGGTCGATGTCCATGCCCGCACCCGGCTGGGCGATATTGGCCACGATGAGGCCGAACGTCAGCGCGAAGCCGGTGGCGACGGTGAAGTACAGCAGCGCCTTGACGCCGACCCGGCCGACGGACTTGACGTCCCCCACCGCTGAGATGCCGGTGACGATGACGAGGAAGATGAGCGGGGCGATGATCATCTTGATCAGCCGGATGAAGCCGTCGCCCAGCGGCCGCAGCTGCTGGCCCAGATCGGGGAACAGGTGTCCGATCGAGATGCCGAGGACGACGGCGGCGATGAGTTGGAAGAACAGCGAGGTGTAGAACGGCCGTTTCTTGAGCCGGCCGGCGTTGCCCTCGGCCACAGCAGCGATGGACACGTGACCCTCCTTGGTCGTTGGCCCCCCTGTGGGGCTCGGGCCGACCGTACGAGACCCGGTATGTTTCCACAATGCAAGATTTGAGTTTCACGACGTGAACTCTGAGACCGCGCTCACAGCCCGGCCGGCGTTTCCCCGCCACCGCGGGGCCGACCCCCCGCGCTGGACCGTGGTCGACATCACCGGCGGGCGGTGGCCCAGCTCACCCGCGCCGGGCCGCCGACCGCGCGAGCCGAGGAAATCTCGAATCCTGAGACGGACTTTCGGGGGCGCGCGGGGCGCCGTGTCGAGGGCGGCACATCCGGCGACCTTCGCGCACCAGGGCGCGGATGCGACGGTGCCGGGAATTGGTCAGGACTCGGTCAAGCGCGCCCGATCTCGCCTCAAGAACCCCCCACGAATCGGCCACGAGCCCCTATCGTGCAAGTGCCCGATTAGCCTGAGGAGGCTCTGTGACCCATCCGATCGACCGCCGCATCTTCCTGGCGGGACTCGTCGGCGGTGCCGCCACCGTGGGCCTGGCCGCCTGCGGGGCTCCCCCACTCACCGTGCCCGAGCGAGCCGCGACCGGCGCCGCGGTCCCCGGCGCGACGATGCGCATCGCCCGCCCCGCCGCCAGCGCCGCCGAGACCCTCGATCCCGCGAGCGCGCTCTCCGCCTACGAATACCTCGGGGCGATCTACAACCGCGTGGTCCGACTCGACCGCAACGGCGAGACCGTGCCGGACCTCGCGACCGAATGGTCGAGCAACGCCGACGCCACGACGTGGACCTTCCAGCTGCGCCCCGGGGTGCGCTTCCACGACGGCCGCCCGCTCACCGCCCGCGACGTGCGCTACACGTTCGGGCACATCCTCGATCCCGACACGGGCTCGCCCCAGGCCGGCCCGCTCGCGCTCGTCGACTCGATGGACGCGGTCGATGCGACGACGATCCGGTTCAACCTGTCGACCCCGAACGCCGAGTTCCCCTCCCTGCTCACCGCCTACCAGTGCTATGTCATCCCCGAGGACTCCGCGGGCGAGATCGGCCGGACCGGCATCGGCACCGGGCCCTTCGTGCTCGAGTCCTACGAGCCCGCCGGCGCCGGCAAGGTGCGCGCGAACGAGGACTACTTCGACGGCCGCCCCGTCCTCGACGCCATCGAGTTCTTCTCCATCCAGGACACCTCCGCCCGGGTGAACGCGCTGCTCGCCCGCCAGGTCGACCTGCTCAGCCAGACGAACCTCGACAACGCGACCGCCCGGGTCGTGGCCGGCTCCCCCGGCACGACCGTGGCCCGGGTCGAGAACGCGCAGTGGTACACGATCCCGATGCTCGCCACGAGCGAGGAGTTCTCCGACCCGAAGATGCGCGAGGCGATGAAGCTCGCCTACGACCCCCGCCGGGTGCTCGCCACCGCCCTGCAGGGCACCGGCACCCCCGGCTGGGACAACCCGGTGCCGCCGCAGATGGCCGCCTTCACCGAGGTCGAGCGCGAATACGACCCGGACAAGGCCCGCGCGCTGCTCAAGGAGATCGGCCGGGAGGACTTCCGCACGAAGATCTACACCTCCGCCTACGAGCCGAACTTCACGGCGATCGCCACCTCCTTCGCCCACCAGGTCCGCGAGGCCGGGATCCGCCTCGACATCACGAACGTCTCGGCCGACTCCTACTACACCCAGATCTGGATGGCGCAGCCCCTCATGGTGAGCTACTGGTTCACGGGCCGCCCGATCGACCAGCTCCTCAACCAGGTCTTCCGCACCGGGTCGAGCTACAACGAGTCCGCCTGGTCGAATCCGCAGTTCGACGACCTGCTCGACGCCGCCCGCGCCGACACCAACGACGCCACCCGGCTCGCCAAGTACCAGGACGCCCAGCGGCTCATCGTGGCCGACGGCGCCGACCTCACCCCGGTCTTCGGCGACCGGCTCGTGGGACTGTCGACCAACGTCGTCAACTACGACGAGTACGGCTTCGAATTCGACTATCTGAACATCGGCCTGAGGGAGGAACGATGACCCGGCTCGTGCTCACCCGGCTCGCGACCGGGATCATCACGCTCTTCCTCACCGCGTTCTTCGTGTTCTTCGCGGTGCAGGCCCTCCCCGGCGACGTGGCCGCCCAGCTCCTCGGCCAGGACGCGACCCCCGAGGCCCTCGAGGCGATGCGTGCCCGGCTCGGCCTCGACCAGGGGGTCTGGGTGCGCTTCGCCGACTGGATCGCCGGCGCCGTCCGCGGCGACTTCGGCACCTCGCTCGTCTCCGGCGAGCCCGTCGCCGCCGGCGTCTGGTCCGCGTTCGCCAACACCCTGATCATCGCCCTGCCCGCAATCATCGTCGGGGTGGCCGGCTCGATCTGGCTCGGGATCCGGGCCGCCGCGCGCCGCGGCCGGGCCACCGACTCGACGATCTCCGTGCTCGCGCTGCTCGGCATGAGCATCCCGGAGTTCGTCGTCGCCACGGTGCTCGTGCTGCTGCTGGCGATCCTCCTGCCGATCTTCCCGGCCGTGGTCGTGCAGGGCCCCTCGGCATCCTTCGGCGAGCTGGCACCGGCCGCGATCCTGCCGGCCGTCACGCTCATCATCTCGATGGCGGCCTACATCATCCGCGCGATGCGCTCCTCCGCCATCGACGGTCTCGCGACCGAATACGCGACCCTGTCGACCCTCAAGGGCGTGCCCCGGCGGCGCGTGCTGTGGCGGCACGTCGCCCCGACCGCCGTGCTGCCGGTGCTGCCGATCGCCTCGATCAACGTGGCCTGGCTCCTCGGCGGCGTCGTCGTGGTCGAGTCCGTATTCAACTATCCCGGCCTCGGCAAGCTCATGCTCGACTCCGTGTCCACCCGTGACCTGCCGGTGCTGCAGGCGATCGCCATCCTCTCCGCACTCGTCTACGTGGTGGCCAACCTCATCGCCGATCTGACCGCCCTGACCGTCGATCCCCGCCTGCGCACGTACGGACGGCGCGCGCGGGGCGGGGACACGCCGACGCCGGGCGGCCCGCCCGGCCACGTCGACGCACCGACCCCGCACGCCCCCTCCGGGCGGCCCGACCAGGAGGTGACGGCATGACCGCTCCCACCGCCCCCACCGGGGCACCCCGCCCCCACGTCCTGCGCCGCGCACTGCACGCGTTCCGCGCGGATCTGGACCGCTCCACCCGAATCGGGCTCGTGCTCGTGGCGATCACCGTGCTCGTCGCCCTGGCCGCCCCGTTGCTCGCCCCGTACGACCCGGTGGCGACCGACGCCGAGAACGCCCTGGCGGGCGCCGGTTGGGACCACTGGCTCGGTACCGACGCCTACGGCCGGGACGTGCTGTCCCGGCTGTTGCTCGGCGGCCGGTTCGCGCTGACCGTCGCGCTGCTGGCAACCGTCTGCGCGGTGGTGCTCGGCACGATCATCGGCACGATCGCGGCGTTCTACGGCCGCTGGGTCGACAGCGTCATCAGCCGCCTGCTCGACTCGATCCTCGCCGTTCCCGCCGTGCTCGCCCTGCTGCTCATCGTCTCCGTGTTCGGAAACTCCATCCCCGTGCTCGTGCTGGCGATCTCGGTGGTCTACGTGCCGGCCGTGGCGCTCGTCATCCGCGGCGCGACGCGCCCCGTACTCACGAGCGACTACGTTCGTGCCGCCCGCGCCCGAGGCGAGCGGGCGCCGTCCATCATCTTCCGGGAGGTCCTGCCGAATATCCTCGACGTCGTGCTCGTGGAGTTCGCGATGCGCGCCTCATGGGTCGTGCTGCTCGTCTCGACCCTGTCGTTCCTCGGCTTCGGCGTGAACCCTCCCGCGCCGGACTGGGGCCTGATGATCCAGGAGAACCGCACCGCCCTGACCGTGGCGCCGGCCGGAACGCTCGCCCCGATCGTCGCGCTCGCGGCGCTCGTGGTCGGGCTCAACCTGGCCGCCGACGGGCTCGGCAAGTACTTCGGAGTGGACCGGGCCCAGCGAGGAGTGCAGTCATGACCGTCACCACCGATCTCACCGCCCGGATCAGCGGGCTGACCATCTCCTACGCCGCCGGCACCGGCCGGGTGCGCGTCGTCGACGACCTCTCCCTCGACCTGAGGGCCGGGCGCACGCTCGGCCTCGTGGGCGAGTCCGGCTCCGGCAAGTCCACCGTGGCCGACACGCTGCTCGGCCACCTGCGGCCCGGCTCGGCGATCGACTCGGGAACCGTCGAGGTGCAGGGGCAGGACGTGTTCGCCCTCGCCCCGCGGGACCTGCGCGAACTGCGGGGGCGCACGGTCGCCCTCGTGCCGCAGAACGCCGGGCACTCCCTCACACCGTCCATGCGGATCGGTGAACAGATCCGCGAGGCGCTGGCCGTGCACGGGCTGCCCGCAGGAGACGACCGGGTGCACGAGCTGCTCGCCAGGGTCCGCCTACCCTCGCCCGCGCAGCTCGCCCGGCGCTATCCGCACGAACTCTCCGGTGGGCAGCAGCAGCGCGTGACGATCGCGATGGCGATCGCACCGGGCCCGAAGGTGCTCGTGCTCGACGAGCCCACCACCGCCCTGGACGTCATCACCCAGGCCGCGGTGCTCGCGCTCGTGGCCGACCTGCGCGACGAGCTCGGGATGGCGGTGCTCATCGTCAGCCACGACCTCGGCGTGGTCTCGGCCGTGAGCGACGAGGTCGTGGTCATGCGCACCGGAGCGGACGTCGAGCACGGCCCGACCTCCCAGGTACTCACCGCGCCGCGGGCCGACTACACCCGCGAGCTGCTGGCCGCCGCGCCCCGCATCGAGGGCACGGAGCCGCCGCCCCTGCTCGACCTCGGCGCCGACGTGGTGCTCGCCTGCGAGGGCGTGGACATCCGCTACCCGCATGCCCCGCGCCGGGCGGTGACCGACTTCGGAGTGCAGGTGCGCCATTCGGAGACGGTCGCGCTCGTGGGTGAGTCCGGATCGGGCAAGTCGACCGTGGCCACGGCGCTGGCCGGACTAGTGCGGATCGAGGCCGGCCGGATGACCCTGCGGGACGCCGACGGCGCCTCCCACGACCTGGGCGGACCGGTCGCGCGCCGGCCGCGCGCGGTCCGCCGCGGCGTCCAGATGGTGTTCCAGAACGCCGACCTGGCCCTCAACCCGCGCAGGTCCGTCGCCGATGCCATCGCCCGCCCGCTCACCGTGTTCGGCATCCTCTCCCGCAACCAGCGGCGCGCCGAGGTGGAGCAGCTTCTGATCGAGGTGGGGCTCGGGCCAGAATTCGCGCCGCGCCTGCCGGGTCAGCTCTCGGGCGGGCAGCGCCAGCGCGTCGGTATCGCGCGGGCGCTCGCCGCCCGGCCGAGCCTGCTCATCGCCGATGAGCCGACCACCGCCCTGGACGTGTCCGTGCAGGCCGAGGTGCTCGACCTGCTCGACGAACTCCGGGAGCGGCGCGGCCTCGCGTGCCTGTTCATCAGCCACGACCTCGCCGTCGTGCGCCGCCTCGCCCACCGGATCGTGGTGATGAACTCCGGCCACATCGTGGAATCGGCACCGACGTCCGAGCTGTTCGCCGATCCGCGCCACCCCTACACGCGCACGCTGCTCGACTCCGTGGTCGAGCCCGGGCAGTCCCGGCTGCCGGACGCCGACCTCGAGCGCCGCCGATTCCGCATCGACGGCGCCGCCGAGCTCGCGACCGTGGGCACCGACCATCTCGTTCGTCTGGACCAAGGAGTGCATGCCTGATGCTCATGGAGATCGACCCCGCCGCAATCGAGGTGCGGGACCTGTGGATCCCGCTCGCCGACGGCACCCGGCTGCGCGGGCGGGTGTGGCTGCCGGCCGAGATCCCGGCCGGCGGCGTGCCGGTGGTGCTGGAGTACCTGCCCTACCGGCTCGACGACTGGACCTCGGTGCGCGACAGCGAGCGCCACCCCTACTACGCCGCCCACGGGTACGCGTCGGTGCGGGTGGACGTGCGCGGCACCGGCGGCTCGGAGGGCCTGTTCACCGACGAGTACTCCCCCGCCGAGCTCGACGACGGGGTGGAGCTGATCGACTGGCTCGCCCGGGCGCCGTGGAGCAACGGGAACGTGGGGATGTTCGGGATCTCCTGGGGCGGATTCAACTCCCTCCAGCTCGCCGAACGCGCCCCCGCCGCGCTCAAGGCGATCGTGACCGTGTGCTCGACCGACGACCGCTACGACAACGACGTGCACTACATCGGCGGCGCGCTCCTCGGGATCGACATGTCGGCCTGGGCGGGCACGATGCTCGCCTTCGCCTCCCGCCCGCCGCACCCCGACGCCGTCGGGCCCGACTGGGTGGACGCCTGGCGGGAGCGGCTCGAGGGCCAGTACCCGCTCGGGCCGCGCTGGCTCGCCCACCAGGACCGCGACGACTACTGGCGCCGCGGCAGCGCCTGCGAGAACTATCCGGGCATCTCGGCGGCCGTGCTCGCCGTGGGCGGCTGGTCCGACCCCTACCGCGACACCGTGCTGCGGCTGCTGGAGAACCTGCCGGGCCCCGTGCGCGGGATCATCGGGCCGTGGTCGCACCAGTACCCCGACCGCGAACTCGCCCCCGGCCCCCAGATCGACTTCCTCGGCGAGACCCTGCGCTGGTGGGACCACTGGCTGCGGGGCGCCGGCACCGACGTCATGGCGGAGCCGCGGCTGCGCGTGTGGGTGACCGACTCCGAACGGCCCTCGCCCTATATCCGCGAGCGCAGCGGCCGCTGGCGTGGCCTCGACTGGCCTACGGACGACGCCGCTCGCCCGGGCAGGGGCGCCGCGCCGTCCGTACGCCTTCGCCTGGGCGAGGGCCGGATCGCGGTGGACAGCCCGTGGAACACGGGCCAGGACGCGGGCCGCTACTTCCCGTTCGGGAACGCGGCCGACCTGCCGGTCGACCAGCGCGCGGAGGACGGGCGCTCGGCGTGCGTCGACCTGCCGGTGGGCGAGGCCGGCCTCGACCTCGTGGGGCGCGCGCTCGTGCGGCTGCGGCTGAGCAGCGATGCGCCGCGGGCCAACGTCGTCGTGCGGCTGTGCGACGTCGCCCCGGACGGCTCCTCGACGCTCGTGACCCTCGGGGTGCTCAACCTGCTGCGGCGGGCGGGCATGGACCGCAGCGACGAGCTCGTCCCGGGCGACGACGTCGACGTGGAGATCGCGCTCAAGGCCGCCGGATATTCGTTCCCGGCCGGGCACACCCTGCGAGTGGCGCTGAGCAACCACTACTGGCCGTGGGTGTGGCCGCACGGGCAGGCCGGGGCGCTCTCGGTCGACCTGTCGGCCGGCTCGATCGAGCTGCCGCTGCTCGATCCGGCGGCCGTGCCGGTGGAGTTCGGGCCGGCGGTGCACGCCCGCCCGATCCCGGTGACCACCCCGGAGCGCGCGCCGCTGCCGGGACCGGAGCGGGTGACCAGCCACGACGTGGCCGCCGGCGAGACGTCGCTGCGGGTGGATCCGCGCTACGGCGGCACCCGCCGGTACCCGGACGGGCTCGTGTTCCTCGAGGACGCGCTCGAGACCTACCGGATCGTCGAGGGCGACCCCACCTCCCCGACGGCGCGCACCTCGTGGGAGCTCGAGCTCGCCAAGGACGACTGGCGGGCGTTCGTGCGCACGGAGACCGCGCTCACCTCGACCGGCGACGACTTCACCTACACGGCGCGGGTGCGGGCGCGCGCGGAGGTCGCCGGGCAGGAGCGGCTCACGTTCGAGCGCACCTACACGGACGTGATCCCGCGGAGCTCGGTGTGAGTGCGTGGGCCCCGCGATCGCGGGCGTGAGCGAGGTGGCCCGGCGCCGGCTCCCCCCGGCGCAGCGGCGCCGGCAGATCGTCGAGGCCGCGCGCACCCGGATCGCCGCCCAGGGGGTGGCGCGGGCCTCGCTGCGCGACATCGCGGCGGCCGCGGGGGTGTCGATGGGCACGGTCTCATATCACTTCGCCGGGGTGGACGAGATCCTCTCGGCCGTCGTGATCACCGAGGCGCGGGAGTTCTACGCGGCGGCGGTGGCCACGGCCGATGCCGAGGACGACCCCTGGCAGGCCCTGGCGGCGCTCATCGATCCGATGTTCGACGACTCGCCCGCGGTGCTCTCGCACTGGCGGATCTGGACGCACTACTGGGCGGCCGTGGCGCGGCGTCCGGGGATCGCCGGGGCCCACGACTCCCGGATCCGGCACTGGGAGGAGTGCTGCGCCCGCGTCCTCGCCCGGGGGGTCGCGAGCGGGGCGTTCCGGACCGTCGACCCGGCGGCCGCCGCGCTCAAGCTCGCGGCCTACTCCGACGGGCTCGGCGCGCAGTGGGCCCAGGGGGTGACCTCGTTGACGCCCGTGCGCGCACGGACCTGGATGCACGAGTTCGCGCGGGCGCTGCTCGCCGCCTGAGCGGCCGCTGGGGCTTGAGTGGCCGAGTGGCCTGTGCGGCCGCGCGGATCGGACCACGCCGACCAGGGCCGTATCCGCGATTCCCCCGCCGACCAGGGCCAAACCCGCACTTCCCCCGCCGACCAGGGCCGACGCCGCACTCTCCCCGCCGACCAGGGCCGATGCCGCACTTCCCGCGCTGACCAGGGCCGATGCCGGGCTTTCCTTGCGGATTCCGCGGATTTCACCCTGGTCGGCAGCAGATGGGACGGGGCGAAGACAAGGTCGCTTGACACCAAAGGCGCGCGTCAAGCAGACTTGTCATGACAAGGGCACTTGACATCACTGAGCCGCAGCGGGCCCGCATCAGGCATCCGATCGGCCGAACGCCAGGAGGCGCGATGCGGAACAGCGTGCGCGAACTGCGCACCTCGACGGGGATGTCGCAGGCCGAGCTCGCCGCCGCACTCGGCGTCTCCCGCCAGACGATCAATTCGATCGAGACGGGCCGCTACGACCCCTCCCTCCCGCTGGCGATCACGATCGCCCGCCACTTCCACCACCGCGTTGAGGAGATCTTCCATGTCGACGACTGACCGCACCCCGCTCCAGACGTTCCTGCTCGTGCTCATCCCGTTCACCGGCGTCGTGCTGCTCACCGCGATCGGCCTGCTCCTGCGCGAGTACGCCCCGGGGAACATGGGCACCGGCTTCCTCGTCGGGGCGGGCCTGGCCCTCGTGGCCGCCGCGGTCGCGGGCCTGCGAGTGGTGCGCCACCCCGAGCGGGCCACCACGTTCGAACGCGGCTGGACCCAGCGCGGCGACGAGCGCGACGACCTCGTGCTCACCCGCGCCCTGGCCGTGCTCGGCCTGCTCTCGCTGCCGCTGACGGTCGCGGCCACCCTGCTCATCGGCGTCGGGGTGGACCAGCTGCCGATCCTGCTCGCGCTCAACCTCGCCCTCATGGCGACCCTCGCGATCTCCTTCGCCGTGATCAACCGGCGCAACTGACCCCGCGGGGGGATGCAGCGGGGAGGATCGCCCGCCCCCGCGCAGGTCGGCCCGTGGGGACGGGCCTCGGGTTCATGGCCGCGTCGGATCGACCTCCTGCGCGCAGGTCGGCCCCACCCGAGGGCGCACCCGAGAACACCCGAGGGCGGCGCACCCCACAACCACCCAAGGTCAGGGGAGGTCGTCGAGCACCGCCTCGAGGGTCTTCTCTGCCCCGACCTCGTGGAGCAGCCCGAGCGCCCGCAGGTAGGGCCCCGTGAAGGCCGGCCGATCCGCGAGGTCGTCGAATAGCTCCTCGTCGCGGAGGAACGCGAGCGGATCCTCCCCCTGGCGGGCCGCGGCGGCCATGACCCGCTCCTTCAGCCGGTCCACCACGTCGATCGGGCGGCCCTGCTCGTCGACCCCCTCGGCGTAGCGCGCCCACGAGGCCACGATCGCCGCGGAGAGCGCCACCTGCGGGTCCGGGCGCTCGAGCTGCTCGCGCACGACCGGCAGCAGCCACTTGGGGATCCGGTCGGAGGATTCGGCGCACAGCCGCGCCACCGTGTCGCCGATCGCCGGGTTCGAGAACCGCTCGATGAGCTGGGGCCGGTACACCTCGAGGTCGATGCCGGGAATCGGGCGCAGCGTCGGGCCGGCCTCCCGCTCCATGTACTCGAGCAGCAGCCGGGAGACGAGCGGGTTCATCGTGGCGTCGTGGGCGTAGTGGTATCCCATGAGCGCCCCGAAGTAGCACAGCCCCTGGTGTGAGGAGTTGAGCAGGCGCAGCTTCATCAGCTCGTACGGCGTCACGTCGGTCACGACCTGCACGCCCGCCTCCTCGTACGGCGGACGCCCGTCGGTGAAGGTGTCCTGCAGCACCCACTGGAAGAACGGCTCGGCCACGACCGGCCACGCGTCCTCGATCCCGAAGCCGTCCGCGAGCGCCGCCCGGTCCGCGTCCGTGGTCACGGGCGTGATCCGGTCGACCATGGAGTTCGGGAACGCCACGTGTGCACCGATCCAGTCCGCCAGCTCCGGGTCCTTGGCCCGGGCGAACGTGAGGATCGCCCGCCGCGCCACCACCCCGTTGTCCTGGAGGTTGTCGCAGGACATGACCGTGAACGGCCGGATCCCCCGCTCCCGGCGCAGCCGCAGCGCGGCGGTGATGTAGCCGAACACGGTCTCGGGCACCTCGGAGCCGAGGTCGTGGGCGACGTGCGGATCGTCCAGCATGAACTCGCCCGTGACCTGGTTGATGTTGTACCCGCCCTCGGTCACCGTGAGCGAGACGATCCGGATCGCCGGATCGGCCAGCCGCTCGAGCACGACGCCGGGATCCTCCGGCGCGAACAGGTAGTCGACGATCGAGCCGATGACCCGCGCCTGCAGGTCGGTGTCGCCGCGCTTCTCCACGAGCGTGTACAGGTGGTCCTGGGCCGCGAGCGCGTCGCGCATCGCCGCGTCCCCCGGCATGAGGCCGATGCCCACGATCCCCCAGTCCCGGGCCAGGCCGGCGCGCAGCAGGTCGTCGATCGCCTTCGCCTGGTGGGCCCGGTGGAATCCGCCCACGCCGACGTGGGCGATGCCGGCGGTGATCGCCGATCGGTCGTAGTCTGGCACGGCGACCTCGCCGCGTTCCCGGAGCCGCGGGAGCGCGGCGGCGGTGAGGCGGAGGGTGGAACGCTCGGTCATGATGTCCTTCTCTCTTCGCGGTTCCTAGGGCAGGCCCGGCTCACGCAGAGCGGTGGCGGGATCGGGATCGGCGGTGACGCGGGCGGGTGGGGCCCGGTGCGGGTCGAGCAGCAGGGTCCTCGGCTGGGCCACCGAGTGCGCGCCCCACGAGGCGGCCGTCGCGATCGCCCGTTCGGGTCCGCCGGCGGCCAGGCCCACGAGGAAGCCGGCGAGCGAGGCGTCCCCCGCGCCGGTGCTGTTGACCACCGCCGGCGCGGGGGCGTGGGCGTGCCACGTGCCCGCCCCCGTGACGAGCAGCGCCCCGTCGGAGCCCATGCTCACGTACACGTACTCCACGCCGCCGCGGGTCAGCGTGGTCGCGGCCGCGATCACCTCGCCCACGGTCCGTAACGGCGTACGGACGGCGCCCGCCAGCTCGTGCGTATTCGGCTTGAGCAGCGCGACGTCCCCCAGGTGCGTATCGAGGATGTGCGCCAGGGCGGCGTCGGAGGAGTCCATGCCGACCCGGAGGCCCGCGCCGCGGGCCGCCCGGAGCAACTCACCGACGGGAACGAGCGATCCGGGCCGCGGCGCGCCGGCGAGCTGCGGCACCGTGCCGGCGAGCAGGATCCACTCGGCGCCGATGCGCCGCGCCTCCGCGAGGGCGAGGTCGCGCACGGCGTCCCATTCGGCCCGGGTGAGCGGCACGGGGGCCTCGTTCACCTTGGTCGTGGCGCCGGCCCCGTCGAGGATCGTCGTGTTGATGCGGGTGTGGCCCGCGGTGGCCACGGCCGTGAACACCTCGGCGTGGGGGCCGGCGTCGAGCATCGGCAGCGCCTCGGAGCCGAGGGCCGCGACCCCGGCGACCGGGTGGCCCGCGGCCGCGAGCGCGTGGGCCACGTTGACGCCCTTGCCGCTCAGCTCGCGGGTGACCGTGGCGGCGCGATGCAGCTCGCCGGGATGGAGCCCGCCGGGCAGCCGGTAGGTCAGATCGAGCGCGGCGGCGAGGGTGACGGTCACGACTCCGCCGGCCACCTCCGCGGGGCTCATGCGTGGCTCCCCTCGGCCACGGCGACCGTCACGCCGGCCTGGGTCAGGGGCGACACGAGCGAGTCGGGAAGCGGGCAGACGCTGAGGATCGCGTGGAAGTCCGCGGCCCTGGCGTATCCGATGAGCCCCGCCGGCTCACCGCCGTCGACGAGCAGCACCGATTCGGTGGCGCGGGCGAGTGCGGCGCGCTTGAGGGCCGCCGCATGCGAGCTGTGGGTCCGGGCGGCGCTCGCATCCGAGCCGTCGAGGCCCGGCACCACGAAGAACGCCCGGTCGAAGCTGAGGTCGACGATGAGCTCGCGCGCCCACTGCCCGGACTCCTCCCCGTCGCGGGAGACCCGCCCGCCGAGGTTGTACACGGTCACGTGCTCGTGCCGGCTGGCGGCGAGGGCGACCGGCACGGAGTTGGTCACGACCTGCAGGTCGGGGCTGTCCGGGAGGGCGGCGGCGAGCGCCTCGCACGCGCGGCCGGCGTCGAGGAAGATGCTCCCGGCCGCGGGCACGCGTTCCAACGCGAGCGCGGTGAGCGGATGGGAGTCCGGTTCGGCGCCGGAGATGTGCGGGAGCGAGTCGATATAGGAGGCCTTGGCCACCGCTCCGCCGTGGACCCGGGTCAGGTGCCCCTGCGCCTCGAGGGTGCGCAGGTCGCGGCGCACGGTCTCCTCGGCGACCGCGAGGCCGGCCGCCAGGTCCGTCACCTCGACGCGGCGGTCCCGCCCGATAAGGGCGAGGATCCGCTCGCGCCGGTCGGCGATACTCAGCCCGGGGGCGAGGGTCGGCTCGTCGGTCATCGTGTGGTTCCTTCCCACCAGGGCTCCAGGTCGCGGGTCAGCTCGTCGAATCTGCCGATCACATGCTCCCAGTAGCCGCGCAGCGCCGCCCGCGGCGGCACCGGCTCCGCGGCGGGCACGAGCTCCTGCACCGCCTCGATCGAGTCGAAGTGGCCGCCGCCGACGCCGGCGAGGGCCGCGGCTCCGAACGCGCCGGCCTCGGCCGTGCTCACCGCCTGCACGGGCGCGTTCATGACATCCGCCACGAGCTGGGTGTACAGGGGGGAGCGGGAGAGCCCGCCGCCGAGGAGGACCGGCTCGGCCCAGTCGAACCGCTCGGCCAGGGCGCCCGCGTGCAGCCGGTGCATGAGCGCGATCCCCTCGAGCAGGCCGCGCAGCACGTGGGCGCGCGTGTGCGAGCCCCGCAGGCCGGCGATCGTGCCGGTGCCGGGACCGTCGAAGGGGGCCCCGACCAGGTAGGGCAGCAGCAGCGGGACCTCCTCGGCCGCCTCGAGCGCGGCGGCGCCCGCGAACAGGGCGTCGCGCTCGGCGTCGCCGTCGACCCCAAGCAGCCCGAGCAGCCAGTCGAGGGCGGGGGCCGCCGTGGCGGAGGTGGACATGGCGATCCGCAGGTCCGCGGTGATCGAGACCCGGGACTGCCAGCGGGGGTCGACGTGCACCTGCGTGGTCGTCACGCCGTTCGTGGAGAAGGACCCGGCCACGAGCGCGAGCCGGCCCGGCACGAGGGCGCCCATGCCGATCGAGTTGGCCTGCACGTCGTGGAGTCCGACGACGACGGGGGTCCCCTCCGCGAGGCCGGTCGCCGCCGCGGCGGCCGCGGTGACGGCCCCGCCGGGAGCGGCGCTCTCCGCGAGCGGTGGCAGGAGCCGTTCGAGGTCGGCCAGCCCGAACGCCTCGAGCACCTGCGTGCTCCACCGGGCGGTGTGGGTGTCGAGGAACGTGGCGGTCGCGTCCGACAGGTCCGTGCCGACCTCCCCGGTGAGGCGCAGCCGGATCACGTCCTTGCAGAACAGCATCGTGGCCGCCCGCTCGAGCAGGCCCGGATCGTGCCGGGTGAGCCAGCGCAGCAGCGGGCCCGCTCCCCCGGCCGGGGGTCGCTGGCCGGAGCGGTCGAGGATCGTGCGGGCCCGGGGGCCGTCGCCGGCGAGTTCGGCGGCCTCGGCGCGGGCCCGGGTGTCCATGGCCGTGATGGCCGGGCCGACCGCTGCGCCCGCCGCATCGACCAGGTGCAGCCCGTCGCCGTGGCCGCTCACCCCGACCGCACGGATCCGCTCGGGCGCGATCCCGAGCCGGCCCGCCCGGCCCACCGCCTCGGCGATCGCGCCGGCGGCGGCCGACCACAGCTGCGCCTGGGTGCGTTCCGCAAAACCCGGAGCGGGCCGGGAGACCGGGCTGCTCCGCCGTCCCCACGCGATCGGCGCCATCGCGGAATCGTGCACGACCGCCTTGACCGTGGTCTGCCCGGCGTCGACCCCGAGCAGGTAGCTCCCTGACACTCCGTCTCCCCTCCTGATGTGGACCCGACCCGACCCGGCGCGACCCGGCGCGACCCGGCGCGACCCGATGGATGTGGCCGGTGATGCGGGGTTATTTGATGGCGCCCATGGCGAGGCCGCGGACGAGGCGTTTCTGGGCGACCCAGCCGGCGATGATCACGGGGAGGACGGCCAGGGTCGCGGCGGCGGAGAGCGCGGCGAGGAATTGGCCGCGGCCGGAGACGAAGCTGCCGAGGAAGGGCGGGGTGGTGCGGGCGATGGTCGAGGTGAGCAGGTTCGCCAGGAAGTACTCGTTCCAGGCGAAGATGAAGCAGATCAGGGCCGCGGCGGCGATCCCGGGGGCCACGATCGGCACGACGATGCGTAGGAGCTCGGTGCGGAAGCGGGCGCCGTCGACCTGGGCGGCCTCGATGATCTCGGTGGGGACCTCGATGAGGAAGGAACGCATCATCCACACCGCCAGGGGCAGGTTCATGCCCACGTACAGGATCGACAGGGCGGTGATGTTGTCCAGGGCGCCGGCGGCCTGCAGGAGCATGTAGATCGGGATGACGGCCGCGGCGATCGGCAGGAACTTCGTGGAGATGAAGAAGAACAACACATCGGTCGAACGTTTGATCGGCCTGACCGAGAGCCCGTAGGCGGCCGGGACCGCCAGGACCATGACGATGATCGTGGACACGACCGAGGCCGAGACCGAGTTCGT
>NZ_WHMT01000025.1:0-41740 GCF_009372055.1 Pseudactinotalea sp. HY160 | reverse complement strand
CGCTCCAAACGAGCCGGCATGCACTGGACCATCGCCGGCCTCGCCCCCGTCCTAGCCCTACGCACCCTGCACCAGTCCAACCGAGACCAAGAACTCTGGCCCGCAACACAAACCTGACGCACACCCCCACATCCCGCCCTCCCCCTGCGCCTGTCGGCGCCCCACAGTAGGCTGAAGCCATGAACTTGAGTGATCTCGCGGCCCTTCTCGGTGCTGACGACCCGGAGTCCGGCGACTCCGAGCTGGAGGTCGCGAACGTCTCCCACAACGCCCGGTGGGTCCAGGCCGACGGCGCCTACGTGGCCATCCGTGGCGCCCGGAGCGACGGTCACTCGTTCATCCGCGAAGCACTCGGGAACGGCGCCGTGACCGTGATCGGCGAGGGCCTGCCCGAGGACGCCGAGTGCGACGTTCCGTATCTGCGCGTGGACGACGCACGCACCGCCCTCGCGGACGCCGCCACCGCGCTCGCCGGCTACCCGAGCCACGACTTCAACGCGGTCGGCGTGACCGGCACCGACGGGAAGACGACGACCACCTGGCTGATCCGGCACCTCCACCGGCACTCCGGGCTGCCCACGGGCCTGCTCTCGACGGTCGGCTACGAGCTCCCGGACGGCGAGCTCGAGCAGTTCCCCGCGCATTTCACCACCCCCGAGGCGCCCGAGTTGCAGACCATCCTCGCCGAGGAACGGGACGCCGGCGCGCACACCGTGGTCGTCGAGGCCTCCTCCCACGCGCTCGCGATGAAGCGCCTGCGCGGAGTCCAGTGGGACACGGCGGTCTGGACCAACCTGACCGCCGAGCATCTCGACTTCCACGGCACGATCCACGACTACTTCGAGGCGAAGGCGACCCTCGTGCGGGAGGCGCGCTTCGCCGTCCTCAATGCGGACGATCCCTGGACCGACAAGCTGCGGGGAGAGGCCTCCGCGGGCGAGTGGACCTACTCGGCCACGGGCGGGGATGCGGACTGGGTGGCACGCGGCATCGAGGACGAGGAGCGGGGCATCCGGTTCACGGTCGAATCCCCGCTCGGGTCGTTCTCCCTCATACTGCCGATGATCGGGCGCTTCAACGTCTCGAACGCACTCGCCGCCCTCGCGGCCGGCGCGCGCACGGGGCTGCGGGTGCCGGAGCTGGTCGCGGGCGTCGAGTCCTTCCCGGGCGTGCCGGGGCGGATGGAGATCGTGCCGAGCACGCCGGAGGACCCGCGGGTGATCGTCGACTTCGCGCACACGCCACCGTCGCTGGAGAAGGCGCTGGCGACCGTCCGGGCCACCACGGCGGGATCGCTGTGGGTGGTGATCGGCTCGGCCGGCGGCCCGCGCGACCCGTATAAGCGGGCCCCGCTCGGGGAGGTCGCGACCCGGCTGGCCGACCACGCCGTGTTCACGGAGGAGGACCACCGCGACACGCCGCTGCAGCACATCCTCACCGAGATGGCCGCCGGCGCGGGCGAGCGCACGAACTTCCACAGCATCGGCGACCGCGGCGAGGCGATCCGGTTTGCGATCTCGAGCGCCGCCCCGACCGATACGGTGGTCTTGGCCGGGAAGGGTCCGGAGCCGACCCTGGAGAGGGACAACGAAACGATTCCATGGAACGAAGTCGAGGAAGCCTCAGCCGCGCTCCGGCAGCGGCAGGAGTAGCCTGTTCTCTCGCGCCATCGCAAGGAAGGTGACCCGAATGCCCCCGGAACCGCAACCGATGAGCCCCAGCGTGGGTGAGCTCTTCACACGAATCACGACGAAACTCACGTCCCTGCTGCGCGGCGAGATCGAACTCATCAAGACCCAGCTCAAGGAGAAGGTCTCCCGGTTCGCGATGGCGATCGCGCTCTTCGCCGTGGCCGGGGTGCTCGCGCTCTACGGCCTCGGTTGGCTGTTCTTCGCGGCGTACGCGGGCATCGCGGTGGCGCTGCCGGCGTGGCTCGCCGCGCTCATCGTGGGCGGCGGGCTCCTGCTCATCGTGGGGCTGCTCGCGCTCCTGGGCAAGGGCCAGATCAGCAAGGCGAACGCTGCTCGGATCAAGGCCGGCGAGAACGTCAAGCTCGACCTCGAAGCCGTCAAGGAAGGCGTGAGCCGGTGAGTGAACAGACCGAGGAGGCCGACAAGGCCCCGAAGAAGCCCGCCCGCACCGTGGCGGAGATCGAGGCCGACCTCGCGGCCCAGCGCGCGGAACTGACCGCCGCCGTGGACGACCTGACCCGATCCCTCGATCCCCGCACCCAACTCGCGGAGTTCAAGGAGCAGGCGGCGACCGTGGTCGCCAACGCCGCCGGGCAGGCGAAGGACCTGGGCGACCGGGTCCGATCGAAGGAGCCCGGTGCCATCCGGATCGTCGGCGCGGCGGCCGCCGGGCTGCTCGCCCTCGGCGCACTCGCCGTCGTGGCACGGCGCCGCTCACGCCGAGAGTGATCTTTCTCCCGATTCCCCCGCGGTCGAGACGCCATCCGCGGGCGATCGCACCCTCGCGCCGTTTTGCGACGGATCGGGTCGAGATTTCCGGCAAAGCCGGTCAGATCGTCTCACATGCTGATATCGCGCTTGTTCACCGGTTCGCTCGGGACCCCGCGGGCGGGGTACGGTTGCACCACGACACATGACCAATTCCCGGTCCACTACGCGCCAGCGGTGTGGATCCGGCACTTAAGTGGAGGGGGTCACGCCATGGGGCGCGGCCGTCAGAAGGCGAAGCAGACGAAGGTCGCTCGGCGACTCAAGTACTACAGCCCGGAGACCGACTATCAGGCTCTCGAGCGGGAACTCACCGGCTCGAAGACACGAACCGATTATGCGGATTCGCATGAGGTCCCGCCTGCCGAGGACGACGATTGGGATGATCACTCCTCCCGATGACGCCCTGTGATCCCCCGCGGGTCACAGGGATCGCTCACGCCTTGAGGTAGACACGACCTCGAGTGCGGGATCTCGTGGAGATCAGGTCCGTCGACCTCCACGGGATCCCGCATTCGCGCGCCGTCGGGCCGCTGGGGTACCGGCGGGCATCGCCACTCACCCGGGTGCGGTCGTTCCCCTCACGCGGTGCGGTAGGCCCCCTGCATGAGCAC
This sequence comes from Pseudactinotalea sp. HY160, assembly GCF_009372055.1. Classification (NCBI taxonomy): domain Bacteria; kingdom Bacillati; phylum Actinomycetota; class Actinomycetes; order Micrococcales; family Cellulomonadaceae; genus Pseudactinotalea; species Pseudactinotalea sp. HY160. The sequence goes on along the minus strand of NZ_WHMT01000025.1, from coordinate 38,667 downwards.
GGCCCCGGCGTCGACGCCCTTGGTGCCGCTCACGAGGTCTCCGGCGGCGCCGTCGAGCTCGGCCGAGTCCCGCACGACTCCCAGCTCCCAGGCATCCAGGCCACGCGACCTGGCCGCGGCACGCACGCGGTCCGCCGCCTCGGCCGGCACGATCGCGACCATGCCCACGCCGAGGTTCAGGGTGTTCTCCAGGTCGCCCCACGGCACGGAGCCGAGCCGGCGCACCACGTCGAAGACCGGGGGCACGGCCCAGCCGGCCCGGTCCACCTGCGCGGTGAGGCCGGCCGGCAGCACCCGGGCCAGGTTCGCCGCGAGCCCTCCACCGGTCACGTGGGTGTAGGCGTGGACGTCCCCGCCCGCGGCGAGCGCGAGGCAGTCACTCGCGTACACCCGGGTCGGCTCGAGCAGCTCCGCCCCGAGGCTCCGCCCGAAGTCGGGCACGTGCCGGTCGAGTTCCCAGCCGGCGCTCGCCACGACCCGGCGCACGAGGGAGTAGCCGTTCGAGTGCAGCCCGGAGGAGGCGAGCGCGATGAGCACGTCCCCGGCCTCGACCCGGTGCGCACCGAGCATCTCGTCGGCCTCGACCACCCCGGTGCACGCACCGGCCACGTCGTATTCGTCGACGCCGAGCAGCCCGGGGTGCTCGGCCGTCTCCCCGCCGACCAGCGCGGTGCCCGCCACGGAGCAGGCCGCGGCGATGCCGCGCACGATGTCGGCGATCCGCTGCGGCACCACGGAGCCGCACGCGATGTAGTCGGTCATGAACAGCGGCCGCGCACCGGCGACCACGATGTCGTCGACCACCATGCCCACGAGGTCGAATCCGATCGTGTCGTGGACGTCCATGGCCTGGGCGATGGCGACCTTCGTGCCCACCCCGTCGGTCGAGGTGGCCAGCAGCGGCCGCCGGTAGCCGGTGAGCTCGGAGGCGTCCCACAGGCCGGCGAAGCCGCCGAAGCCGCCGACCACCTGCGGCGTGTGCGTGTCGCTCACCGCCTGCCGCATGAGTTCGACGGCGAGATCCCCCGCCTCGGTGTCCACCCCGGCGTCGGCGTAGGTGATCGGGTGGGCGGGCTGGCGGCTCGTCGGCTGCTGAGTCACGGGTGGTCCAGGGCTCCTTGGGCGCCGGTGGCCACGGTGAGGCTGGTCAGCCCGTCCGCGGGGTCCCCGGCCCTCGTCGAGGTGGGATGCGGGGCGATGCCCGCGGGATGGGGGATCGGGTACTCGCCCGTGAAGCAGGCGGCGCACAGCCGGTCGGGCGGGATCGTGGTGGACTCGATCATCCCGTCGATCGAGATGTGGCCGAGGGAGTCCGCGCCGAGGGAGGAGCACACCTCGGCGGTGTTGAGGCCGGTGGCGATGAGCTCGGCCCGGGTGGCGAAGTCGATCCCGTAGAAGCAGGGCCATTTGACCGGCGGGGAGGAGATGCGCACGTGCACCTCCGCGACTCCCGCCTCGCGCAGCATCCGGATGAGCGCCCGCTGGGTGTTCCCGCGCACGATCGAGTCGTCGACCACCACGAGGCGCTTGCCGCGGATCACCTCCCGCAGCGGATTGAGCTTGAGCCGGATCCCCAGCTGCCGGATCGTCTGGGACGGCTGGATGAAGGTGCGCCCCACGTACGCGTTCTTCGTCAGCCCCTGCGCGAACGGGATACCGGATTCGGTGGCGTAGCCGATGGCCGCGGGCGTGCCCGATTCGGGCACCGGGATCACCAGGTCCGCGTCGGCGGGGTGCTCGCGCGCGAGCCGTCGGCCCATCTCCACGCGGGAGGCGTTGACCGACCGGCCGGCGATCGTCGTGTCGGGGCGGGCGAGGTAGACGTATTCGAAGACGCAGCCCTTCGGGGTGGGCTCGGCGAAGTGGGTCGTGCGCAGCCCGTCCTCGCTGATCGCGATGAGCTCGCCCGGCTCCACCTCGCGCACGAACGAGGCGCCGATGATGTCGAGGGCGGCGGACTCCGAGGCCACGACCCAGCCGCGCTCGAGCCGGCCGAGCACGAGCGGGCGCACCCCGTGCCGGTCGCGGGCGGCGTAGAGGGTGTGCTCGTCCATGAACACGAGCGAGAACGCCCCCACGAGATGGGGCAGCACCTCGGCCGCCGTGTCGAAGAGGTCCGTGTGCTCCTCCCACGCGAACAGCGCGGACAGGATCGCCGTGTCGGAGGCGCAGCCGCCGGCGTAGTTGCGCACGGTCAGGTTCCGCTCGGCCGCGAGCGCGAGCAGTTCCTCGACGTTCGTGAGATTTCCGTTGTGACCGATCGCGACGGTCCCGCCGGCGGTCGGGCCGAGCATTGGCTGGGCGTTCTCCCACGTGCCCGAGCCGGCCGTCGAGTAGCGCGTGTGCCCCACGGCGATGTGCCCGCTCAGCGTCCGCAGCGACCGGTCGTCGAAGACCTGCGAGACGAGCCCGAGATCCTTGTACACGAGGATCTTCTCGCCGTCGGAGGTGGCGATTCCCGCCGACTCCTGGCCACGATGCTGGAGTGCGTAGAGCCCGAAATAGGAGAGCTGGGCCACCTCCTCACCGGGTGCCCAAACACCGAAGACGCCGCATTCGTCCTGCGGCCCCTTCTCGTTCGGGAGGAGGTCATGGGTCAATCGTCCGTCGCCGCGCGCCACAGGTGCAATGGTGCCACACCCGGCGCGAGCGTATGGACGGCGTCCCTCGCCCACGTGGGCACGTCGCCGGTCCTGTGGTGGGCGGGCGGGTCACGCGCGGACCCCGTGGAGTCTCAGCGGCGGCGGTTGTTCCGGCGGTCGAGGACCATCGCGACCACGCCGCCGACGATGGCGCCGAGCGGCACGAACACGAGGGCGAGCACGAGGGTCAGATCCGTGCGGCTGTACCCGGTGCCGCCGCCGTCCGGGACGTCGCCGATCTGGGCGAGCACGAGCGTGACGAGGGCGCCGAGCAGCACCCCCACACCGATGAACCGGCCGTACTTCGGGGTGCGTCGCACCTGGGAGCGGCGCACGTAGATGAGGTCGTCGTCCTCGCGTTCGAGGGAGCTCCCGCTGTCGGTGGGCCCGTCGGGTTGCTCGGCTGCCCCCGCTCCCCCGCGGCCCGTGGGCCCACCGGAAGCACCGGCCCGGTCAGCGGCGGCGGTCGCATCGGGCGCCGGCCCGCCGGCGCGGGACGGCCCGGATTCATCGCGACCTCGGGTCGCGTCCGAGTGCTCGGCCGTGCCGGTGTTCCGCTCGAGGCTGCTGGATTCCTCGTCGGTGAATCCGGTCGAGGTGTCAGGACGCTTCTTCTCCACAGGCCGACCGTATCCCACCGACCCCACCGATCCGGTCTCCCCGGCACGCGCGCCCGGGTGCGCCTCCCGGCTCCAGCCCGCTCCCAGGCGGGTCAGGTGGCGCTCTTGGGCCCCGGCGGTCCTCAGGCGGTCGGGATCCGCAGCGGCAGCAGGGCCCCGAGGTCCGCGCGCCGGCCCGAGGCCGCGACCCGGCCGGTGGCGAGCCCGTCGGCCCAGCCGAGGGCGCCGGTGGCCAGTTCCAGCCACGTGGCCATATCGGTCTCGACCGTGTTCGGGGGCGTGCCGCGGGTGTGCCGGGGCCCCGGGATCACCTGCACGACCCCGGCCGGCGGCACGCGCACCTCGACCGATCCACCCGGTGCGGCGTCCGCGAGCAACTCGAGGGTGTACCGCACGGCGGTGCGCTGCTGCGCCGCCGATGCCTCGCCCCGGGACCAGCACCGCAGCGCCGCGATGCCCTCGGCGGGCGAGATTCGTCGTCGTGCCACGCCCCCACCCTAGGCCGCGGCCGCGCGTGGGGCGGCCGCCACTGCGGATCGGCGAGCCCAGCGCGGATGCAGGCGGACACGGGTGCGGGCGGGGAGATGGCCTCCCCGCCCGCGTCCTAGCGGTGATTCACGCGGTCACTCGCCGCCGCCTCCCTTCACGCTGCGCCGCCGGCTCGCCAGCACCGCGGCACCGGCCGCGATGAGGGTGAGGGTGGCGAGCGCCATGAGGGCCGGATCGACACCGGTGTCGGGGAGCGCGCCCGGACCGTTGCCGTTGCCGCCGGCGTCGGCGTTGCCCTCATCGTCGGCCCCGCCACCGGCACCGGCGCCCGCGTCGATCGTGATCGCGACGGTGGCCGTGGTGCCGAGATCGTCGGAGAGCACGAGCTCGTAGCCCGAGACTCCGTCGCCGGCGACCTCCGGCAGGGTGAACGTCACGTGCGCCCGGCCCACCTCGTCGGTGCCGTCGACGATCGCATCGTCCACGTCGAAGGTGCCGAGCACCGCGTCGCCGAGGCTGACGGTCAGGCTCGCCGGCTTCGGCTCGTTCGTGGAGAACGCCCACGAGGAGACGTCGAAGGTGACCTCGTCGCCCGCGCTGTAGGTCGCGGCCGGATCGCTCACCCAGGAGACGCCCACCGCACGCTGGCGGTAGTCCGGGCTGGCGACCGTGTTCTCCTTGAACCAGTCGACCGTGGCTGCGAGGTCCGTGCGACCGGTGTCGGCGGGGTCGGCTCCCTCGGCCAGGACGGTGAAGTTGTCGCCGCCGGCCATGAGGAAGGAGTTCCCGATCACCACGTACTCGCCGGCCGGGTCGAGGGGCGCGCCCTCGAACCACACCTGGGTGATGTGCTCACCCGCGGGCGCGTCCGGGTCGTAGGTGTACGTGAGCGCCTCCGAGACCCCGAGCTTGAGGAACGCCCGGGAGGCGTCCGCCGGCTGCCACTGCTGTTCGAGCACCGCGATGATCTGCTCCCCGGTGAGGGTGGCGGTCATCAGGGTGTTGGCGAACGGCTGCACCTCGGCGGCCTCCTGGTAGGTCACGAGGCCGTCGGCGTCCCCGGTCACGCCCTCCTGGGCGTCGTAGAGCAGATCCGCGCGGATCCCGCCGGGGTTCATGAACGCGATCTGGGCACCGGCCTGCTCGCCGGCCCACAGGTGCACGTCCGCGATGAAGTTGCCGATGGTCGACTCCCCGCCGCGGTTCTCCGACCCGTCGGACTGTCGGGCCCGGTTGAAGTCGGCCGTGATCTCACCGACGGGCACGGAACCGAGTTCGTCGGCCTCCTCCTGCGCCGCCGCCACGATGTCGGCGACGTTCCCGGGCATGTCGGTCACCGGGGTGCACTCGATCGGGTCGGTGCTCGTGCCGAGCGAGATCATCTCGAACTCGTTGCCCACGACCTGGCCGTTCTCCACGTTGAAGGTCAGGTGGCCGAGGTTGGCCCCGTACGAGCCGGTCTGGGTCACCCACATGCCGTCGACGTCCGTGAAGTACATCTTGTGCGTGTGGCCGGAGATGACCGCGTCGAAGCGATCGCCGGCATTGTCGAGCAACTCCCCGAACGAGGTGTCGCCGATATCCGAGAAGTCGCCGGAGGCGGCCCCGTCGTGCACGACCGGGATGATGAGATCGGCCGCGCCGTCGGCGATGAGCTGATCGGCCACCGCGTTGATCGACGCCGAGAGGTTGCGGATGTCCAGGCCCTCGATCCCGTCGGGGTTGACGAGGGAGTGCAACTCGGTGGTGATCCCGCCGATGAACGCGACCCGGATCCCGTCGACCTCCTCGATCACGTACGGCTCGTAGGCGTGGGCGGCGTCGGGGCCCGTGCCGTCGAAGATGTTCGCGGCGAGGTAGTCCCAGTCGGCGGCCGGGATGATCCGGTCGTTCAGGTCGGACTGACCCTGGTCGAATTCGTGATTGCCGATCGCCGAGGCGTCCAGCCCCATCTCGTTGAGCACGTCGATCGTGGGCTGATCCTGCTGGACCGCGGAGACGAACGTGCTCGCGCCGACATTGTCACCGCCGGAGACGAAGAGCATCTCCGGGTTGTCGGCCCGGGCGTTGTCGACGACGCAGGCCATCGCCTCGGCCCCGCCGCCGTCGTACGGGCTCGCCTCGATCCGGCCGTGGAAGTCGTTGATCGAGTAGATGTCGATCGGGCCGGTGTACGGGAGCACGAACGCCGGGACATCCACCCCGACGATCGCCGGGTTGTGGTCGGAGGACCGGAAGGGGTTGTCGCCCTGGAACAGGTCGCTCTCGGTGTAGTTGTACCGCGAGTACTCGCCCAGCACCGACTCCTCGGCGTTGATCGCCCAGATGTCGGAGCCCGTGACCCGGTCCATGGCCGAGTCGTTGGCGAGCACGTGGTCGAGCGAGCCGATCTTGCCGTCGTAGACGTAGCTCGTCTCGCCGTTGTCGATCACGTCGTAGCCGTCGTCGGCGAAGGCGAGGATCGGGTCCTCCATCGTGTAGGAGTTGAAGTCCCCGGCGAGGAAGACGTCGTCGACGCTGTGGTCCGCGGCGTAGGCATCGGAGAAGTCCGCCATCGCCTCGGCCTGGGCGACCCGGGCGTCGTTCCAGCAGCCCTCGGGCCCGGCTTCGACGCCGTCGGGGCAGCTGCCCTTGGACTTGAAGTGGCTCGCGACCACGGCGAACTCATAGTCCGGGTTCCCCACATGGGAGAACACGGCACCCTCGGGCTCACGGGCGTTGCTGAACGCCGCGGAGCCGACGAGGATCGTCGAGGTCTCCGTCTCGAGGTTGAGCGCCGCCGGCTGGTAGATGAAGGCCGGACGGATGACGTCCTGATCGTCCAGCACGGGCTGGTCGGCCGGTGCCGGCGAGGGCACGTAGTCCCACGTTCCCGCCCCGGCATCGGCATTCAGTGCCGCGACGAGCTGGGCGAGGGAGTCGTCCCGGGTGGTGCGGGTCGCATCGTTCAGGGTGGCGGCATCGTTCTCGATCTCCTGCAGCACGACCACCTCGGCGCCGAGGCCGTTGATCGCGTCGACGATCTTGCCCTCCTGCCGATCGAAGCTCGCCTCGTCCCAGGCACCCCGGGGAGCACATCCGCCTCGAACCGTGAGCGGGTTGCCCGCCCGGTCGGTGTAGGCCGTGCATCCGGGAACATCCTCACCGAGGGTGGTGAAGTAGTTGAGCACGTTGAACGTCGCGATCTGGAAGTCCCCGCCGACGTTCTGCGGCGCGGCGTTCGCGGCCCGGGTCTCCCCGCCCACGGTGCTCAGCCAGGGGGCCGCACCGATCTGCGGAGCCGTCGGCTGGAAGTTCCACTGGAAGCGGTAGTCCACGACGACCGGCTGGTCGAACTCGACGCCGACTCCGGTACGGATGTCATGCGTCGTCGCCGACAGATAGGGGACGAGGCCCGTTCCGGTCCGCTCGGACCGTCCGTCGTCGAGCGTGACGGCACGGGCCGCGTTGTCCGCGACCACGGCGGCGAACTCGGGCGTGCCCACGCGGGCGACGTCCGTCTCCTGGATGAGCGGACCGCCGTGCCCGAGCAGCAGGGAGCCGAAGCCGTTATCGCCCCAGCCGCCGAGGTCGTAGGTGTCCGAGATGACATAGCCGGTCGGGGTCACGAGCATGTTCTGGAACACGATCCGGTCGGCCTCGTCGGCCGGCATGACGAAGTCGGGGATCGGCACGACCGCCTCGAACGCCTCGTCGAGCACGGTCCCCTCGCCCGCGGCGACGGTGATTTCGCGCAGCCCGCTGTACTCGCTCAGGTCACCGGTGACCTCGACGAGGTCGCCGATCGCGACGTCGTCCACGGTGCTCGGGGAGTACACGAAGATGCCGTCCGAGGCGGTGCGCGCACTCAGGTCGGTGTCGCCGCCCGTTCCGGCGGTCTGGATCGTGTAGCCGTTGAAGCCGCCGGTCGGGTACACCGCCGTGACGACGCCGCGCGTGGTCACGTGCGGGCTGTCGGCCAGGTAGGTGTCCCAGTTCGCGTTGATGTCGCCGAGACTGCCCTCGACCGGCTCACCGGGCTCCCCGCCGCCCCCGTCGTCCGCAGCGTTGAGCACCCCCTTGCTGTTCTCGAGCGGGCCGGTCCAGACGCCGTCGATCCGCTGGAGGGATTGGCCGATCGGGGTGGAGCCCGGCTCACTCACGCCCACATCGGTCGAATCGATGCCCGCGGCCGGGCCATCACCGGCGGTGATGGATCCCTCGTAGGAGAGGAACTCGACGACATCCCCATCCGCGTCGACGAGAGCGATGCCATCGCTCTCACCGTTCTGGATACCGTTGGCCGGGTAGTCGACCACGACGACACCGGCCGCGGGGATCGGGCTCGGCAGCGCATCCGTGCCGTAGAGGATCGCCGCGTCTGGAGCATTCGACCCGTTGTAGAGCACCAGGGACCAACCGGTGAGGTCGGTGCCGACCGGCCCCTGCACCTCGACGAACTCGTCGACGTCCGTGCTGGCGTTGTCGTAGTGGAACTCGCTGATGAAGACCGAGTCCGGCTCGATCGGATCGACCATCTGCATGGGGACGGCGCCCGCGGCGCTCGTCGTGGCCGGCCCGGCGGTGGCCGGGCTGGCAAGAGCGGGTGTCACGAGCCCGAGGGTCGCCACGGCACATGTTGCTGCCATCGCGACGGACCTGGCTCGACGCACCCCCGGTGCGGTTCTAGACATGTCTTCCTTCGTCCTTGTAGGAAATGGGGGTCTACCAACGTAGGACACCCCGTCGCCCTACGGGTGGAGTTTGCGTAACGAATTTCCCGCATGGGCCCCTCGGCCGCAAGGGATGTCCGCGACTGTTCATCGAGTCGCCCGACACCGTTCAGACATGACGACGGGCGGGTGAACATGTTCACCCGTCCGTCGTGGCCCACCCAGCGTGGAGGGTCGCCCACCCGCGCGGTGGCCATCGGCCCTCACGGGGAGAAGACGGCCGGAGCGGTCGGTGAGCCGACCCCGGGGAGGCGCGCTCCGTCGTCCTAAATCACTCCCAGGGCGATCATCGCGTCGGCGACCTTCGTGAAGCCGGCGATGTTCGCACCGAGCACGTAGTTGCCGGGCTGACCGTACTCCTCGGCGGTCTGCCAGCAGCGATCGTGCAGCCCGGTCATGATCTCGGCGAGCCGGTCCTCGGTGTGCTCGAAGCTCCACGAGTCCCTGCTCGCGTTCTGCTGCATCTCGAGGGCGGAGGTGGCCACGCCGCCGGCGTTGGCCGCCTTCCCCGGGCCGTAGAGCACCCCGGCGTCCTGCAGCAGGTGGGCGCCGTCGGCCGTCGTGGGCATGTTCGCGCCCTCGGCCACGGCGATCACGCCGTTCTTCACGAGGGTGGCCGCATCCTTCTCGTCGAGCTCGTTCTGCGTGGCGCACGGGAGCACGACGTCGGCGGGCACGTTCCAGATCGACCCCTCGCGTCCCAGGTGGGAGCCCGGGCGGCGTTCGACATAGTCGGCCACCCGGCCGCGGTGGCGTTCCTTGATCTCCTTGAGCAGTTCGAGGTCGACCCCCGCCTCGTCCACGACGTAACCGGAGGAGTCGGAGAAGGCCACGACCTTCGCGCCGAGCTGGTGCGCCTTCTCGATGGCGTAGATCGCGACGTTCCCGGAGCCCGAGACCACCACGCGCTTGTCGGCGATAGTCTTTCCGGAGGTGCGCAGCATCTCCTCGGCGAAGAGCACGGCGCCGAAACCGGTGGCCTCGGTGCGCACGAGCGACCCGCCCCAGCTCAGGCCCTTGCCGGTGAGCACGCCGGACTCGTAGCGGTTGGTGATGCGCTTGTACTGGCCGAAGAGGTAGCCGATCTCGCGGCCGCCCACGCCGATGTCGCCCGCGGGCACGTCCGTGTACTCCCCGATGTGCCGGTAGAGCTCGGTCATGAACGACTGGCAGAAGCGCATGACCTCGGCGTCGGTGCGTCCGCGCGGGTCGAAGTCGGAGCCGCCCTTGCCGCCGCCGATCGGCATGCCGGTGAGGGAGTTCTTGAAGATCTGCTCGAAACCGAGGAACTTGACGATGCCGAGATAGACCGACGGGTGGAACCGCAGGCCGCCCTTGTACGGGCCGAGCGCGGAGTTGAATTCGACGCGGAAGCCCCGGTTGATCTGCACCTGGCCGGTGTCGTCGACCCAGGGAACGCGGAAGATGATCTGGCGCTCCGGCTCGCACAGCCGCTGGAGCACGGCGGCGTCCGTGTACTCCGGCTTCTTTCGGAGCACCGGACCCAGAGACTCGAAGACCTCTCGGACGGCCTGGTGGAACTCGACCTCGCCGGGATTGCGGCGGAGTACGAGCTCGTAGACCTTGCTCAAGCCAGCTTCCATGGGATATCCCTCCTTCTGTGCTGCGCGGGACTCTGGAACCAACGCGTGTTCAGCGTTCACAGAATAAACCGTGGAAGACTCCCTGTAGACCACTTGTCCACGGAATGATCAGACTCCCTTGACCCTCCCATGACCTTCGGGGCGGCGCGATCGAGCGGGGAGGATCGGCCACCCACTGCCTGGACCGGCATCGCACCCGGCCCGATGCACGCCCGGCGCGCGCTCGGTCAGCCGAAGATTCGCTCGAGCACGCCCTCGTTCGCGGCACGGAGCTCGGCCACGGTGAGGCGGAACTGCCCCTGGACCTCGAGGGCCGGGTCGCCGCCGGCGTCGTCGGTCACGCCGACGCGCAGGGCCGGGAAACCGCGGGCGCTGCACATGTCCGTGAACCGCACCTCCTCGGTCCGCGGCACCGCCACGAGCGCGCGCGCCGCCGACTCGGAGAACAGGGCGGTCGGGGCGTCGAGCCCGTCGCGGGCGAGGAGCTCGTCGAGCACGATCCGGGCGCCCACACCGTGGCGCAGGACGCCGTCGACGAGGGCCTGGATGAGGCCCCCGCTCGAGAGGTCGTGGGCCGAGTCGACCAGGCCGTCGCGGGAGGCCGCGATGAGGATCTCGGCGAGCTCCTTCTCGGCGGCGAAGTCGACCGCCGGCGGGCGCCCACCCAGATGCGTATGGACGGCGCGCGCCCACTCCGAGCCGGAGAGCTCCTCGGCCGTCGTGCCGAGCAGGTAGAGGGCGAGCCCCTCGGACTGCCAGCCGGACGGGGTCGCGCGGGTGACGTCGTCGAGCACCCCGAGCATCGCCACCACCGGGGTCGGGTGGATCGAGGCGTCGATGTGGCCCGGACCGACCCCCTCGGACTTCGTGGAGTTGTACAGGGAGACGTTCCCGCCAGTCACGGGCACACCGAGTTCGGCGCAGCCGTCGGCCAGGCCCGTGATCGACTGCACGAGCTGCCACATCGCATCCGGGTCCTCGGGGGAGCCGAAGTTGAGGCAGTCGGAGATCGCGAGCGGCTGGGCCCCGACACACGCCACGTTCCGGTAGGCCTCGGCGAGCGCGAGCTGGGCGCCGGCATAGGGGTCGAGCTTGGCGAACCGGCCGTTCGCGTCGGTGGCGAGCGCCACGCCGAGCCCGGTCTCCTCGTCCACGCGGACGACGCCCGCATCGTCGGGCATCGCGAGCGCGGTGTTGCCCTGCACGTACCGGTCGTATTGGCTCGTGACCCACGACTTGGAGGCGAGGTTCGGCGAGGAGATGAGCGTGAGCACCTGCTCGCGGAGCTCGTCGGGGCCCGCGGCACGCGGCAGGTCCTCGGCCCGGTCGGCGCCCAGGCCGTCCTGCCAGGCGGGCTTGGCGTAGGGGCGGTCGTAGACGGGGGTTCCCTCGCCCGCGACCGTGCCCGGGTCGACGTCGACGATCCGCCGCCCGTGGTGGTCGATCGTGAGCCGACCGGTGTCGGTCACCTCGCCGATGACCGCGGTCTCGACCTCCCAGCGACCCGTGATGGCGAGGAACTCGGTGAGCTTGGCCGGAGAGACGACCGCCATCATCCGCTCCTGCGACTCGCTCATGAGGATCTCGCCGGCGGTCAGGGTCGGGTCGCGCAGCAGCACGGTCTCGAGGTCGACGTGCATGCCGCCGTCGCCGTTCGCGGCGAGCTCGGACGTGGCGCAGGAGATGCCGGCGGCTCCCAGGTCCTGGATCGCCTCGACCACGCCCGCGGCGTACAGCTCGAGGCAGCACTCGATGAGCAGCTTCTCCATGAACGGGTCGCCGACCTGCACGCTCGGCCGCTTCGAGGGCTTGTCCGCGTCGAAGGACTGGGACGACAGGATCGAGGCCCCGCCGATGCCGTCGCCGCCGGTGCGGGCCCCGAAGAGCACCACCTTGTTGCCCGCGCCCGAGGCGTTCGCCAGGTGGATGTCCTCGTGCCGGAGGGCACCGACGCACAGGGCGTTGACGAGCGGATTGCGCTGGTAGGCGGGGTCGAACTCGGTCTCGCCGCCGATATTTGGCAGGCCGAGGCTGTTCCCGTAGCCGCCGACGCCCGCGACGACGCCGTGGACGATCCGCTGGGTGTCGGGGTGGTCGACGTCGCCGAAGCGCAGTTGATCCATGACGGCGATCGGGCGCGCGCCCATCGAGATGATGTCGCGCACGATGCCGCCGACCCCGGTCGCGGCGCCCTGATATGGCTCGACGAAGGAGGGGCTGTTGTGGGACTCGACCTTGAACGTGACCGCCCAGCCGTCGCCGATGTCGACGACGCCGGCGTTCTGGCCGATTCCCACGAGGAGCTTCTCGCGCATCTCGTCGGTGGTCTTCTTCCCGAACTGGGCCAGGTGCCGCTTCGAGGACTTGTACGAGCAGTGCTCGGACCACATGACCGAGTACATCGCCAGCTCTGCGGCGGTCGGGCGGCGCCCGAGCAACTCGCGGATCTGCTGGTACTCCCCCTCGGCCAGGCCGAGTTCGCCGTAGGGCTGCGGCTGGTCGGGGGTGTTCGCGGCGTCGGCGACGGTGTCGATCTGGGAGTCGACCTCGCGATCGGTTCGGGGGTCAACGGCTGGGTCGATGCTGGGCACGATCTTCCTCACTGGCAACGGCGGACGACGGTCCCAATCTACCGGGCCGCACCGACGTGCCCGGCCCGCGTCTCACCGTTCACCGTTCCACTCGGTCCGCTCTACGTGCGCTGCCCGCCTCGGCCCGCTCTGCCCACTCAGCTCGCCTGGAAGGCCTCGATCCGCTCGAGCGCCTCCGTGACCGCTTCGGCGCCGGCGGCGAAGGAGAGCCGCACGAACTCACGGCCGTCGACCCGGTCGAAGTCGGTGCCGGGCACGAGCGCGACCCCGTGCGTCTCGAGCAGCGCCGCGCACCACGCCTCCGAGTCCTCGTACTGCCCGAGCGGCACTCCGGCGTAGAGGTAGAAGGCCCCATCGGCCGGGGCGATCGGATCCCAGCCGAGGCGCCGGGCGCCGGCGAGCGCGATCTCCCGCACCCGCGCGAGCTCGGCCACGCGGGTATCGGCCTCCGCGTACGAGGCGCGCCGGAAGGCGGCGACGGCGGCGGCCTGCGCGGGAGCCGGCGGGCACAGGGCGATGTTTCCGGCGAGGGCGTCCACGGGGGCGCGCAGCCGCTCGGGCAGTATGAGCCAACCGACCCGCCAACCGGTCATCCCCCAGTACTTCGAGAACGAGGACACGACGATCGCGTCCGGCTCGAGCGCGAGCGCGCACACGCCCTTGGGCCGCTCCGGATCCCCGGAGGCCTCGGGGCTGCCGTGCCCATAGGTGATGCCGTGATAGATCTCGTCGGAGACGATCTGCACGCCCCGCCTGCGGCTCCACTCGACCAGGGCCGCCATCCGGGCCACGTCGATCATCGTGCCCGTGGGATTCGCGGGCGAGGCGAGGACCAGGCCGGCGAGCTCACCCGAGGCGGCCACGGCGTCGTCCAGAAGCGTGGGAGTGGGCTGGAAGCCGACCTCCGGCCCGCAGTCGAGCTCGACCACCTCGCATCCGAGCGCCGTGAGCAGGTTGCGGTAGGCGGGGTAGCCCGGCCGGGCGAGCGCGACCCGGTCACCGGGATTGAACGCGGCGAGGAACGCGAGCAGGAACCCGCCGGAGGAGCCGGTCGTCACGGCGACGGCCTCGGTCGGCACCCGCAGTCCGTACCAGAGGCGGTAGTGGGCGGCGATCTCCTCCCGCAACTCCTCGATGCCGAGGGCCGGGGTATAGGAGAACTCGGCCTGGGCGCGGTGCAGCTGGGCGGCTCGCCGGTGCACCGCCCCGGGCGCCCCACCCGCGGGCTCACCGGCGCACAGCGAGATGACGGAACGCCCCTCGGCGCGCAACTGGGCCACGCGGTGCAGGATGCGCATGACCTCGAACGGGGGTACCTGGGCGCGGGCCGAGGCCTGCCGGGAAGTGCTCACCCGCCTAGGATACGAACAACCGCCACACCGACCGACGGGAGCATCGATGCTCGAGGTAGTCACGTCCGCCGTGATGAGGACCAATTCCGTGGTGATCTCCCACGGCGACGACGTCATCGTGGTCGACCCCGCCTGGACGACCGCCGAGTTGGACCGGCTGGCCGCGCACCTGCGCGGCCGCAGGGTCGTATGCGGCTGGTCGACCCACGCCCACCACGACCACATGCTCTGGCACCCCGGCCTGGGCGCGGGCCCCCGGTACGCCACGCCCGCGGCCGCCCGGCTCGCGCTCGAGCACCAGCCGAAGCTGCAGCAGGCCGCCACGGCGCACGTGTCCTGGGAACTCGTGCCCCTTGTCGGCCGGGTCGAGGTGTACGAGGGGCGGACCCTCGACTGGGACGGGCCGCGCGTGGAGATCGTGACCCACGACGGGCACTCCCCCGGGCACGGCGCGCTGTGGCTGCCGGCCGAGCGCGTGCTCGTCGCGGGCGACATGCTCTCCGACGTCGAGATCCCGCTGCTCGCCGAGACCGGCCCGGCGGCCTACCGCGAGGGCCTCGCCCGCCTCGAGCCGTACGTGCGCGCGGCACTCGAGGTCGTTCCCGGGCATGGCGGGCGCTGCACGAGCGGGGTGGCCGACTCGCCGATCGCGCGGTGGGAGGCGGACCTGGCCTACCTCGACGCGGTCGAGGCCGGTCGGGGTCACGACGACCCACGGCTCGGCGCCGGTCCGGCCTGGCTCTGGGATGCCCACACGGAGAACCTGCTCGCGGCCGGCCGGCGGCCCTGACCCCTCCGGGCTGCCACGGATTCCCGCGGGGTGCCCCGCGTCGCCGTCGTGCCCACCACCGGGCCTCTGCCCTTCTATCCCGGGTGATCTCGGCGGGTCTACGCTCGACAGTGGTTGGAGGAGTGATGAAGGTAGCGATCATCGGGGCCGGCGTCTCGGGCAGGGCGATCGCGCGGGAGCTGACCGGGCGCGGGGTCGACGCCCGGACGTACTCCCGCTCCAGCGGATTCGACGTGACGCAGGCCGGCACCGCCGCTCGCATCCCCGCGGTCGACGCCGTCGTCGAGGCCACCGGCACGGTCGCGATGGGCGGTCGCGCCGCCGGGGAGTTCTTCACCGCCTCGACCCGGACCGCGGCGGCGGTGGCGCGGGCCTCGGGGGCCCGGCACGTGCTGCTCTCGATCCTGCACTGCGACGCCCCGGCCGTGCGCGGCTTCGGCTACTACGCGGCGAAGGCGGCCCAGGAGCGGGTGGCGCGACAGGAGAGCGAGAACCTGACGATCGTGCGCACCACCCAGTGGTTCGAGTTCGCGCGCCAGACGCTCGCGCGGTCCCGGATCGGGCCGCTGGCGTTCGTGCCCGCGATGCTCGTCCAGCCGATCGCCGTCGACACGGTGGCCGGCGTGATCGCCGACGTGGCGACCGGCGCCCGCACCGGCCCACTGCACGAGATCGCCGGTCCCGAGGTGATGACCCTGCGCGCCCTCGTCGGCCGGTTGCCGGCGCCCGTCGACGGGGAGCATCTGCTGCGCGTGCCGGTTCCGCTGCCCGGCCGGTTCGGCCGCGCGTTCCGCACCGGCGCGCTCATCGCGGCCGCCGACACCGAGATCCTCGGTCCCACGCTCGCGGAGTGGCTGGCCACGCAGGCCGATTGAGCGACGCCGCTCCCGCCGGGAGACCAGTGCGCGCCGGCGACCCGTCTCACCCGGTCTCGACGCCGGCCCGCGCGAGGCGAGCGGGCGTCGTCCTTGATCAGGCGGAGCGCGCCCGGACGTGCTTCTCGAGGATCGGCTCCCCGCCCGAGGCCCGCAGCCGCCGCTGGTACTGGCGCGCCTCGGACTGGCGCTCCGCCTCGACGCCGGTCCCGATCGGGGCGCCGATGTGGGCGGGGCTGTAGCCGAACGCGTCGACGAGGTCGAGGGCGTGGTCGCGCAGGCGCGGCAGCAGCCGGTTGATATAGGCGGTCACGGCGGCGGCCCGCTGGGCGGAGAGGCGCCCGTGGATGAGGTACCAGTCGAGGTGCTCCTCGATGAGACCGAGCCCGAACAGGTCGCGCAGCCAGGTCATCACCTTCCGGGTCGCGGGGTCGGCGATCCCGTTGAGGGCCTCGGTGAACGCCTCCCACTGGAGCAGTTCCCCGTGTGCGCGCGCGGCCGCGATGAGCGCGTCCTGGTGGGAGTTGAACATCGCGGCCGCCTCCGCCGCGGGGGCGCCGGAGACGGTGCGCAGGTCGCCCGCGATCTCGGCGATCATCGCCTCGACCCGGTCCTCGAGCAGTTCGCGCTGCACGCCCGCGTCGCGCACCTCGTTGACCGACCGGGCCGCCGAGCCCCAGTCCTGCATCGACTGGGCCGCGCGCCGCAGCGGGGTGCGGTGCAGGGTCATGTCGGCGGCGCGGTCCGCGACATACCGGACGGCGCCCGCCACGTCCATCGTCGCCATCGCCCGGCCGTAGTCGGTGAGCAGGCGCTTGCCCACGAGCTGGAGGAGCACGTTGTTGTCGCCCTCGAACGTGACGTAGACGTCCATGTCGGCGCGCAGGCCCGTGAGCCGGTTCTCGGTCATGTAGCCCGCCCCGCCGCATGCCTCGCGGCACTCCTGCGTGACCTCGAGCGCGAGCCAGGTACTCAGCGGCTTCGAGGCGGCCGCGAGGGTCTCCACGTCCTGCCGGTCCTCGTCCGTGTCGTGGATCCCGGCGAACACGTCGTGGAACCGCTCGAGCAGCTGGTTGTGCATGAACTGGGCCGCGTAGGTGCGCGCGACGAGCGGCAGGAGCCGGCGCTGGTGGCGCTGGTAGTCGAGCAGCACGGTCTCGCTGTTGTCGTCGGCGCCGGCGAATTGACGACGCTCGCTGCCGTACCGTACGGCCGTCGCCAGGGCCATCTTCGCGGCCACCGTCGCGGCCCCGGAGAGTGAGACGCGGCCCTGGACGAGGGTGCCGAGCATCGTGAAGAACCGGCGGCCCGGGCTGGCGATCGGCGAGCTGTAGGTGCCGTCCGGGGCGACGTCCCCGTAGCGGTTGAGCAGGTTCCGGCGGGGCACGCGCACGTGATCGAATGCGAGCCGGCCGTTGTCGATGCCGTTGAGCCCGCCCTTGAGCCCGTCGTCCTCCGCCTGGACGCCGGGGAGCAGGTCGCCGACCGTGCCGTCGGCGGCGAGCTGCCGGATCGGGACGTAGAACGCGTGGACCCCGTGGTTGACTCCGGCGGTGACGAGCTGGGCGAAGACGACCGCGGCGGCCCCGTGGACCGCGGCGTTGCCGAGGAACTCCTTCCACGCCGCCCGGAACGGGGTGTGGAGCACGAATTCCTGCGCGGCCGGGTCGTAGGTGGCAGTCGTGCCGAGGGAGGCGACGTCGGATCCGTGGCCGATCTCGGTCATGGCGAACGCCCCGGGCACCCGCAGGCTCATGATGTCCGGCAACAGGCGGTCGTGGTGCTCCGCCGTGCCGAGATGGAGCACCGCGGAGCCGAACAGGCCCCACTGCACGCCCGCCTTGATCTGCATCGACGGGTCCGCGACGGCGAATTCCTCGAAGCCGGCGATGTTGCCGCCGTGGTTGTCCTCGCCGCCGAGGTGCGTGGGGAACGCCCGGGCCACGAGCCCCCGGTCCACGAGTTCGTGCAGCTGGTCGAGCACGCGTTCGCGGTAGTCGTCGAGCGGCTGCCCCTCGATCTTGCGCAGGGACTCCCCGAGGCAGACGTCGCGGATCTCGCGGCGCTGGTCGGCCCAGCGCCCGTCGAGCAGGTCGGACAGCTCCCGATGGTCGAGGTGGTCGAGGCGGGCGGTCCGCGGCTCAGGCATGGTCGGCTCCATTCGAGAGGCTCGAGGGGGTCGAGGTGGACGAGGGGACCGAGGGGGTCGAGGGGACCGAGGGTGCCGGCGGCTGGGCGGTCCCCCACCACAGCCACGCGGTGATGTGATCGGTCAGCTGCTCGGGACTGCTGCGGTAGCGGGTCGGCTCGGCGAGCCAGGCCTCCCCGGCTCCGCGCACGAATCCGACCATGCCGGCGGCCCACATGTCGGCCAGCCCCGCGTCGTGCCCGGCGCCCGCGAGGAGGGTCGCGAGCGGCTCCGCCACGAACGCCGTGACCCGCGACAGGAAGGTCTGCATCGCCGACGGCTGGGAGTCCGGATGGGTCACGAAGCGGTACACGTTCGGGGAGTGGGTGAGCATCTCGACGTAGACGCGCACCATCGCGGCGACCTGGTCGCGCGGGGCCGGGGACTCCTGCGCCGCGCTGGCGAGCGCGTCGGCGAACTCGTCGAGCACGTCGATCCCGACGGCCGCCCGCAGACCCGTCTTGTCCGTGAAGTAGCGGTAGACGATCGATTTCGAGGTGCCCATGGCCGCGGCCATCTCGTCCATGGACAGGTCGGGCCCGCGGTGGTGCACGGCCCGGCGGGCGGCGCGGCAGAGGTCGGCGCGCCGCTCGGCGCGGTGCGTGGCCCAGCGGGTGGAGCGGCCATCGCGGTCGGCATCGGTGACGAGGTTCACAGACCGAGAGTATCAGGTACCAGCGGTCCCATGAAGGTGCCGGGCGGGCGCCGACGCATCGTCGACGGCCTGTGGACACGCGCCCCGTGAGACGCGCCGTCCCGAACCTCGGACCGGCCCGCGCGCTATGCACATCCTGTGGATAACCGTGTGGACAACTTGTGCACGCAGATGGTCGGGCGTCTAGAGGTCAGGCCGGACGGCAACCGGTGGCGCGGCGTAGGGTGGGCTGTTCCGAGAACCGAACCGCGGGGGTAGTCCGTGAGAATTCGATCAGTCGCCGCCGGCCTCCTCGGGGCGAGCCTGAGCCTCGGGGCGACCCTGACGCTCGCCGCATGCACCGAGACCAGTGGACCCGAGCCCGGGCCGAGCACGCCCGAGACCGCGCAGGCACCGGTGCCCGCGGCCGTCGCGCAGTTGCCGGACGAGCCGTACACGGTCGTCGCCGCGTCGGGATCAGACTCCGACGACCCCGAGGAACCCGAGGAGCCCGATCAGCCCGATGCAGCCGCCGAGGCCGCCGCGATCGAGGCGGCACTCGCCTCGAGCCGGCTCCTCTTCGCCTCCGCCGAGGTCGCGCTCCTCGCCCCGGCCGGCGATCCGGTCGCGACCCTGCGCGCCGGGGCGACCGCCGCCGCGCTCGGGGCGCCGCTCCTCCTCACCCCGCAGGCGGGCACGTCGGCCCCCGAGCAGGACGGCGGCACCTCGCCCACCGAGCCCAGCGGGCCCAGCGGGCCCAGCGGGTCCACCGAGCCCAGCGGGTCCACCGGGTCCACCGGGTCCACGGAATCCACGGAGGCCACGGAGGCCACGGAGGCCACGGAGTCCACGGAGTCCACGGAGTCCACGGAATCCACCGAGCTTGCTGACCTCGCAGCGGAGCTCGATCGACTCGGGGCCGGTTCGCTCCTCACGTTCGGCCAGGCCTTCGGTGTGGCGACCGCCGCCCTCGGAGACGGTCGGAGCATCGCGGCCGCGCCGACCGACACCGGCGAGCTCGCCGCCACGCTCGGCCTCGACCTGAGCGAACCGGCACCGGGCGACGCCGACCCGGCCCCCGCCGATGGCCTGGCGGCCCTGACGACCCTCGCCTCCCTCGAGGAGGGCGAGGTGCCGGCGGCCGGGCCGGGCGCGAGCAACCAGGCCGCCGATCCGACGAACACAGCCGGCCAGAACGACAAGACCCATCCGAGCGGCCGGGCCGACCTGAACGGCCCGGCCGACCTGCCCGCACTCCTTCCCGGCGAGCGCGTCGACGGGCTCGAGGTGCTTGTCGACGACGATCCGGCCCAGGTGGGCGCGCTCGCCAACGCCCGGGCCGCGGGCGCCGCGGTGGCGATCGTGCCCGGCGACCCCCGGGGATCGGCGGCACGGATCAGCGCCCTGGGGGAGGCCGCCGCCGTCGTCGGCTTCGGCGACGGCTACGGCGACACCGAGACGTTCGCGTGGCAGGTCGCGACCGCCGCCACGGGAGTCGAGCTGCCCGGCGGGGGTCAGCTCGTGTTCGATCACAAGCGCTACGTCGCCCTGTACGGCAGCCCTCATTCCGACCAGCTCGGGATCCTCGGCCATCAGGACCTGCCGCACACCATCGACCTGGCGGCCGACTACGCCGCGAAGTACGAGGGCCTGACCGACGAGGCGATCGTGCCCGCACTCGAGGTGATCGTCACCGTGGCCTCGGGTTCCGCGGGCGGCGACGGCAACTACTCGAACGAGTGGCCCGCCGAGGACTACCTGCCGATGATCGAGGCGGCCGCGGAGGCCGGACAGTACGTCGTGCTCGACTTCCAGCCCGGCCGCACGAACTTCCTCGACCAGGTCCGCGACTACTCCGAACTCCTCACCCACCCGAACGTCGGGATCGCGCTCGATCCGGAGTGGCGCCTGAAGAAGGACCAGGTGCACCTGCGCCAGATCGGGACCGTGACCGCCGCCGAGGTCAACTCGGTGATCGACTACGTCGCCGACTTCGTGCGCGAGCGCGACCTCCCCCAGAAGATGGTCGTGCTCCACCAGTTCCAGCGCCGGATGGTCTCCGACCGCGCCGACCTCGACCTGAGCCGCTCCGAGGTGGCCGTGCTCGTCCACGCCGACGGCCATGGCACGCCCGGGGCCAAGCTCGCCACGTGGGAGAACATCCGGTCCGGCGCCCAGCCCGGCCTGCACTGGGGCTGGAAGAACTTCCTCGAGCGGGACACCCCGATGCTCACGCCCGCGCAGACGTACGCGATCGACCCGACCCCGGACTTCGTCAGCTACCAGTGACCCGGTTCACAGACCGCCGGTACCGGGTACCATCGGTCTCAGGAATACCCGGAGTGCCCCGAGCGAGTGAGGAACGCCATGTCAGTTGTCACCCCACCGAGGCGCGCAGCGATCCTCGGCGGAAATCGGATCCCGTTCGGCAAGGCCGGGGGCGCCTACGCCGGCGCCTCGAACCTCGACCTGCTCACCGCCGCGCTCGACGGGCTCATCGCCCGCTTCTCCCTCCAGGGCGAGCGCCTCGGCGACGTGAGCGCGGGCGCGGTGCTCAAGCACAGCCGCGACTTCAACCTCACCCGTGAGGCGGTGCTCGGCACGACCCTCGACCCGCACACCTCGGCCTTCGACGTGCAACGCGCCTGCGCCACGAGCATGGAGGCGGCCTGGTCGGTCGCCAACAAGATCGCCCTGGGCCAGATCGAATCCGGGATCGCCGGGGGCGTCGACTCCACCTCGGATGCGCCGATCGTCGTGAGCGACCGGCTCCGCCGCGCCCTGCTCAAGCTCTCCCGCGCGACGACCCTCGGCCGGCGCGCCCGGGTCCTCGCCACGATCTCCCCGCGGGACCTCGCCCCCGTGGCCCCGAGCGTGAACGAGCCGCGCACCCACCTGAGCATGGGCGAGCACCAGGCGCTCACCACCGCAGCCAAGGCCATCACCCGCGCGGACCAGGACCAGCTCGCCCTCGACTCCCACCGCCACCTCGCCGCCGCCTACGAGCGCGGCCTCTTCGACTCCCTACTCACCCCCTACCGCGGCCTCACCCGCGACGAATCGCTCCGGGTGGACACGTCGATGGAGAAGCTCGCGACGCTCTCCCCCGTCTTCGGCACGTCGGGCGAGGACCCGTCGATGACCGCCGGGAACTCGACCCCGCTCTCGGACGGCGCGGCGACCGTTCTGCTCGCGAGCGAGGCCTGGGCGCAGGCGCGGGGCCTGCCCGCCCTCGCCTACGTCGTCGACGCCGAGGCGGCCGCGGTCGACTTCGTGCACGGGTCCGAGGGTCTGCTCATGGGCGGGGCCTACGCCGTGCCGCGGCTGCTGCACCGCGCCGGGCTCACCCTCGCCGACTTCGACTTCGTCGAGATCCACGAGGCCTTCGCCTCGACCGTGCTCGCCACGATCGGGGCCTGGGCCGACGAGGACTTCAACCGGCGCGCCTTCGATGCCCCGGCGCTCGGTGAGCTGGACCGCAGCCGGCTCAACGTCGCCGGCTCCTCCCTCGCCGCCGGCCACCCGTTCGCGGCCACCGGCGCCCGCATCCTCGCCACGCTCGCGACCCTACTCGCCGAACGCAAGGCCACGGGCCCAGGCGCGCCCGATCGGCCCGTGCGCGGGCTCATCTCCGTCTGCGCGGCGGGCGGTCAGGCCACTGCGATGATCGTCGAGGCGGCATGAGCGACACGTACCTCGACCTCGTCAACTCCGGTCCGGCCGCGAAGCTCGCCAAGGCCCTCGGCCTCCCCCGCCCCGTGCCGCTGCGCCGGCAGGGATTCGACGCCGGCCCCGCGCGGCCCGCGGCCGACGGCCCGGTCGTCGTGCTCGGCTCCGGCGACGACGCGGACTCGGTCGCGACCATGCTGCTCGACCGGGGCCTCGACGTGCGCCGCACGGCCCCGCAGGACGGCTCGCCCCGCGTGGCCGCGATCGTGCCGGTGTTCACCGCGTTGTCCGCCCCGCAGGAGGCCGGGGAGACCACCCTCGCGATCGGCGGGATGCTCCGCTCGCTCGCTCCGCACGGCCGGATCGTCTCGATCTCCCGCGATCCCGCCGACGCCCAGGGCGACGCGGCTCCCACGTGGGCCGCCGCCCAGGGCGGGGTGGCCGGCATGCTCCGCTCGCTGGCGAAGGAGCTGCGCGCCGGCGCGACCGCGAACGGGATCGTGCTCGCCGCCGGCGCCTACACCGACTCCCCCTCGGTGTCCGCCACGCTCGCCTTCCTCCTGTCCACCCGCTCGGCGTTCGTCGACGGCCAGCTGCTCGAGGTGTCCACCGGCCGGGGGCACGAGCCTGCGGACGACGCCCTCCCCCTCGCCGGGCGCGTCGCCGTGGTCACGGGCGCGGCCCGGGGCATCGGCGAGGCGATCGCGCGCGTGCTCGCCCGCGATGGGGCCCACGTCATCGGCGTCGACGTGACGGCCGCCGGGGAGTCGCTCGCCGCCGTGATGAACCGGATCGGGGGCACCGCGCTCCAGCTCGACATCACCTCCCCCGAGGCGGGTCGGCGGATCGCGGACCTGGCGAGCGCTCGCTACGGGAGGCTCGACATCGTCGTCCACAATGCCGGGGTGCTACGCGACAAGCTGCTCGCGAACATGAGCGCCGAGCAATGGGATGCCGTCATCGGCGTGAACATCGCCGCACAGCTCGCGATGAACGAGCACCTGCTCACGCGCACCGACCTCGCCCCGGACGGGCTGCGGCTCGCCGCGCTCGCCTCGACCTCGGGGATCGCCGGCAACCGCGGCCAGACGAACTACGGCTATTCGAAGGCGGCCGTCATCGCGATGACCGAGGCGCTCGCGCCGCGGCTGGCGGGCACCGGCGGCACCGCGAACGCCGTGGCCCCGGGGTTCATCGAGACCGACATGACCGCGAAGATCCCGCCGATCCCGCGGCAGATCGCCCGGCGCGTCAACTCCCTCCAGCAGGGCGGCCGGCCGATCGACGTGGCCGAGGCGGTCGCGTTCCTCGTCTCGCCGGGCGCGGGCGGCATCACGGGGCAGACGCTGCGGGTGTGCGGGCAGAACCTCGTGGGGCGGTGACGGCCGGTGGACACGAACGGCCGGACCGGCACACCCGGGACGGGCGGCGCGAGTGACACCGTGCTCCCGGCGCTGCCGAGCCTCGCCTCCCTCTACGGCGGGGCGCTCGGGCGCTCGGCGCGCGCGGCGATGCTGCGCACCGACCGGCCGCAGCTGCTGCCGAACGTGGTCTACCGCGTGGACGACGTCGGCGTGGATCCCGCGCGACTCACCCGCTACCAGCACCTGGTGGGCGAGTCGGGCCGGGACGTGCTGCCGGCCGGGTTCGTGCACGTGCTCGGCTTCCCGCTCGCGGTGCAGGTGATGGCCCGGCACGACTTCCCGCTGCCGCTGCTGGGGATGGTCCACATCGCCAACCGCGTGGAGGTCGCCCGACCGCTCGACCTGACCGACGCGCTCACGGTGCGGGCGTGGTCGCGGAACCGGCGGCCGCATCACCGGGGCACGCAGGTCGATCTCGTGGTCGAGGTGACCGAGACGGGCGACACCGATCCCCAGCCCGCGTGGCGCGGCGTCTCGACCTACCTGGCCAAGGGCGTGCGGCTCGAGGGTCTCGAGGCGGCGCCGGAGCCCGTGCGTCAGGCGCCGGGCGAGCTCCCGGTGACGGCCCGTTGGGAGCTCGGGGCGGGGGTCGGCCGCGAATACGCCAGGGTCTCCGGCGACGTCAACCCGATCCACCTCTCGTCGCTGTCGGCCAAGGCGTTCGGGTTCCCGCGGGCGATCGCGCACGGCATGTACACCGCCTCCCGGGCGCTCGCGCTCGTGGGTCCGCGCCGGGGCGAGTCGTTCGCGTGGACGACCGAGTTCGCCGCTCCCGTGCTCCTGCCCGGCCGGGTCGAGGTGAACGTGACCGAGACCCCGGACGGGTTCACCTACGCGGGGTGGGGCCGGAAACCGAACTTCACGGGCGCCGTCCATAGGCTTCGACCGCACTGAGGGTGCCGGCGCCGACGACCCGGCGGGCGTCGGCACTCGACCTCAGGCCCGAACGCGCCCGGTTCAGGTCGGCAGGTCACCTGGATTCGACGGTGAGCAGATCACCGGAGATCGCATCGACCACAAGCCGCTCATCCAGAGACGCATTCAGGTGGACCTCGAGCAGATCCTGGCAGTCGCCGCTGCCCGAGCCACCGAAGGTCCGTGTCGAGACGACGGCCACACGGACCGCCTCATCATCCTCCTCCAGGAGGTCGACCTCAGGGCCCTCGTTGCAGGTGTCGACCACGAGACCGAGGACCTCTGGTTCGAGGAGGCTCGCTTGAACCACAGGCACCCGGGCACGCCAGGCGACGCCAACGGTCAACACGTACGTGCCTGCAACCACGAGGCCGATGACTAGCAGGCCGGCCGAGCCCCACCACAGCCGTCTACGTCGCCGCCGTGGGCCGGTGTCGCCCGTTCGAGATGGAGGAGACATCAGTTCGTCGCGATGTAGATCCCGAGGGCGTTGTCGATCCGGTCGGCGCGCGCGAGTGCAGACCATAGGCAGTATTGCCCCAAGAGATCGGGCCACCGCTGTCACCACCGGCCGCGAGACGTTCTCCGTGACCCCTGCCCGTGACACCGGGACCTCCTGGCGCGTGCTCACTCCATGACGACGAGGAAGTACTCGTCCTCGCCCGCACAGGCGGACGGAACGTCGAAGGAGTCGTGTGGCGGCTGGAAACCGCCGCCGAACGCGACCCCGTCCCCCGGGGCGAGACGGCCCGGGCGGGGATCCTCGACGTCGAAGACGGGAATGGCCACGGATCCGTCGAGTTCGCTCTCGACCGCCAGGCAGCCGTCGCGATCGACGATCCGCCCCTCGAGCAGCGCGCCGTCGCCGACACCCGGCGTGCCTCCGCCCGAACGGGGAACCTGCAGCCCGTTCGGCAACTCGGTGCCGCCCGCCGAGGACGCCTGGCAACCGGCCGCGACGAGGACGAGTGCGGCCGCCGTGAGGAGCCGGCGCGCCCACCCGATCGGAATGACGCTGACGACCATGGCGACTCCTTCGCCGTAGTGCTCGGTCCGGTCAGGCTACGCGAGGCGTGGTCGGCCGCGGGCCGAGCCCACCTAACGATCCGGACACGACGACGCGGACGAACGGACCGCGGCACCTAGGAGCGGCGGATCTCGTCGACGCCGAGGTTGGCGAGTTGGTCGGCCCGCTCGTTGCCGGGGTCGCCGGCGTGGCCCTTGACCCAGGTCCAGTGCACGTCGTGGAGCTCGACGAGCTTCTCGAGCTCGCGCCACAGCTCGGCGTTCTTGACCGGCTGCTTCGAGGCGGTGCGCCAGCCGTTCCGCTTCCAGCCGTGGATCCACTTCGTCATGCCGTTCATGACGTAGGAGGAGTCGATGTGCAGCTCGACCCGGCTCGGCCTCGTGAGGGACTCGAGGCCGCGGATGACGGCGCTCAGCTCCATCCGGTTGTTCGTGGTCACGGCCTCGCCGCCGAAGAGTTCCTTCGTGTGCCCGCCGTAGCGCATGAGCACCCCCCAGCCGCCGGGGCCGGGGTTGCCCTTGCAGGCGCCGTCGGTCCACATCCGAACCGAGGGCGTGGCCTCGGATCCGGACGGGGCGGGACCGTCCGGATCGAGCGCCGAGGGGGCCGGTTCGCTCACGCGTGGGCGAGGAGGGAGTCGAGGACCGAGGTGAACACCCGCAGCCCGTCGGTGCCCGGGCCGAAGCCGGGCTCGATCGCGTGCTCGGGGTGGGGCATGAGGCCCACGACGTTCCCGGCGGCGTTCGTGATGCCCGCAATGTCGTTCCGGGAGCCGTTCGGGTTGTCGACGTAGCGGAAGACCACGCGGCCCTCGCCCTCGAGCTCGGCGAGGGTCGCCTCGTCCGCGATGAACTGGCCCTCCTGGTTCTTCAGCGGCACCACGAATTCGTCGCCGAGCGTGAAGTCGCGGGTCCACGGGGTGTCCGCGTTGTCGATGCGCAGGCGCTGGTCGCGGCACAGGAAGGAGAGCTTCTCGTTGTTGACCATGGCCCCGGCGAGCAGCCCGGCCTCGCACAGGATCTGGAAGCCGTTGCAGATGCCGAGCACGGGCAGGCCGCCGCGGGCCGCATCGATCACCGAGCCCATGATCGGGGTGAGGCTGCTGAGCGCGCCGGCCCGGAGGTAGTCGCCGTAGGAGAAGCCGCCGGGCAGCACCACGGCGTCGACCCCGGCGAGGCCGGAGTCGGCGTGCCACAGGTTCACGGCCTCGGCGCCGGCGAAGCGCGCGGCGCGGGCGGCGTCGCGATCGTCCAGCGTGCCGGGGAAGGTGATGACCCCGATGCGGGCCGTCACTGCTCGACCTGCTCGTACACCGCGACCACGTCCTCGATCACGGGGTTGGAGAGCACCTCTTCCGCGGCGCGACGGGCGGTGGCGAGCAGTTCCTCGGTCACCTCGCCGGCGACCTCGAGCTCGAACCGCTTCCCCTGGCGAACCGAGGCGAAATCGGCGAAGCCGAGGCGGGGCAGCGACCCGGCGACCGCCTTCCCCTGCGGGTCCAGAATCTCCGGCTTCGGCATGACCTCGACGATCAGACGGGGCATTGAGGGCTCCTGCGTTATGCGTTTTCGGTGGGCGCGCCCAGCCTACCGCCGCGGGCTACGGGGGCGGGCTCGTCGTCCATGCTCCGAGCCGTTGGAGCCGAACCGCCTACGCTGGGCGCATGTTCCCTTCGCTGCGGCCGGGCGACGCCCCGGTGACGACGACGTCCGGCGGGCTTCGGATCACGAAGATCGCCGTGGACTACGCCATGAACAACAACGCCTACCTGCTCGAATGCGTGCGCAGTGGCGAGCGGGCGCTCATCGACGCCGCGGCCGAACCCGACGTCCTGCTCGAGCTGATCGGGCTCGGCGCGCTCGCGACCGTGGTCACGACGCATGCGCACTGGGATCACCACCGCGCGCTCGCGGCGGTCGTGCGGGCGACGGACGCCGCGGTCGTCGCGGGCGCGGCGGATGCGGCGGAGATCACGGCCCAGACCTCGGTCATCGTGGATCGGGCGGTCACCGGCGGTGACGTGGTCATGGTCGGCGAGGTGCCGCTGGCGGTCGTGAGTCTCGTGGGCCACACGCCCGGGTCGATCGCGCTCGTGCACCGGCCACGCGGCGCCGCGCCCCACGCGTTCACCGGCGACTCGCTCTTCCCGGGCGGGGTCGGCAACACCCATGGGGACCCGGCGGCGTTCGCCTCGCTGCTCGCGGGCGTGCGCGCCACGCTGTTCGATGCGCTGCCCGACGAGACCGTGGTCCATCCCGGGCACGGCGACGACACGACCCTCGGGGCCGAGCGCGGATCCCTGGACGAGTGGGAGCGACGCGGCTGGTAGGGCTGTGCGCCGGTCGCGGGCTGCTAGCGACCTCGGCGCGCGAGCGTGAGGACGACGGTCGCACCGGCGAGCGCGGCCAGGCACGCCGTCCGCCGGGCGTGCGGCCCGGGCCTCGCCTCGCCGAGCACGCCGCCGACGCCGCGGCCGGCCATGACGGCACCGACGCCGAGGTTCGACATGAGGGAGGCGACGCTCAGGTTGCTCGCGATGCTCAGCAGCGAGAGCGAGGACCCGATCGAGCACACCGAACCGGCCGATCCGACCGACCCGATCGAGAGCACCGACCCCCGGCTCCCGATGCTCAGGAACGAATCCTCCGACCACAGTGACCAACGTGACATGCCTCCAGGATGCGCCATGCTCGTCGCGCTGAGAAGCCGAACGGTGGATTCGGCACCCCGATCCGGTCGCCGAGGGGCCGAATCCACCGTTCGCCGGCCCGGGAAGCCTTAGAGGGGAAGGGGTGAGCCCGTGATGCGCTCGTACGCCTCGAGGTAGCGGGCGCGGGTCGCCTCGACCACGCCGGCGGGAAGCTCCGGCGGCGGGGTCTCGCTCGCGCGGTCCCAGCCCGAGTCGCGGGTGAGCCAGTCGCGCACGTACTGCTTGTCGAAGGAGGGCTGAGCACGGCCCACCTGCCACTGATCCGCGGGCCAGTAGCGGGACGAGTCTGGCGTGAGCACCTCGTCGCCGAGGAGCAGGGAACCGGTGGCGTCCATCCCGAACTCGAACTTGGTGTCCGCCAGGAGGATGCCCCGCTCGGCCGAGATCTCGGCCGCACGCGTATAGACGGCGAGCGTCACCTCCCGCAGCCGGCTCGCCAGCTCCTCGCCCACCCGGGCGGAGACGACCTCGAAGGACACGTTCTCGTCGTGGTCCCCCACGGCGGCCTTCGACGCGGGGGTGAAGATCGGCTCGGGAAGGCGAGCGCCGTCGTCCAGACCCTCCGGCAAAGCGACCCCGCACACGCTCGACGTGGCGCGGTACTCGACCAGGCCGGAGCCGGTGAGGTAGCCGCGGGCGACGCATTCGATCGGCACCATGTCGAGGCGGCGGCAGATCATCGCGCGCCCGGCCACGGCGGCCGGCACGTCGAGGCTGAGGAGGTGGTTGCCGATGATCGGCTCCATCCGCTCGAACCACCACGTGCTCAACGCCGTGAGCACGACGCCCTTGCCCGGGATCTCGGTCGGAAGGATGACGTCATAGGCGCTGATGCGGTCGGAGGCGACGACGAGCACGACGTCCGCGGGACCGTCGGTCGGCTCGTACAGATCGCGGACCTTGCCGGAGTACACGTGCCGCCAGCCGGGCAGTTGAGGAGCTGTCACGTACAGGATTCTGCCACCGGTGAGCCAGTACGATCGACCGCATGCCCGCAGCCGACCCCGCCCTCATCGGCGCCCTCGCCGCGGCCGTCCGGTCCCAGGCGGACGCGCAGCCCGCCGGTGGAGCGGGCGAGGCGGTCTCGGCGGAGTGGTCGCAGGCGGGCTCCGACCACGCCGGACGGTTGTACACCCCCGCGGGGAGGCACCCCCTCGGTGACGACGCGGTCGAGGCGTTCGGCCGGCTCCGCGAGGCGATGACCTCCCCCGCGCGGGGCGCCTGGCTCAGCGCCCGGATCGACGTGCCCGCCGACGGCCCCGCCGAATTCACGGCGAACTTCGGGCAGCGCCCCTGGTGGAACGCGGCGGGCCCCTCGATGCTCGTGCCCGAAGATCCCGGGCTCGCGCCCCACCCGCCGGCGGAGCACTGGCTCGCCGAGCTGATGCGGCACCCGCGCTCGCGGGAACACTGGCCCACCTGGCTGCCGTGGCAGGATCCGCTGGCCGAATACGCGCGGCTGCGCGAGGCACTCGACCGGGCGGGGGTGCCGCGCGGCGCGGTGCGCCTGCCGGGCGAGGTCCACCCGTACTTCGAGGGCGCCGTGGTGGTCCGGCCGATCGGGCATGCCGTGGCCACGGCGGAGTTGACGGACTACGGCCAGTCCGTGCGGCTGGGCGACGGCACCCCGGCGCAGATGTGCCGTCTGGTGTGGGAGTACGTGATGTCTCCCCTCCCGCCTCCGCTGCCGCTGCCCGCCCCCGATGCGGCCGCCCGGATGCAGGCGGCGGCCCCCGCGCTCTCCGCGCTGGCGGCCCGCATCCGGGCGGCCGGGCCCGGCGGCATCGCGACCGATCTGGCCCCCGGACTCCTCTTCGACCGGATCGGCACGCTCGACGGGCTCTACTTCTACGGTTGGCAGGCTCCGGTCGAGTCCCGGTCGCTGCCCTCGACGGCGACGGGCGTGGGGGCCGCCCGCGTCGTGTTCATCTCCCG
Source organism: Pseudactinotalea sp. HY160 (assembly GCF_009372055.1). Lineage (NCBI taxonomy): Bacteria > Bacillati > Actinomycetota > Actinomycetes > Micrococcales > Cellulomonadaceae > Pseudactinotalea > Pseudactinotalea sp. HY160. The sequence goes on along the minus strand of NZ_WHMT01000025.1, from coordinate 8,490 downwards.
GCTCGCGGTTCCGGTGCAGGCCGAACTCGTGCCGCCGTGGTTCGGCCGGCCCGGCGGGGCGCTGCGACTGCGGGCCCTGGACGAGCGGACGACGGTGCGCGGCCTCGTGCGCGGCGGGGCGCTCGTTCCGGTGCGACTCGCGTGAGGTGAGGGGCGGCGGGAAGGATCGGCCACCTCCGCGGGAGATCGACCACCTCCTCGCGGGAGCGTGACCTCCCCCGCGAGGAGGTCACCGCGAGCCCGGGGAGCGGCTGCAGCGCGTTGGATTCTCATTGATCGCGATCCCCCGGGCGTGACATTCTTGAGGCTCCCACCTCCCCGCCCTCGAGGACCGATCGTGTCACTGACCACCAGCCCGCTCACCATCGATCACGCCGGCGAATGGGCGAGCCTGCGCCGCCGGATCAATGAGGTGAGCGGCCTGCTGTGGAAGCCGACGGAGCAGGAGATGGTCGAGGCCCTCGCCCCGAGCTCCACGTTCGACCCGGCCCGCCAGACATGGGGGATGTGGTCCGGGGGCGCACTCGTCGCGTTCGCCACGGTCGCGGTGCGTGATCACCCGCGCCACGACGGTATCAACGCGGCCTACATCGATTCGGGGGTGCACCCGGATCTGCGCGGCCGAGGGATCTCCAGTGCGCTGCTCGAACTCGCCGAGCCGGTCGCCATCGAGCTCGCGACGGCCCGACTTCCGGCCGTGCCACTGGTGCTCACCGCGGTCGCGAGCTCGACCGATCAGCCGAGCATCGACCTCCTGGTCGATCACGACTATTCGGCCGTCCGCTACTTCTTCGAGATGTCGCACGACCTGAGCGGTGAGGCGAACGAGGACTCCCGCACCCGGGAGTTCACGCCGGCCGACTCGGAGGCGACCCGGCTCGCGCACAACGACGCCTTCCGCACGCACTGGGGATCCGGGCCCGCGTCCGCGGAGAAGTGGAACCAGTTCATGACCTCGGCCGGCTTCCGCCCGGACCTGTCACGGATCGTGGAACGCGACGGCGAGGTGCTCGCCTACGGCATGGTCTCGAGCACCGTGCCCGGGGAGGCCTACCTGGAGCTCGTGGGCACCCGCGCCGCGGCGCAGGGCAACGGGCTCGGCCGCGCGGTGCTCAACTCCGTGGTGGCGGCCGTGCGCTCGGCCGGCGGCTTCACCACCCTCGGTCTCGACGTCGACGCCGACAACCCCTCGGGTGCCGGCAAGTTCTACGGCTCGGCCGGATTCGTGAATGCGGCCCGCACGATCACCTACGAGAAGCCGGCGCGGTAGGCCGGCCCCTCGGGATCGGCCTCCGTGCTCGGCCGGCTGCTGCGGCTGGGTACCCGCAGCGCGACCCCACCTGGTCGAAAGGACCCAGATCGGGCGGGCCCTGGAGCTGGGTACGTTCAGCCCCCTCCTGCAGGGGCGAAGGGACCCAGGTCCGCCACCCCCTGGAGCTGGGTACCCGCAGCGCGACCCCACAAGGTCCAAAGGACCCAGGTCGGGCGGCTCCCCGTCAGACGACCTGGGCGGCGATGTCGGTGCGGTACTGCATCCCCGGCCAGTCGATCTCGGCCACGCCCGCATAGGCGGCGGCACGGGCCGCGGCCAGGTCCGCACCGGTACCGACGACCGAGAGCACGCGCCCGCCCGCCGAGCGCACGCTGTCGGCCTCGCCGCCCGCGGTACCTGCGTCGGCACCATCAGCACCATCAGCGCCGTCAGACGCCGTTCCGGCGTGCAGCACGTGCACGCCCGGCAGCGACTCGGCGCGCTCGATCCCGCTGATCACGTCGCCCGTGCGGGGCGCATCGGGATAGCCGGGACTGGCGAGCACGACGGTGACGGCGGCCCCGTCCGCCCACCGCAGCGGTTCGATATCGCCGAGCGTGCCGGTGGCGGCGGCGAGCAGTGGGCCCGCGAGCGGGGTGAGCAGCCGGGCGAGCACGACCTGGGTCTCCGGATCCCCGAACCGGGCGTTGAACTCGATCACCCGCAGGCCCCGCGAGGTGAGCGCCAGCCCGCAGTAGAGCAGTCCCACGAACGGGGTGCCGCGGCGCGCCAACTCCTGCACCGTGGGCAGGGCGACCCGCTCCACCACCTGCTCGGTCAGGTCGTCCGGGGCCCACGGCAGCGGCGAGTAGGCGCCCATGCCGCCGGTGTTGGGCCCGGCGTCGCCGTCCAGCAGCCGCTTGAAGTCCTGCGCCGGCGCGAGCGGGACGACCGTCACACCGTCGGAGAGGCAGAACAGCGAGATCTCGGGCCCGTCGAGGAACTCCTCGATCACGACCCCGCCCTCGAGGCAGCCGCGCGCATGCTCGAGTGCCGCGTCGTGGTCGGAGGTCACCACGACCCCCTTGCCGGCCGCGAGCCCGTCGTCCTTGACCACGTGCGGGGCGCCGAAGGCATCGAGGGCATCGCGGGCCTCCTCCTCGCTCGTGCACACCCGCGCCATGGCGGTGGGCACCCCGGCCGCGGCCATCACGTCCTTGGCGAAGGCCTTCGACCCCTCGAGCCGCGCGGCTGCCCCATCCGGGCCGAACACGGGAAAGCCCGCGGCGCGGACGGCGTCGGCGACGCCTGCCACGAGCGGGGCCTCCGGGCCGATGATCACGAGGTCGGGGCGCACCTGCTCGGCGAGCGCGGCGACGTCGTCGGGCGAGTTCGCGTCCACGGGCACCGCACGGGCCTGCGCGGCGATGCCCGGGTTCCCCGGGGCCGCGACGATCTCGGTGACCGAGGGGTCTCGCGTCAGGGCGTGGACGAGGGCGTGCTCACGGGCGCCGGAACCGATGACCAGGATTCTCACGAGCACCAAGGGTAGTCGCTGGTGTCTCATTTCCTGGACTACGTGTCAGGCTCTGAGACCTCCCGACGCCCGCTCGCACCCGCCCCCGCTCGTCGGCCACGCTGCTCGCCATGACAACCACGACGATCGACCTTCCCGACCTCGCCAAGCAGACCACTGAGCAGCTCGCTGCGGGGGCACCGGCCCGGGTCGGCTTCCGCACGGAATCCCGCCTCACCCCCGGCACGAACACGGCGGTGGACATCACCGCCGGCCGGCACGAGTTCACCATCGACGAGCCGCCGGCCCTCGGGGGCGAGGACACCGGCGCCAACCCGGTCGAGCACCTGCTCGCCGCACTCTCGGCCTGCCAGGTGATCACCGTGCGGGTCTGGGCGGCCAAGCTCGGCCTCACGGTCGACACGGTCGCGGTGGACGCCCACGGCACCCTCGACCTGCGCGGCTTCTTCGGGGTCGACCCCGCCGTCCGCGCCGGCTTCCAGGACATCGAGCTCGACCTGACCCTCACCGGTCCGGAGACCGAGGAGGCCTACGCGGAGCTCATCCGGGTGGTCGAGGCCCAGTGCCCCGTGCTCGACAATCTCACGGCCGGCGTACCCGTGACCACCCGCGCGCACGTCGCCGCGGCGGCCTGACCCACCGGGCAGGTCAGCCGGGCGGGCCGGCCAGGCAGGTGGGCCGAGCAGGCCGGCCGAGCAGGCCGGCCGAGCAGGTCAGCCGAGCAGGTCGTGCCGCACGATCGTGGCCTCGCGGTCCGGACCGACCCCGATCGAGGACATCCGGCAGCCGCTCATCTCCTCGAGCGCGAGCACGTAGTCGCGGGCCGCGGCGGGCAGGTCGTCGAAGGAGCGCACCCCGGAGATGTCCTCGGACCAGCCCGGGAGCTCCTCGTAGATCGGCTTCGCGTGGTGGAAGGCGGTCTGGTCGACCGGCATCTCGTCGTGGCGCACGCCGTCGACGTCATAGGCCACGCACACCGGGATCGTCTGGTGCCCGGTGAGCACGTCGAGCTTGGTGAGCACGAAGTCGGTCAGCCCGTTGACGCGGCTCGCATACCGGGCGATCACGGCGTCGTACCAGCCGGTGCGGCGCGGGCGCCCCGTGGTCACGCCGAACTCGCCCCCGCTGTTGCGCAGGAGGTCGCCCATCTCGTCGTGGAGTTCGGTGGGGAAGGGCCCCTCGCCCACCCGCGTGGTGTAGGCCTTGATCACGCCGACCACTCGGTCGATGCGCGTGGGCCCGATGCCCGACCCGGTGCACGCCCCGGCGGCGGTGGCCGAGGAGGACGTGACGAACGGGTACGTGCCGTGGTCGACGTCGAGCATCGTGGCCTGTCCGGCCTCGAACACCACGTTCTTGCCGGCGTCGAGGGCCTCGTTCAGCACGAGCGAGGTGTCGGCGACCATCGGCCGCACCCGGTCGGCGAAGGCGAGCAGTTCGTCGACGACCTCGTCGACGACGGAGGCGCGCCGGTTGTAGATCTTGACCAGGATCTGGTTCTTCTGGTCGAGGGCGCCCTCGACCTTCTCGCGCAGGATGCCCTCGTCGAAGATGTCGGAGATGCGGATGCCGACCCGGTTCATCTTGTCGGCGTACGTGGGCCCGATGCCGCGCCCCGTCGTGCCGATCTGCCGCTTGCCGAGGAACCGTTCGGTCACCTTGTCGAGCGTGCGATTGTATGAGGGGATCACGTGCGCCGACGAGGAGACGAGCAGCCGGGAGGTGTCGACGCCCCGGGAGTTGAGGCCCTCGAGCTCGGAGAAGAGCACCTCGAGATCGACCACCACTCCGTTCCCGATGACCGGCGTGCAGCCGGGCGAGAGGATCCCCGAGGGGAGCAGGTGGAGCGCGTACTTCTGGTCGCCCACCACCACGGTGTGGCCGGCGTTGTTCCCGCCGTTGAACTTGACCACGTAGTCGACGCGCGAGCCGAGCTGATCGGTGGCCTTCCCCTTGCCCTCGTCGCCCCACTGTGCCCCGAGCACCACTACTGCCGGCATTGATCTTCCCTTCCGGGCGGGAAGATGGAGGTGGCTCCCGCCTGGGACAGCGTAGCCGACGGGGCCGACACCCCTGTTGGGATATCGGCCCCGCCGGCCTCGAGCGTCGGGTTCGTCCTACTTATGGACGACGCCCGCTCGCCTCAGCGTCCAGGCGCGCGCCAGCACGCCCGCACCGATGAGGGCGAGCACCGCGAGGAGCGTCGCCCCCACCGGCGCACCGGTGTCGGGCAGCGGATCGGCGCCGGGGTCGGGCGCGTCGGCGCCGTCGGAGCCATCGGTGCCGTCGCCACCGTTAGTGCCGTCGGAACCATCAGCGCCAGCAGCGCTGTCAGTGCCATCAGTGCCATCGGTGCCGTCAGAGCCGTCAGAGCCGTCCGAACCATCGGAACCATCGCTGCCGTCGGAACCGTCGCTGCCGTCAGAGCCGTCGGAACCGTCGCTGCCGTCAGAACCGGCGCTGTCGTCCGAGCCGTCAGCGCCGTCAGAACCATCGGAACCATCGCTGCCGTCAGAACCGGCGCTGTCGTCCGAGCCGTCAGCGCCGTCCGAACCATCGGAACCATCGGTGCCGTCGGTGCCGTCAGAACCATCGCTGCCGTCGGAACCGTCCGAACCATCGCTGCCATCGGAACCATCGGTGCCGTCCGAGCCGTCCGAGCCGTCCGAGCTGTCAGAGCCGTCGGAACCGCCGTCGGCCGGTTCGACCACGACCGAGACCCGGAGGGTCTCCGGCTCGAACGCCGCCGGCGCGAACGCGGGGGTGTCGAGGCCGCTGCTCACGGTGAGCACGCCCTCATGGGTTCCGGCCTCCTCGAAGCGGGCCGAGGTGGACAGGACCCACGCCCCGTCCTGGCCTGCGACCGTGACTGGGGACGTGTCCCCGGTGCTCCACTCGATCGTGCCCTCGACGGGCACCGCGCCGTCCGCCGGCGCCGGGCCGGAGATCACCGACACGCCCGCGCGGGCGAGGTCCGCGGTCAGGTCCTCCCCCGGCGTGGCGGCCAGGTCCCCGTCGACCAGCCCGGTCAGCTCGAGTTCGGCTCGGAGCGGATCGGAGACCGACGGGATCCGGTCTGCGGGGGCCGTTCCCCAGGTGAGCCCCTCGGGGCTCTCGCTCAGCGTGAACTCGAGCCGGGCGCCGTCCTGAAGCTCGCTCACATCCACCCACGTCGCGGAGTGATCCACGCCGTCGACGGTGAGGGAGGAGATGTAGCGCGGCTCGCTCGAGCTCGCCCCGGGAGCGGCGATCTCGATCGTCGCACCGTTGTCGAGCGTCACGGTCGCCGCCTCGACCCGCGGCGCGTTGAGCGCCATGATCCCCGAGCCGGGCTGCACCGGGTAGATGCCGAGGGAGGCGAGCACGTACCAGGAGGACATGGTGCCGAGGTCGCCGTTGCCGACTCCGCCGCCCGGGGTGTTCGGGAACCGGTTGAGCTGGGAGGCGAGCACGTCGCCCGCCTTGGCGGGCTGGCCGACGTAGTTGTACAGCCACGGCGTTCCGAGCATGGGCTCGTTGCCGGGGTTGTAGCCGATGCTCGAGTAGTAGTCGCTGCCGCCGCGGGCCCACGTCGACGGCGAGGCGCCCGGGTTCTCCCGCAGGGCGGGGATGTTCACGTAGTAGTCGAGCCGCTCGACGAACGACTCCTCACCGCCCATGGCCTCGATGAGGCCGGTCACGTCCTGGGGAACCATCCACTGGTAGTGCCAGGGCGTGCCCTCGTGGAAGCCGCTCTGCTGCACGCTCGACTTCTCGGGGGCGGAGACGAACTCACCCGCGGGGGTCACGGCGTTGACGACACCGGTGAATCCGCCGGTGAGGGAGACCTCGGGGTTCCACAGCCTCGCCCAGTTCGTGCCGCGCTCGAGGAACGCGTCCGCGTCGGCATCGTGCCCGGTGCGGTAGGCGGCCGCGCCGATCGCGGCGTCCGAGTGGGCGAACTCCATGGTCGCCGAGCCGCCGTGGCGGTACTCCTCGTACTCCTGGCCGAGGCCCGGCTCGTTCTCGAAGTAGAACGGGATGTGGCCGTTCTCGAGGTAGAACTCGGCGCTCTGACGCCCGGGGGAGTCGACGTCGGCGGGCGGCGCGGTCGTGGCGTTCTCGACCAGGTAGTCCCAGAACTCCTCGGCGATGTCGTCCGGCACGGTCCCGAGCGCGAAGTTCTCCGCGACCCAGGGGCTGGCCGGGTCGCCGGCCATCACCGTGGTCTCGACCATGTCGAGCGACCAGCGGGGAAGCCAGCCGCCCTCGACGCGGGCCCGGTACATCGACCGGGCGATGTCGGTGGCGCGGTCGTGCTCGAACAGCCCGTGCACCGTGGCCTGGGTCCGGTAGGTGTCCCACAGGGAGAAGCGCTGGTAGTAGGTCCAGCCGTCGGCCTGGTGCACCTCGGCGTCGAGGCCGCGGTAGCGCCCGTCGACGTCGCTGCCGATGATCGGCGACAGGAGGCTCTTGTACGCCTGGGTGTAGAAGATCGGCAGCTGGTCCTCGTCGGGCATCGTGACGTCGAAGCGGCCGAGCGCCTCGTTCCACGCGCCGACGGCCTGCGCGTGGGCCTCGTCGAAGGTGACGCGCTCGCCGCCGGAGACGCCCTCGGCCTCGCGGTTGGCGCGGGCCCCGTCGAGGTCGACGAAGGAGACCCCGACCGTCAGCTCCACCGTGTCGTCGGTGCTCGTGTCGAACGTCGCCACTGCGCCGTTGTTCCCGCCGGCGACCTCACTCGACTCACTGCCGGCGTTGTAGCCGCCGTCGTTGCCCCATGTTCCGACGCTCTCGGCGTCACGGTCGAAGGTGGCGCTGAAGTAGTAGGTGGTCTTCGGGGTGCCCCAGCAGAAGCCGCTCGTGGTGAGCTGCCCCTCGACGGTGCGGTCGTCGACCCAGGTGATGCTGCTCTCGTGGGTCGAGTTGAGGGTCTGGCCCACGTTGATCGAGACGTGACCGCTGTCCCCCTCGCCGAACGTGTAACGGTGCACGCCCGTGCGCTCGGTGGCGGTGAGTTCGGCGGTCACGTCGTTCTCGAGGAGGGCCGTGTAGTAGCCGGCGCTCGCCCGCTCGGTCTCCGCCTGGTTCTTCAGGCCGAGGAAGCGCTTGGTGGTGATCGGCACCTCGGTCGTGCTCGGGGTGACGAGCACCTCCCCGGCGGCCGGGCAGCCCGCGCTGTTGACGTGGCGGTGGCTGAAGCCCCACACCCGGCCGGCGCGGTTGCTGTAGGAGGTCGATCCGTACGTGCTCGTGTTGTCCGGGCTCAGCTGCACCATCCCGAACGGGACGACGGCGCCCGGGTAGGCGTTGCCCTCGTCCTCCGTGCCCACGAACGGGTTGACGAGGCCCGCGTAGTCCCCGTCGCCGACCGTGGCCGCGCTCGTCGCCGGCGCAAGCACCACGCCCGCGACGCCGGTGGCGGCCAGGCCGAGGGCCGCGATCACTGCGAGTCCGCGCCGCCGGATACCGGCGCCCGGCGGGCTCGATTCGGAATATGAATAACCCACTACTGATCTCTCCTCAACACTGAGCCTGGATCCACCGTGCTGGTTTGAGTCTGGGTGGCGTGGGCGCATGAGAATGCCCTTCTGACCTGGGATAATGCGTGTTGTCAACGCACGCAGTCCCAAAAAAGAAGGGCATCTCGTAGATGCAACTATCTCATGTCTCCTCGGTACGGTTCGACGATCCGAATCTGGTCGGCGTGGCGGGTCTTGTC
>NZ_WHMT01000024.1:0-45359 GCF_009372055.1 Pseudactinotalea sp. HY160 | reverse complement strand
ACGAACTCGGTCTCGGCCTCGGTCGTGTCCACGATCATCGTCATGGTCCTGGCGGTCCCGGCCGCCTACGGGCTCTCGGTCAGGCCGATCAAACGCTCGACCGATGTGTTGTTCTTCTTCATCTCCACGAAGTTCCTGCCGATCGCCGCGGCCGTCATCCCGATCTACATGCTCCTGCAGGCCGCCGGCGCCCTGGACAACATCACCGCCCTGTCGATCCTGTACGTGGGCATGAACCTGCCCCTGGCGGTGTGGATGATGCGGTCCTTCCTCATCGAGGTCCCCACCGAGATCATCGAGGCCGCCCAGGTCGACGGCGCCCGCTTCCGCACCGAGCTCCTACGCATCGTCGTGCCGATCGTGGCCCCCGGGATCGCCGCCGCGGCCCTGATCTGCTTCATCTTCGCCTGGAACGAGTACTTCCTGGCGAACCTGCTCACCTCGACCATCGCCCGCACCACCCCACCCTTCCTCGGCAGCTTCGTCTCCGGCCGCGGCCAATTCCTCGCCGCGCTCTCCGCCGCCGCGACCCTGGCCGTCCTCCCCGTGATCATCGCCGGCTGGGTCGCCCAGAAACGCCTCGTCCGCGGCCTCGCCATGGGCGCCATCAAATAACCCCGCATCGACCCTGCGAGAGCGTGAGCACTCGCCCAGCACCGAAAGGCCGGCCCCACATGAACGAGATGATCCGCCGCGTCACGGTCGTCGCCCCCGGAGAAATCCGGATCGACGAGACTCCCCGCCCCGCGCCGAGCAACGCCGAGGTGCTCGTGCGCATGCTTGTCACGGGGGTATGCGGATCCGACACCCACGCAGCTGCCGGACGGCATCCGTTCGTGGCACTGCCCTACAACCCCGGCCACGAGGTCGTCGGGGTGATCGATGCGCTTGGTCCCGATGTCACGGCCTTCGAAGTCGGCGACCGGGTCACGGTCGAGCCGACCCTGCCGTGCTGGAACTGCAAGATGTGCCGTACCGATCGGTCCAATCTCTGTGAGAATCTGCAGTTCTTCGGATGCGGCTGGGACCAGGGCGGCATGGCCGACTACTTCACGGTCGCCTCCACCCGGCTCCACCGGGTACCGGAACAGTTCACCGACCTGCAGGCCGCACTCATCGAGCCCCTCTCGACCCCCGTGCACGCCGTTCGCCTCGCCGGCGATCTCCGCGGCAAGGCGGTGGCCATCGTCGGAGCGGGCACGATCGGCCTCCTCGTACTCAAGGCAGCGCGGCACGCCGGCGCCGCGCGGATCATCATGACCGATCCCCTGCCCGAGAAGCGCCGGCTGGCACTCGCGCTCGGTGCCGACGACGTCGTCGATGCGCGCGAGGACGATGTCGCTACCCGCGTTCGGTCGGTGCTCGGAGAGAGCGCCGATGTCGTATTCGACTGCGTGGCGATCCAATCGACGATCGATCAGGCGATCGAGATCGCACTCAAGGCCGGCACGGTCGTCGTCGTCGGCGTTCCGGAGGCCTCCGTGACCGTGCCGCTGCCGCTCATCCAGGATCAGCAACTGCGCATTCAGGGGTCCGCCACCTATCTGCCCGAGGACTACCGAACCGCCATGGAGATCCTTGCGAGCGGGACCGTATCGACCGATGACTTCATCACCGCCACATTCCGTCTCGACGATGCCGCCGAGGCCTTCGAGGCCACCTCCGCTGGGCACCAGGTCAAGGTGCTCGTCACCCGCTGATCCATCGGCGGATCGGCCCCCGCACCGACGGCGCTCGGCCCACCTCCCACGAAAACCCCGCGCGTCCGTTTTCATCGGGGCCGCCCGCGGCCGTACGATTTTCCCGCACCCCGGGCCGACCGGCCCGCCCCGACCAGGAGGTCCTCCATGTGCGGAATCGTCGGATACATCGGCCACCGGCCCGCCCAGCCCATCCTCACCAGCGGCCTCAAGCGGCTCGAGTACCGCGGCTACGACAGCGCCGGGATCGCGACGATCGACGACGACGCCCGTGTCACCCTCGTGCGCGCCGTCGGCAAGGTCGCCGAGTTGGAGCATGCCGTGGCGACCCGCGTCACCGCGGACACGGTCGGCATCGGGCACACCCGCTGGGCCACCCACGGCGTGCCGAGCGAGCGCAACAGCCACCCGCATCACGTCGGCCGCGTCTACCTCATCCACAACGGGATCATCGAGAACTACGCCGAGCTCGCCGATGTACTCACCGAACGCGGATACACGTTCGCCGGCGAGACCGACAGCGAGGTGCTCGCCGCACTCGTCGACGCGCTCCTCCCCCTGCACGGCACCCTGCTCGAGGCCGTGAGCGGCGCGCTCAAGATGGTCGTCGGCACCTACGGCCTCGCGCTGCTGTCCGACGAGAACCCCGATGAGATCGTCGTCGCCCGCCGCGGCAGCCCGCTCATCGTGGGCCTGGGAGAGCAGGAGACCTTCGTGGCCAGCGACGCCGCCGCGATCGTGGGCCACACCGACCGCGTCGTCTACCTCCAGGACGGCGAGATCGGCGTCTGCACCCGCGGCGGCATCGCCCTCTACGACGTCGACGTCCAGCCGCTCGAACCCGCGGTCGAGAAGCTCCAGGTCGACCTCGCCTCGATCCAGAAGAAGGGCTACGACCACTTCCTGCTCAAGGAGATCCACGAGCAGCCCGAGGCGCTGCGCGCGACCCTGCGCGGACGCATCGACCCGGAGACGAACCGGGTCCAGCTCGGCGGGCTCAACCTCACCGACGACCAGCTCCGGTCGATCCGCAACGTCATCGTGGTCGGCTGCGGCACCGCCTACTACGCGGGCCTCGAGGCCGCGTACCTGATCGAGCAGTTCACCGACGACGTCACCATCCGCGCCGAGGTCGCGAGCGAGCTGCGCTACCGCTCCTTCCACACCCCGAAGAACACGGTCGCGCTCATCGTCTCCCAGTCCGGCGAGACCGCCGACACGCTCGCGTGCCTGCAGGAACTGCAGCGTCGCGGCGTCCACTGCATCGGCATCGTCAACGTCGTGGGCTCCACAATCGCCCGCGAGGTCGACGGCGGCATCTACACCCACGTCGGCGCCGAGATCTCCGTGGCGAGCACGAAGGCCTTCACCTCCCAGGTCGCGGCGGTCACCCTCTTCGGCATCGCGCTCGCCCAGGCCAAGGGCATGAGCCGGCAGGATCTCGTGCGCTACACCGACGAGTTCGCCCTCCTGCCCGAGGCGATCGAGGCGGCGCTGGCAAGCGTCGAGGAGCAGGTGAGGGACGTCGTCCGTACGTACTCGGACTACTCCCACGCGCTCTACGTGGGGCGCGACACGCTCTACCCGATCGCGCTCGAGGGCGCGCTCAAGCTCAAGGAGGTCACGTACGTCCACGCCGAGGGGTATGCCGCCGGCGAGCTCAAGCACGGGCCGATCGCCCTGATCGACGACTCGTTCTTCGAGGTCTGCTACCTCCAGGACAACTGGCTGCGGGAGAAGTCCGTGAGCGCGCTCGTGGAGATGAACGCGCGCGGGGCGCACGCGATCGTCGTCACAAACGTCGACCGGGAGCTGCCGGCCGAGACCGTCATCCGGGTACCCACGACCGCGGATCTGCTCGCCCCGCTCGTGTTCAACGTCGTCTCCCAGCTCTTCGCCTACTACATGGCGGTCGAGCGCGGCACCGACGTGGATCAGCCGCGCAACCTGGCCAAGTCGGTCACGGTGGAATAGACCCTGCCGCTCGCGTGGGGACGGCGTCGCTGATCGCGGCGCGGAGATCAGCCGGCCCGCTTCTCCAGTTGCGCAATCCGCTGGTAGGAGACGCCGAGCACCTCGGCGGCCTCGCGCTGTGTCAGCCCCTGGGAACGAAGCCCGGTCACCGCGTTCCGTGCCAACCGTGCGGCGTCGGCGGCGTCGGCACGCGCACGAGCCTCCTTGTCTCGTGCGGCTTCCCACGACAGGCGTATCGCGTCATCGACCTCGATATCGAGATCGACCCGGATCGACGACTCATCGACATCGAGAGCCAACGCGGCGGCCTCACGGGCCATCGCGCGCACCTGATCGAGACGGCGGGCCTGGGTCACCACCCCGAGTTCTGGGATGTCGACTGTCCACCAGCGCCCCTCCCTCCGCGCCACGATCCTCATCGCCATCTAAATCTATCTCCATGCGTCGGGCGCGTCGCCGTCCAGGGCCGCGATGACACTCCGGACGACTCCCGCGCTGATCATTCGGTGCTTCGGAAGTACTAGTCGTCGACCCTCAGGTGAGACCCACATCTCGTGTGATCCTCTTGTTCGACCGATCACCCAGCCTCGCAGTCGCAACTGCGCCGCGACTCGTCGGTACTTGACTTCCTTGACCACCACTCTAGGCAAGTGGGGATAGCCGATCAAGACAAGGGACCCTAGAAATCTGTGGATGGGCCGCCGGCTGCACCCGACCCCGTCGACCGCTGCGGCCGCATCACGGATGGCGGTCGCGATCACGGTCTCATAGCGGTGGCGTGCGCGCGGGCCGAACTCCTCGTGCGACCGCGCGAGGTTCGACGCGATGTCGGCTCGAGCGGAATGCGTGAGTCGAAATGTCGACGTCAGTCTGCACGCGAGCGCCTCGGTGTCGGCCTCCCGAGCCGAGTGTTGAAGCCGTCGAGGTCCTCTTCCGCGATCTCGTCGAAGCGCCCGACCTGCAAGAATGGCCCGGTCGTGACCCGTCCGTCCGAAGGAGACCAGGATGTCGCCGAGCCCATCGGGACCAGCAGAGCCCACGCCCACCGGCGCGCGCGAGGCGAGCGGCGTCGTCCATGATCAGGGCGGTGCGCCGATCGCCACCGGGGCGAGCGCCACCCGCGGGATCGTGGAGACCGCCGGGATCGAGATCATCGGCGAGTCCGAACGCACGGCGAGGCCGCGGGACCTGTTCTGGCCGTGGTTCGCCGCGAACGTGTCGGTGTTCGGGATGAGCTACGGCTCCTACCTGCTCGGCTTCGGGATCTCGCTGTGGCAGGCCACGGTCGTGGGGATCATCGGGATCGTCATCAGCTTCGCGCTGTGCGGGCTCATCGCGATCGCCGGCAAGCGCGGCAGCACCCCCACGATGATCCTCTCCCGGGCCGCGTTCGGCGTGCAGGGCCAGAAGGTGCCCGGGGTGATCTCCTGGCTCACCTCGATCGGCTGGGAGACCGTGCTCGCGATCACCGCCGTGCTCGCCACCTCCACGGTGTTCAGGGCGCTCGGCTGGGGAACGGGCACGGCGATCACGCTGCTGGCCACGCTCTTCATCGCCGCGCTCATCGTCATCGCCTCGGTGCTCGGCTACCACACGATCATGAAGGTGCAGTCGGTGCTCACGTGGGCGACCGGACTCATGACCGTGCTGTTCATGGTGCTCACGGCGGGGAAGATCAACTGGGACCAGATCGGCTCCACCCCGGACGGCTCGGCGCAGCAGATGCTCGGCGCGCTCGTCATGGTGCTCACCGGGTTCGGGCTCGGCTGGATCAACATCGCCGCCGACTGGACCCGCTACCAGAAGCGCTCCACCCCCGACCGCACGATCGTCGCCTGGAACACGTTCGGCGCCTCGATCGCGCCCGTCGTGCTCGTGGTGTTCGGGCTGCTGCTGGCCGAGTCGAACGCCGACCTGGCCACGGCGATCGGCGACGACCCGATCGGGGCCCTCATCACGATCCTGCCGCTGTGGGCGCTCGTGCCGTTCTGGATCGTGGCCGTGCTCACGCAGGTCTCCGGGGCGATCCTGGGCATCTACTCCTCCGGCCTCACGCTGCTCAGCCTCGGCATCCGCATCCCGCGCCCGGCCGCCGCCGCGATCGACGGGGTCATCCTCACCGCCGGCACGATCTGGGTCGTGTTCTTCGCGGGCACGTTCATCGGGCCGTTCCAGAGCTTCCTCATCACCCTCGGCGTGCCGATGGCGGCCTGGGCCGGGATCCTCATCGCCGACATCCTCACCCGCCGCACGGTCTACGACGAGGCGGCCCTGTTCACCTCCGCCGGCCGCTACCGCGCCGTCGACTGGACCGCCATCGCCACGATGGTCATCGCCTCGGTCATCGGCTGGGGCCTCGTGGCCAACGGCTTCGCCGCCGAGGCGTCGTGGAACAACTGGCAGGGCTATCTGCTCGGGATCGTGGGCGGGCGCGAGGGTGCCTGGGCGGGCGCGAACCTCGGGGTGCTCGTGGCGCTCGTGCTCTCCTTCGTCGTCTCGGTGATCGCCCGGCGCGCCCGCATCCGGCGGCAGGAGCACGGCCTGGCCGCGCTGCCGCGATGAGCATCCGCGACCGGGCCCTCGGGGCGCTGCTCGGGCTCGCGATCGGCGACGCCCTGGGCATGCCCACCCAGTCCTTCTCCCGGGCCGAGATCGCCGAGCGCTTCGGGGTGATCACCGGGCTGTGCGACGCCCCCGCCGATCAGCCGATCGCCCCGGGAATGCCGGCCGGGTCGGTCACCGACGACACCGAGCAGGCCCTCCTCGTGGCCGACCTGCTCATCTCGGGCCGGGGGCGAATCGACGCCCGCGCCTTCGCCGGCGCGCTGCGGGCCTGGGAGGAGCGGATGATCGCCCGCGGCTCCCTCGACCTGCTCGGGCCCTCGACCAAGGCCGCCCTCGCCGCGATCGCCGCCGGCACCGACGTGGCCGAGGCGGGTCGCTTCGGGACGACGAACGGTGCCGCCATGCGCATCACCCCCGTCGGCATCGCCTCACCCGCCGGTCTGCCCGGATCCGCCGGGCTGCTCGAGGCGGTCGTGTCGGCGAGCCGCGTCACCCACAACACCGGGTTGGGGCTGTCGGCGGCCGCGGCCGTGGCCGCCGCCGTGAGCGCGGGTGTGGACGGCGCCCCGGCGGCCCGCGCGCTCGAGCTCGCCGTGGCGGCGGCCCGCGCGGGTGCACGGCTCGGGCATTGGGAGGCCGGCGGGCACGTCGCGGCCCGGTTCGAGGCGCTGCGCGGGCCGGCCCGCGAGACCGGCGACTTCGCGAGTTTCCTCGATGAGGTCGTGGGCACGTCGGTGCACTCCCAGGAGTCGGTCGTGGCCGCGCTGCTCATCGTCGAGCGGTACGCCCGGCGCCCGTTCGAGGGGCTGTGCCTGGCCGCGGCCGTGGGCGGGGACACCGACACGATCGCCGCGATCGCCGGCGCGGTCCTCGGGGCCTGCGCCGGGGCGGGCGCCTTCCCCACCGACGTGCGGGCGAGGGTCGAGGCCGTGAACGACCTGGGGCTGGAGCGCCGGGTCGACGCGTTGCTCGAGCTACGGGCCGCGTCCCGGTGAGCGGCCCGGTGAGCGGCCCGGTGAACGTCCCGGTGATCGGCCCGGTGATCGGCCCTATGGGTCCCGCCGGCCCGGGGCGGGTGCTGCACGCCGGGCAGGCGCTCGTCGACCTCGTGCTCACCGTGCCGCACCTGCCCGAGCGCGGCGGCGACCTCTTCGCCCGCTCGGCCGACCTGCTCGCCGGCGGCGGCTTCAACGTCATGGCCGCGGCCGCCCGGGACGGCGCCCGGGTCGTCTACCTCGGCGGGCACGGCACCGGACCGTTCGGCGACATCGTGCGCTCGGCCCTGCGCGCGGAGGGCATCGAGGTCCTCGCCGCGCCGGAGCCGGAGGACTCGGGTTTCTCGATCGCGTTCATCGAGGACGACGCCGAGCGCACCTTCGTCTCCACGCTCGGCGCGGAGGGGCTCGCCCGGCGGGCGGACTTCGACGCCGCTCGCGTGGGCGGGCGCGACGTCGTCTACGTCTCGGGGTATTCGCTCGTTCCCAGCCCGCACCGGGAGGTGCTGCTCGGCTGGTTGCCCGGCCTGCCGGCCGGCGCACGGGTCGTGGTCGACCCGGGTCCGCTCGTCGGCGAGGTGGAGGGAGCGCCCCTGGCCGGGCTCATGGCGGCGGCGCACGTGTGGAGCACGAACGAACGCGAGGCCCGGCTGCTCGCGCGGCGGATCGGCCTGGATGCCGGCGCGGGCCGGGAGTCGCTCGCGGGCGACCTGGCGCAGGAGCTGGGCTGCGCCGTCGTGCTGCGCTGCGGTGCGCACGGCGCGATCCTGGCCGGCGCGGAGGCGGCGCGTCACCTGCCGGCCCCGGCGGTGACGGCGATCGACACGAACGGCGCCGGGGATGCGCACTGCGGCGTGCTGTGCGCCGCCCTGGCCGCCGGCGCGGGGCTGGGCGAGGCCGTCGAGCGCGCGAACCACGCGGCGGCCCTCGCCGTCACCCGGCGCGGCCCGGCCACCTCCCCCACCGCGGCCGAGATCGAGGCCTCGCTGCGGGGCTGAGCCGACCGGCGAATACACCGGTCCGAGCCCGCGGGGACCTTGGCCCCGGGCACCGGCGGGGGCACGATGGAATCGGGACTCGGTCGTGCTGGAGCGTGGCAATGGAACGTGAAGAACACCGGCGGCGCGCCGTGGGCAGTGAACCGTCGAGTCGAGTTCTGCATCGCATGTGGTTGTACGGCGGCATCGTGGCCGCCGCACTCAGTGCCGCGGCGGCGCTGACCTACGAGTTGTCCCCGTGGCCGCGGGTGTGGATGCTGCGCCTCATCAGCGAGAACGAGGCGGACCCGGTCGCCACCACGACTCCGTACGTGCCGGACGACATCGATGCCCGGCTCGATCTCGTCTACGACCCGGCCGAGCCCGCCTGTCGCTTCGACGTCTACCGGCCGCGGGGCGCCGGGCCGCTGCCCACGGTCCTGTGGGTGCACGGCGGCGGGTTCGTGCAGGGCCGCAAGGAGCGCCGGCGTCCCTACCTCGAGGTGCTCTCCTCCCACGGCTTCACCGTGATCGGCCTCGAATACACCACGGCCCCGGAGGCCGTCTACCCGGCCCAGATCCATCAGCTGCGCCGGGCGGTGCGCTACGTCGTGGAGCACGCGGCCGACCTCGGTGTCGACCCCGGCCGGCTCGTGCTCGGGGCCGACTCCGCCGGGGCGCACATGCTCGCCCAGAGCGTCCTCGCATCGACCGATGCGGACTACGCCGCCTGGACCGGCCTGCCGAGGGTCGTCGACCCGGGCCGGCTGCGCGGCGCGGTGCTGGCCAGCGGCACCTACGACATGCGGGCCTCCTACGCGATCCGCGCGGTGTACGGGCTCTACGCCTGGTACGTGCGCACGATCGTGTGGGCCTACACCGGCACGCGTCGATTCCCATCCGATCCCCGGTTCGAGCAGGCCACGATCGTCGACCACGTGACCCGATCGTTCCCGCCCTCGTTCATCAGCTCCGCCCCGCGGGACCCGCTCGGCCCGCAATCACGAGACCTCGCGCGGCGCCTGCGCGCGGCCGGTGTGCAGGTCGACGAGGTGGTCCTCGACGAGGACTCCCCCTCCGGGCACGTGTTCGAGTTCGACCTGAGTAACCCCGATGCGCGCACGACGATGATCCGGCTCGTGGCCTTCCTGCGGCACGTGACCGGCGCGGACCACCGGGACGGGGTGAGCGATGGCTGGCAGGCGGCGCACCCATAGGGGTGCCGCACCCGAGCGGTGAGGAGACCATGAACGCTGCGGTCGACCAATCATGCATAATTCATGCAATCGCGGTAGGTTGGGCGCATGAGCACCGAGATCGTGCAAGTCCGGGATGTCGCGTCCGAGGACGCGCAGATTCTGCGCGCACGTGCGAAGGCCCGGAACATGTCCCTGTCCAGTTACCTTCGCGAACTGATCCACGACGATGCCTCACAGCCTGTGATGGCGGAGATACTGGCGCGGATCGCCTCCCGCGAGCGGATCGAGGTCGGCACCGAGGAGATCCGCTCGTTCATCGAGGACGGCCGGCACTGACATGACCGTCGTCGATGCCTCGATCATCGTTCGACTCCTGCAGAACCGGCAAGGGGATTCCGGGCTGCGGGAACGCCTCGGCCGTGAGAAGCGGGTCCACGCGCCGGCGCTCATCGATGCCGAGGTGGTGTCGGCGATCCGCGGACTGCTGCTCACCTCCAAGCCCTCGATCCGGATCACCGTCGAGCGCGCCGAACTGATGCTCGACGACTTCGCGGATCTGCCGTTGACGCGATACCCGATGCAGCCCTTTCAGCGGCGCGCACTGGCGCTGCGGGACAACTACACCGCCTACGACGCGTTCTACGTGATCCTGGCCGAATCGCTCGGGGTGCCGTTGCTCACCGATGATCGAAAATTCGCCGGCGCGCCCGGGCATGTGGCCGTGATCGAGACGTGGCTGTAGCGTCTGCGCGCCGATGCGCCCTGATGTGACCTGCTCTGCCCTGATGTGCGCCGCGGCAGGTGGCCGGGCGGACGAACCCTGAACGCCTACCCGGGCGGCGGCTCCTCGTCCCCCAGCGCCCGGTAGAGCGGGCGCAGCGCGTCGACGATCGGCACGTTCCGCACCGAGATCCCCACCTGCGGAAGCTGGTCGAGGAGCGCCTCGGCCGGAGCCGCGGCCACCGAGCCGGGCGCCACCCGGCCACCGGAAGAGTAGAACGAGGCGAGGCACGCGGCGAGGGGCGCTGCGTCGTCACCACGCTCGATACGGTCGGCGGCCACCGCGCCCCCACGCGCGCAGCTCAGCGCCGCGAGCAGTTCCTCGCGGTCGCGGCCGCGCCAGGCGAGCACGAGGAACGGGTCGGTGTCGAAGGCCTCGGCGAGCAGGTAGAACGTGGCCGCCAGGTGCTTGCACGGCACGGCGACGTCCGGGCAGGAGCAGTCCATCGACAGGTCGCGCGCGTTCGCGGGGAACAGCGGGAGTTCCGCCGCGGCGAACACCTCCTCGATATCGGGGGGCATCTCGCCGGCGAGCAGCTTCGCCGTGAACCAGGCATCGCCCGCGAGGCGGTCGACCACGCCCGCCCATTGTGCCTTGTCGAAGGGCGTCAGCCCGATGCGCACCCGGTACGGCCGGGCGCGGCTGCCCTGCACGGTCGCGGTCACGGACCCGGGGGCGATGTCGAGGTCGAGCACCTGCCCCTTGCGGGCGTAGGTGCGCCCGCGCGCGAGCCGCCCGCCCACCCCGAGGGACTCGAGCACGTCGATGAAGCGCTCCGACCACCAGGTTCGGGCGATGGCGCCGCGGGTGCTGCGGGCCTTGATGCCGTCGGCGGGGCGGGGCCGCGAGGGTGGGTACCAGCTATTCACCGATCGCCTCCTCGGACAGGGTGAACACGCGCCGCAGCTCCTCGGTGGACAGGTCGGAGATCCAGGACTCCCCGCCACCGACCACCAGGTCGGCCAGTTCCCGCTTGCGTTCGATCATCTCGTCGATCCGCTCCTCCAGGGTGCCGGCACAGATGAACTTGCGCACCTGCACGTTGCGCCGCTGCCCGATCCTGAAGGCCCGGTCGGTCGCCTGGTTCTCCACCGCCGGGTTCCACCAGCGATCCAGGTGCAGCACGTGGCTCGCCGCCGTCAGGTTGAGGCCGGTGCCGCCCGCCTTGAGGGAGAGGAGGAAGATCCCGGGGCCACCCGGGTCCTGGAACCGCTGGACCAGCTCATCGCGCCGGAATCTCGGCGTGCCGCCGTGCAGGTAGAGCACCCCGGAGCCACCCGCGCCCGGGGAGCCGTAGGCCGCGGCCAGGTGCGGCAGCAGCATGTCTGCGAATTCGGTGTACTGGGTGAACAGCAGCGCCTTCTCCCCCGCGCCGATGATCTCGGCGAGGATCTCGTGCAGGCGGGCGACCTTCCCGGAGCGCTTCGCGACCGGGGAGCCGTCGTGCAGCAGCTGGGCCGGATGGTTGCACACCTGCTTGAGCTTGGTCATCGTCGCCAGCACATTGCCGCGGCGGGCGATGCCGTCGGCGGCCTCGATCTTGGGCATCATCTCGGCCACGACGCTCTGGTAGAGGGAGGCCTGCTCGCGGGTGAGGTTGCAGTACTGCTTGATCTCGATCTTCTCGGGCAGGTCCGGGGCGATCTGCGGATCGGTCTTGAGCCGGCGCAGGATATAGGGGCGGGTCACCTGCCGCAGCCGGGCGGCCGGCTCGGTCAGGCCCTGCCGCTCGATCGGTTTGGCGAAGCGGGTTCGGAACTGCTCGATCGAGCCGAGGATGCCCGGATTGAGCAGATCCATGATCGACCACAGCTCGGCGAGCTTGTTCTCCATCGGCGTGCCCGTGAGCGCCACGCGGTGACGCGCGTCGAGCCGCCGCACGGCCTTGCCCGCGCGCGTGAGGTGGTTCTTGACGGCCTGGGCCTCGTCGAGCACGAGCCGGCCCCAGTCGTGGGTGGCGAGATCGTCGATATCGCGGGTGGCCGTGTGATAGGTCGTGAGGACGACGTCGCAGCTCGCCAGCCGCTGCGCCAGCGCCTTCCCGCGTGGCCTGGTCGGGCCGTGGTGGGCGTAGAGGGTGAGTCCGGGGGCGAACCGGGCGGCCTCGCGCTGCCAGTTTCCGATGAGCGACATGGGGCACAGGAGCAGCGTGGGCCCCGACTCGGGGCGCTGGGCGCGGGCGTGCAGCTCGAGGGCGAGCAGCTGGATGGTCTTGCCCAGGCCCATGTCGTCGGCCAGGCACGCGCCCAGGCCGAGGCCGTCGAGGAAGCTCAACCAGGCCAGCCCCCGCTCCTGGTACGGGCGCAGTTCGGCGTGGAGTCCCGGGGGCGGGCAGACGGGGGCCAGCGCCGTATCGGCCGTCCCCTCGAGCAGATCGCCGAGGAGGCCGGAGGCGTGGACGGCGGTGACCGGCAGCGGTGCCTCGGCGTCGTGGTGGCTCGCGGCCAGGGCGAGGATCTGGGCGACGGAGTGCTGCGGGCCGGCCTCGCGCCGGCGGGCGATGAACTCCAGCCCGAGGCGGATCTGCTCGGCATCGACGGCGACCCATTGGCCGCGCAGGCGCACGAGCGGTTCCTTCGCGGCCGCCAGTGCCGCGAGTTCCTCCTCGCTCAGGGTCTCCTCGCCGAGCGCGAGGCGCCAGTCGAAGTCGACGAGGCTCTCGGCGGTGAGCATGCCCGCGCTCACGCCGCCCTCGACCTGGGGTGCGGCCGTCGCTTTGAGTCCGAGCCGCCTGCGCTGCTGCCACCAGGACGGCAGGAGCACCCCGAAGCCGGCCTGGTCGAGCAGGTCGGCGCGGTGGGCGAGGAAGTCGTGGGCGCCGGTCGCGTCCAGGTCGAGCGCGACGGGGCGGGCGCGGCGCAGCGCCGCGGCCAGGTCGGGGTAGACGGTGGCGGCCCGGCCCAGTTCGGCCAACAGGAGTTCGTCGGGCCGGTCGAGCCAGCGGGCCAGGCCCTCGCCCCCGTCCCAGACCTGCGAGGCCGGCACCATGAGGGTCGGGTCCTCGGCCGACTGGAGCCAGAATTGCAGCCGCCAGCGGGCGCCCGGGGCGCCGCCTGCGGGGCGAACCCCGGCGGCGGATCGCTCGAGGCCGTCGTCGTCATCGTCGTCGTCGAGGCCGCCCAGACCATCGAGGCCATCCAGACCATCGAGGTCGTCCTCGAGGTCGTCGAGCGACACGAGCCGGAACGTCGCCCGGGCCCGGCCCGGTGCCCCGGCCCCGAACTCGTCCCAGGCCGCGAGCGATGCCGCGAGCCGCTCCAGATCGCCCGCCTCGGCCGTGAACTCGCCGTCGGCGGTGCCGAGGGCATCGAGCCAGGCCTCGGCTGCGGGAATCGTCTTCGGGAGCCGTCCGCGCCGGCGAGGCACGCCCGCGAGCCCCGGGGTTCCCGTGACCTCCAGCCGCGCCCGCACGGCCGCGTCGGTGAGTTGGTCCAGGGCGGACTCGACGAGCGTGGCCGGATGCCGACCCGTCAGGTCGGCGGGGTCGGCCACGACGGCCCGGCCCACCGGCGGGAGCGTCGAGACCAGGCCGGCCACGGTGCGCGCATCCGGGCCCTGCTCGACGGGACGCCACCACGCGAGGCCGCGGGCGTCGTCCATGAGCGAGACGGTGGGAAGCACACGGCCGCGTTCGGCCAGGTCCCGGGCGAGGGCCGCGACCTCGGCCAGGTGCCACACCGACTCCCCGAGACGGACGTCGTCGAACGGGTCGTCGACGTCCAGGTCGAGGAACGCGAGCGCGGCCACCGGATCGAGGATGAGGATCGGCACGGTCCAGGCGGTCAGGGCCGGCTCCGTGCGCGGCGCCGGCCGCGGCCGCACGCGCACCACGTCGGGCGAGTCGAGCGGGGCGGTGAGGAGTGAGGGAAGCGCCAGCGTGGCGGTGTCCGTGCCGCCGCCGGTTGTCGTCGCTGTGAGACCGAGTGCCTCCGCGAGCACGGCCGCATCGGCCGCGAACGGGTGCGTCCGGGCGCTGCGGCGCGCCTGACTGGTGCTCTTGACGGCGCGGGCGCTGTCCTCGCCCCACAGGCACAGGCCGCGCTCGGGTGACCAGAACGCATGCAGGGCGTACAGGGCTGACTCCTCGATCGGCTGGGACGATCATATCGGCCACCGCGCAAGGCAGGACTGCGACCAGGGCCCGGCGGCTCGGCCTCTCGCATCGCCGACACCAGGCGCTCCAGCAACTCGATGAGAGTGGCGTAGTCGCGGGCGGGCAGCACGGCCGAGGCCCGTTCACGGATCCGGCCGACCCGCTCGCCCGATTCGTCCCGCTCGGCCTCTCCCGCGTCGGTCAGCCGCCGGCCACGGCGGGCGCCAGGTCGGCGGCGTGTTCAAGGCGCCCGGCCTCGGCGCGGTCGCGGTGACCGCCCCCTGGGTGCACCCGGTCACGGGCCGGCCCTGGACGGTGAGGTGAGCGAGCCTATCGAGCAGGTCAGGTCCGCTGCCGGGCGTTGATCCGTTCGGCGAAGACCGGCGCCCCGGGCCCACGCAGATCGGTGAGCGCGTCGGGTCGTCCGGCGATGGCCATGAGCAGCGCCTCGGCCGGACCGGCGACGTCGGGCCCGGATCCGTGCTCCCAGTCCAGGTCGTCGGCGACCAGGTGAAGGCCGGCCGCATCCCTGCGGCTGGGCAGCTTAGGCGATCGGAGCGCGAATTCCAGGGCGGGCCGGAGGCGCTCGGGAGGCACGGTCCGGGGGCGGTCGAGGGCACGGCGGATGTCCTGGTGATGGATCAGCCCGTCGGTGAGCCCGATGGCGCCGCCGAACCACGAGGTCAGACCGGTCGGCACCAGGTGCGCGCGCAGGAACGCCGACAATTCGACGGGGGATCGCCGCGCGTACTCGGCGCGCCCCACCTCGTTCGGTCCGCCGCGGCGCCGGCCCTTGAACCGGCGCGCGATGATCCCCGCCGGCCCGAGCTCCTCGTAGCTGACCACGTGGGCGACCACATCGTGGACCGACCAGCCCCGGCACAGCGACGGCGCCGCCCACTCCTCGGGCGTGAGGGTGTCGAGGAGCTCCGCCAAGTCGGTGCGCTCGGCGAACGCGAGGCACCGCAGGTCGGGCCGAGCGGTCGTGCGGGCGCTCACGATGCCACCGCCAGCACGCGGTAGCGCTCGAGGAAGGTGGGCCAGCCCGCCTCGGCCTCCAGATCCGCGCCGTAGCCCGACCAGCCGTCGCCATGCCGGTCGAGGTGGCGATGGTGCAGTTCGACCCGCGTGGTGTCGGCATCCAGCTTGGTGAAGCGCACCTCCACCTCACTGGTGCGGGCCGGACCGTGTTCGGGGCGCCACCGGCTGTCGATGTCCCAGCTGAACACGAGCCGCTCGGGCGGTTCAAAGGCGAGCACGCGGGCCCACCGGCAGACGCTGCCGTCGATGCCGCGATCGTGGATGGACCCGCCGACCCGGCCCTCGAGCACGGTCTCGGCGATGTCGACGTCGAGGAGGTTGTACGAGCGGGGTTTGATCCGGTCGAACTCCTCGGTGAACACCTCGAAGGCGCGGCGCTGCGGCACGTGGATGATGATCTCGAACTGCAGGGACGTGGCCCGGCCGGTCGTGCTCATGATCGCTCCCCATTCCGGTGATACTCGTCCTCGGCGACACGCTTGAGGTTGTCCAGTGCCTGGCGCCAGAAGTTGTCGAGCTCGCGCCTCAACGAGTCCAGGCCGTCCAGCCGGGCGGTGTAGATGCGCCGGCGTCCGCTCGCGCGCACGTCGACCAGACGAGCCTCCAGCGGCCCAGTACGTCCCACCAACCGGCCGAACGCGAGGTTCTGCGCAGGTGAGCGGCGTGTACCCGCACAGACTCTCGCGTTCGAGTGTCGAACGGCGTCCGGTCCTCAGGCCGAGACCCGCGCCTTCTCCAGCACCTGCAGGAAGGCCTTCATCCAGGTGCCGTTGTCGGGCCAGGCACGCGAGGTCACGAGGTTGCCGTCGACCACGCCGCCGCCGTCCTCGAACACTCCGCCGGCGGTCGTCACGTCGACTGCCAGTTCCGGGTACGCCGCGGAGGTGCGCCCGTCGAGCACTCCCGAGGCGGCCAGCAGCAGCGGGCCGTGGCAGGTCGCGGCCACAGGGATGTTCCGCTCGAAGACGTGCCGGACGATCCGCTGCGCCTCCGGGTTGTTGCGAAGGTACTCGGGCGCCCGCCCGCCCGGCACGACCACGGCCACGTAGTCCGCGGGGTCGACGTCCCTGAGCGCGACGTCGGCCTGGCAGGTGTGCCCCGGCTTCTCGGTGTAGGTGTCGAACCCGTCGACGAAATCGTGCACGACGAACTGGAGGGTTCGCTTCTCGGGTGCGCCGATGTGGACCTCGTACCCCGCCTCCTGCAACCGGTAGTACGGGTAATACACCTCGAGGGTCTCGGCGGCGTCGCCGGTGATGATGAGGATCTTGTCGGTCATGGTCGCTCCTTTCACAGCGCCGACCTCCAGTATCGTCTCGATCACGCCGCCTGGCACCTGTGTGGGCCGCGCCGGTTCCGACGTGGCAGGCCTTGTCACTCGCGCGTCACCGCTCGCCCGCCTGCTGTCGATCAGGGGCGCGCCGAGGCACGCATGTGAGCACGATGAGGGCCGCCGTGAACAGCAGCGCTCCGGTGAGCACGAACGCAGCCCGGTAGCCGGTGGCCGCCTCCACTCCCCCGGCGTTCGGACCGGCGACCGCAGCGACGACGGTTGCCAGTGCGGCCAGGGCGAGACTTCCGCCGACCTGACGGCTCGTGTTGAGCAGTCCGCTCACCATGCCGGCGTCGTCGCGCTCGACCCCGGCGGTGCCCATGGTCAGGGTCGGCGCGAGCGACAGTCCCAGCCCGATCGACGCGGGAACGGTGGCGATCAGAAAGGTGAGGTATCCCGATCCGGGGCCGAGTCGCCCGAACGCCGCCATCCCCGCCGCGGCCACGACGAGTCCGGCGGTGAGCACGAGGCGGGTGCCGTACCGCTCGAGCAGCCTCGGGCCGGCCGACGTGGCGATCGCCATGCATGCGAAGAACGGCAGGAAGGCCAATCCCGTGATCACGGGGTCGTAGCCGAGGACCTGCTGCAGGCTCAACGACCCGAAGTAGAACCCCGAGATCATGGCCGCCCCGATGAACGCGAGCACGACGACCGCGAGCCAGACCCGGCGGACTCGCAACACCGACAGGCGCACCAGCGGGGTGGCCGCGCGTGTCTCACGGAGGACGAATCCGGCGCCGCACAGAGCGGCGAGCAGGAACACCGCGAGGGTCACGGGATCGGACCACGTGCTCTCGGAGGCGTGCACGCAGCCGTAGACGAGCAGCGTCGTCGTCGCGGTCGCGAGCAACGCGCCCAGGACGTCCAGTTGCGCGTGCGCCCGTGCGCCGTGGCCGCGGATCGCGGTCAGGGCGAGGCCGGCGGCCGCAAGGACGATCGGGACGTTGATGAAGAGCACCCACCGCCAGCTGAGGTATTGCGTGAGCACGCCGCTGAGCAGCACTCCGAGCGCCCCGCCGCCGGTCGCGACCACGCCCCAGGCCGCCAGGGCCCGCCGCCGGCCGTGTGCATCGGGGAAGGCCACCATGAGCACCGTGAGGGAGACCGGCGACAGCACGGCGGCGGCGACTCCCTGGGCGGCACGGGCGGCGATCAGCTGACCGGGCCCGGTCGCCAGCCCGCCGAGCAGCGAGACCGTGCCGAACAACGCCAGCGCCGCGAGCATCGTGCGCCGGTGGCCGATCAGGTCCGCGAGCCGGCCGCCCAGGAGCAGGAGACCGCCGAACGTGAGCGTGTAGGCGTTGATCACCCACGACAGCGAACTGGAGGCGAAGCCGAGCGCGTCGCCGATACTCGGAAGCGCGACGTTGACGACGCTGATGTCCAGCACGACGAGCAGCTGGCACACGCACGCCGCGGCCAGGACCAGCCCCGGCCGCGGCCGAACGGGGCCCGTCGGCGGGGACGCCGGCGCCCCGGCCGGCGGGACGTGCGGCACCCACCGCGTCGGCACCGCTGTCGTGCTCGATGACTCTGCCATGCCGTGGCCTCCTGATTCCTGCTGTCTCCTGCTGTCTCCGACGTCACCGCGGCCCGGTTCCGCCGGGCGACGTCGTCAATACTGAACTCCCCGAATCGCCAAGACATCCGCCAGATGACGGCGTCGGCGACACATGCCGCCCGATGTTGCCGGCGACCGGCCCCGCCGCAGGACGTCACGCGCCCGACGCACCCGAGAGGTCCGCACGTGCGCCCGGCGCTCGCTGACATGGCACGGCATCCCACGTCGTGCCATCGTTTGATCGAGCTGCGCGGACTCGCCTCGTCGGTCCCGGAAACAAGCCACCGCGGCCCGGCCCCCGGAGAACGTCGACGAGTCGTTCAACGATCAGATGCGGGACTGGGCCCGGGAGCAGGGAGTCGCCGACATCGGCGACCGATGCCCGCGCGGCTGAGGTCCGCGGCGCCGGTGTGTCAGTGCGTGTCAGTGCGCGTCAGTGCGCGCGCAGTGCGAGCGTCAGGCCGACCGCACCGGCCACGGCCGTCAGTGTCCGCGCAAGGTTCCAGGCCATCCAGCCGGTGTAGAAGCGCGACCAGACGGCGCCGGCGTCGACCGCCTGCAGGTCGATCTGCATGAGCCGGTCGTTGTGCGGCACGTGGTAGCCGACCAGGATCGCGACGCTGACCAGGTAGAGTGCGGCACCGGCGATCTGCCACCACGCCGCCGGATCGCCGAGGTGGCGGAGCCCGGCGATCAGCACGAGCACGCACAGCGCTCCGGCGCCGAACAGCACGAGCATGAGCAGCCGACTGGCCGGGGCGGCCTTGTTGATCGAGTTCATGGCCGCGATCGCCTGTGGGGGCGCCAACGGCCGGAGACCGGGCATGATGAACGTGGAGAAGGCGAGATAGACGCCGGCGCCCAGGCCGGCGCCGATCGCAGCAGCGACCGTCAGTGCCCGGGTGAGTCCCTCCATCATCGGATGTCACCCGCCCTCGCGGCGGGGTTCCACACGCCGGATGCCGCCGACGAACGGGCATAGTCCGCGAAATCGCGGGGCTCCCGCCCGAGCACGCGTTCGACGTCGTCGGTCAGGTACGCGTTGTGACCGTCCAGCACGCGGCCGAACAGGTCCGTCAACGGCCCGACCTCCTCCGCGGGCACGCCCGCCCCGATCGCCGCACGGGCGTATTGGTCGGGCGTGAGTGGCCGGTAGTCGATCCGCCGTCCGGTCGCCCGCGTCAGTTCCGCGGCGGCGTCGGCGAAGGTGAGGAGCCGCGGCCCGGTCAGTTCATAGGTCCGGCCGGCGTGCCCATCCCGCGTCAGGGCCGCAGCGGCGACGTCCGCAAGGTCGTCCAGATCGAGGAAGGGCTCGGCGACGTCACCGGCCGGGAGCGCGATCTGCCCCTCGAGCACGGGCTCGAGGAGGAAGTATTCGCTGAAGTTCTGGGCGAACCAGGCGGACCGCAGCACGGTCCAGGTGGCGCCGCTCTCGCGCACGGCGTCCTCGGCCGCAACGGCCTCGGGTTCACCCCGCCCGGAGAGCAACACCAGCCGGCCCACGCCCCCGGCGCGCGCGGCGCGAACAAGGGTGGCGATCCGTTCCGATGCACCCGGAAACGAGATGTCGGGATAGAAGGTGATGTAGGCCGAATCGGCGCCGTCGAGGGCGGCGGACCAGCCGGCCTCGTCGTCCCAGTCGAATGGGATCGGGCCGCGGCGCGAGCCGACCTTGACCGTCTCGCCGAGCCCGCGCAGCCGGGCCGCGACCCTCCTGCCGGTCTTTCCCGTTCCGAACCGATGATCAATGTAGTACTCATGCGCTCCAGTGAATCCGTGGGCAACGAGATGCACCATGTCCGAAACGCTCGACGGCATTCGCCGGCGTCTACAGTGGCGGAATGGATGCCCTGGCCGGATTTCTCACCGGTCCACGAGCGGTGGGCGCGTTCCTGCTCCGTACCCAGATGGACCCGCCGTGGGCGCTGCGTATCCGCGACGAGGCGCCGCTGACGATCCTGTCGGTCGTGCGCGGGAGCGGATGCATCTGCTTCGACGATGCGGCCCCGCACGCCATCGACGCGGGCGATACGGCGATCGTGCGCGGCCCGGACCACTACACGGTGGGCGATTCCCCCGGCACCGCCCCACAGGCGATCATCGGGCCCGGTGAGTCGTGCACGAGCGTCGACGGAGGCGACGTCTCCGAATCGATGAATCGCGGCGTTCGCACGTGGGGGAACAGCACGTCCGGCACGGTCGTGCTGCTCACCGGCACCTATACGGGCGACGGCGAGGTGAGCCGCCGACTCCTGCACGCGCTCCCACGACTGATCGTTCTCCGAGGCGAGAACTGGGACTGCCCATACGTCCGGCTGCTCGCCGAGGAGGTCGGGCACGCTCACCCGGGGCAGGGAGCAGTGCTCGACCGACTGCTCGACCTGGTCCTCGTGACCGCGCTACGCACGTGGTTCACGCGACCGGAAGCGCGCGCTCCTGCGTGGTACCGGGCACGCACGGACCCGGTGGCCGGGCCGGCCCTGCGGCTTCTGCACAACAACCCGGCCCATCCCTGGACGGTGTCCTCCCTGGCCGGTCAGGTCGGAGTGGCTCGGGCGATGCTCGCGCGGCGATTCACGGAGTTGGTCGGTGAACCCCCGATGGCGTTCCTGACCGGCTGGCGCCTGGCACTGGCCGCGGATCTGCTGCTCGAACCCGATGCCACCGTGCAGGCGGTCGCGCGGCGCGTCGGGTACGGCAGTCCGTTCACCTTCAGTTCGGCGTACAAGCGACGCTACGGCCTCAGCCCGCAGAACCACCGGGCCGCCCGCCTGGCCGGGTGAGCGCCGGCCCCACACCGCCGGGATGACCCCGGAACTCGGCATCACCCTCCGGGTGGACCACAGGATCCGCCAGGTGGCCGATGCAGCGCACCGGCGTGGCGCGCCACGCTGATTCACATGGCGCGTCACCTTCTCATCGGACCCCCGATCGCGGCGATCTCGTGAGCGAGTCGATCCTGAGTCTCGTCCACGAGGTGGTCTCGTCACCGTGGGTCTACGCCGCGCTGTTCGCACTCGCCGCGCTCGACGGGTTCCTGCCGATCATCCCGGGCGAGACGGCGCTCGTCGTCGTCGCGGTCTACGCCAGCTCGGGGGATGGCCAGCTCGCGCTGGTGATCCTGGCGGGGGCGGTCGGCGCATTCGCCGGCGACCACGTCGCCTACCTCATCGGGCGCCGGTCGATCGGGCGGCTGCGCACAGGTCTGCGCTCGGGCGGCCGAGGCCGCGCCGCATACGACTGGGTTCATCGGACCCTGGCGCGGCGGGGCGGGCAGGTGCTGCTGGCCTCCCGATACGTGCCCGGGGTGCGCACCGCGACGACCCTCACGATGGGCGCGGTGGGCTATCCGCTCCGCCGGTTCTCGGCCGTCGACGCCGCCGCAGCCGTGTTCTGGGCGGGTGGCTGGTCGCTCCTGGGCTACCTCGCCGGCGCGACGGTCGGTGACGATCCCATCCGCGGCCTACTCCTCGGGCTCGGGCTCATGCTCGCGGTCACCGCGCTCGGCGAGGCCGGACGCCGCATCTGGCGCGCGCGCCGTCCTCACACACAAGCCATAGAAGCGACAGAAGCCGTAGGACCTACAGGAGGCACAGGAGGCACAGAGGAGCCGCGGCTCCTCGTCCACCATTCCTGCGGGCCCACCGGCGGACGATAATGAGGCGATGGATTTCGCACCCGCACGGGAACTGGTGCGCGACCTCGGCCTGACGGCTTCGGCGCTACCGCAGATCTCGGGCCCGCGCCCGGCCCCGGGGTTGGCGTCGCCGCTGGCGGTGACCGATGGTGCACTCGCGTCGGTGGCGGCGTGCCTGGCGGCGGGCGCGGAGTTGGCGGTCGCCCGCACCGGGCGCTATCCGGCGATGGACGTGACCACCGCCCACGTCGCGGCGGCCGTGCGCGCTGAGGCATGGCTGCGCGATCCTGCCGGGCGGCCCCTCGCCGGCTTCGCTCCCCTATCGCGCCTGTGGCCGGCCGCGGACGGGTGGGTGCGCACGCACGCGAACTATCCGTGGCATCGCCGAGCGCTCCTCGAGGCGCTGGGCGTGCCCGATCGCGATGACGACGAGGGCGTCGTCGAGTGCGTCGGCCGAGCGATCTCCGAACGGTCTGCACTCGACGTCGAGGCGGGTGCATACGCGGCGGGCGGGCTGGCCGTCGCGGCGCGGACCGCGGACGAATGGCGTGCGAGCGACCCCGGCAGACACGCGGGCACGGGATCCGTCGTCACCGTCGAGCCGCTCGGCGCGGCGAAGCCGCTGCCCGGCGCGGCCCGCCTGCCCGCCTCGGGAGTCCGGGTCCTGGATCTCACCCGGGTGATCGCCGGACCGGTCGGAACGCGCATGCTGGGCGCACTCGGGGCCGACGTGCTCCGCATCGATGACCCTCGCCGCCCGGAACTGCCGCTGAGCGCGGTCGATGGCGTCGTCGGAAAGGCGAGCGCCGCACTCGACCTCGACACGGACGGCGGGCTCGCAGCACTCGACGATCTTCTCCTCCGCGCCGATGTCGTGGTCACCGGCTATCGACCCGGGTCGCTCCGGCGCTTCGGGCTCGACCCGGATCAGCTCGCGGCTCGACATCCCGGCACGATCGTCGTCACCCTCTCGGCGTGGGGAACGAGCGGGCCGTGGGCCGGACGGCGCGGGTTCGACAGCCTCGTCCAGGTCGCCTCGGGCATCGGGTGGGCGAGCAGCACGGACGGCGCCCGGCCGGGACGGCTGCCGTGCCAACTCCTCGATCACGCCACCGGCTACCTCCTCGCCGCGGGCACGCTCATCGCGCTCGCACACCGGGCCAGAGCGGGGCGGGCATCGCACGTGCGCCTCTCCCTCGCGCGGACCGCGGCCTGGCTGCTCGACCAGGGGGCCCGCGATGACCTCCCCGGGACCGCGCCGGCGGACGCGACGGCCTATCGGGTCCCATTCGGTGACGGCTGGAGCGGCATCTCCCCGCCGGGCTCGATCGATGGGGTTCCCCTGACATGGCCACACCTGCCGCCCAGATACGCCGGCGCCGCGCCGTCCTGGGGCTAAGGCCCACGCACGCGCGTCCGGCGCTCAGCCGGTCCCCTCACCCCTCGGCCCATCCCGCCGGCCGGCCGCCGAGCGCCGATCGGGGTCGACGAGCCCCTCGAGGAACCGGGCGATCACCCCGACCTCGTCGTCGTCGACGCCGGCCAACGCGCGGTGAAGAGCATCGGACTGTTGACGGTACTCGCCCGTGATGGCCACGAGCCGCTCCGCATCGACGTGGACCGTGACGCTCCGGCCGTCGTCACGCGACTCGGTGCGGTGCACGTAGCCGGCGGCCTCGAGCCGGCGAACGATCCGTGAGATCGAGGACCGCGGGGTGTGCATCGCCGCCGCGAGCGCGGACGGTGTCATCCGACCACCGGCCACGGCGAGGAGGTTGAGCACCTGCAGGTCGAGGACGTGCAGACCGACACGCGCCGCGACCTCGTGGTTATGCAGGACTCCCCCGGTGATCAGGGCGCGGATCCCCGCCTCGACGCGATGCACGGCACCTGGGCGACCCTCATCTAATTCCATATTGACACTATAATGTGGGCGCACTAGCGTCGCCGGCATGCGACACGCCACCGGAGAAGGCAATGGGCCCGGGCGATCAGAAGGTCGGCGCGTGGACAGACGCACGTTCCTCACCCTCGTCGGCGCCGGGGCCGCCGGCGTCGCGCTGGCCTCGTGCACCGGGGGCGGCGGCCCACCGGCGCCCGAACGCCCGTGGACACCGCGCACCCCGGTGCGGATACCGGACGAACTCCACCCGGACGACGGAACGTTCCCCCTGACCGTGCAGCGGGGCAGCACTGAGATCCTGCCGGGCACCACGACCCAGACCTGGGGCGTGAACGGGTCCTACCTCGGCCCGACCCTGCGCCTGCGCACGAGGGACCGGGTGACGATGCACGTGACCAACGGCGTCGACGAGGTCACGACGATGCATTGGCACGGCATGCTCCTTCCCGCGAGGATGGACGGCGGCCCGCACCAGCCGATCGAGCCCGGCCACACCTGGTCGCCGTCGTGGACGGTCGACAACCGGGCCTCGACCCTGTGGTACCACCCCCACCCCGACGGCGAGACGGCTCGCCAGGTCTTCAACGGCGTCGCGGGAATGATCATCATCGACGACGACGACACCGATGCCCTCGACCTGCCTCACGACTACGGCATCGACGACATTCCATGCATCCTCCAGGACCGAACGATCGAGGACGACGGCGAGATGCCCTTCGACACGGTGCCCAACTTCGGTCAGATGGGAACCGACGTCCTCGTCAACGGCACGCTGGGGGCCTACCTCGAGCTGACCCGGACCATCGTGCGGTTCCGCCTCCTCAACGGTTCGAACGCCCGCCTGTACAACGTCGGCTTCGCCGACGACCGCGAGTTCACCCTGATCGCCACCGGCCAGGGGCTGATGTCGAAGCCCGCACGGCTGTCGCGGTTCGCGCTCGGGCCCGCCGAGCGCGCCGAGATCGTCGTCGCCTTCGAGCCCGGTGAGCGGGTGCGGATGACCACCACCTCGGGATCCGAACGCATCGATCAGGGCGACCTGTCGATCATGGAGATCCGCGTCGGCGACGACGCGCAGCCGGGCACTCCCCCGCCCGCCGAACTGCCCGGACCCGCCCCGCTCGTCCCGTCGGCGGGTGCCAGGGTTCGCACATTCAAGCTGCAGGGCCACGATTCCATCAACGGCGAAGAGATGGACATGTCCCGCATCGACGAGGTCGTACCGGCCGGCGCGTTGGAGATCTGGGAGGTCGAGAACACGGTCTACTCGCACAACTTCCACATCCACGGCTGCGATTTCACCGTGCTGGACCGCAACGGGAAGCCGCCCGAGCCGTGGGAGGCCGGCCGCAAGGACACGGTGCACCTGCCCGACAAGTCCGTGGTGCGTGTCGCCGTCCAGTTCCGCGACTACACCGATCCGGCGGCCCCGTACATGTACCACTGCCACATCCTGCGGCACGAGGACGCAGGCATGATGGGCCAGTTCCTCGTGGTCGAGCCGGGCACGGAGGATTCGGTTCCCCGCGTGCTCCCCGCCGGGTAGATCTCCCCGGCTCGGGGAGGGAGATGCCCCATCCAGGGGGCGCCCGGCAAGCCCGGTCACGACCCTGGATGACACGGCATCCACGACACACGCACCCACCCGTCGATCCGATGCCCCGAGCACATCAGCCAAGGCCGCCACCCACGGCGCCGCCGGTTGGTCGCTCGGCTTCGCCGGGCCCAACATCAACCTCCAGTTCGCCGGCCTCGCCGGCGTCTGGGAGCGCGTCACCGTGCTCCGCGGTCAGGTGAGCACCGGGCCGCAGGACGAGTCGTGGGGTATGTGGGTCCGGCTACCGCTGCGGACCTCGCCATGACCATCCGAGTGGCGCTGGTCGACGACGAGGAACTCGTCCGCACGGGTCTGCGCATGACCATCGGCGCCGCGCCGGACCTGGCCGTGGTGGCCGAGGCGGACGACGGCGCGGAGATGGCACGCGGCCTGTCGAACGCCGAGATCGCGGCCGAGTTCATGGTGAGCCCGGAGACGATCAAGACTCATGCGGGTAACCTCCTCGCGAAACTCGGTGCCCGCGACCGGCCCCAGGCCGTGATCGCCGCCTACGAATCGGACTTCATCAACCCGGCCCAGGAGTGAGATCCCCGAGCCCGGGGACGTCCGTGAGCGAGTGGAGCCCGGCGATCAGCACGTCGAGACCGAACTCGAACCGTTCGTCCTCCGCGGGCCTGGTGAGTTGGGCGGCGAGCTGAACGGTGTGGGGAAAGCGGTCGCGAGACAACGAGGAGAAGTAGCGCTCCAGTTCGGCCGGCCACTCGGATCCCGCTCCGGACGCCCGGCGCCGCAGGTCGGCCTCGAACGCGGATGCGACCACATACTGGGAGAACAGGTCGAGCGCGAGCGCGGCCACGCGATCGGGGAGGCCACCGGCGCGGAGCACCGCCAGCAGGCACTCGGTGCGGTGCAACGCGTGCGGACCGCCGGGAGGCGTGCCGAGCGCGACCGCCGCGATCCCGGGGTGAACCAGCAGGGCCGCCCTCGTGTCCCGGCACATCTGCCGCAGCTGGTCGGCCCACACCGGCGGCCGTGCCTGCGGCGGCTCGGGCATCTCTCCGATCACGCGGTCGACGACAAGTTCCAGCAACTCGCCCTTTCCCGCGACGTGGGCGTACAGCGACGCCGGCCCCGTCCGCATCTGCTGGGCCACCGCACGGGTCGTCAGGGCGTCCGCCCCGTCACGCTCGAGCACCACGAGCGCCGCGTCGATGATCTCCTCCCGCGTGATCCGGCGCCTCCCGGCCCGCGGCGGCGTGCGCCACGGCGGCGTCGGAACCGCCCGCTCATCACTTCCGGATGCACCCGGACCCTCATCCACCTCGGCTCCTCCTCACGCACGGACACGACCAACGTACTACAGCACGAACATTGTTCTTGACAGTCGGCCGGACACCAGACGAACATTGATCGTGTCCACGATCGCCAGTCGTCAGGGAGCCCGACATGAACACAGACCACGACGCCACCGCCCTCGAGGAGGACCACCTCGCAGTCCACGAGGCCTTCGACCGGGTGATGGCCGCCTGGGGAGAGGACGCCGATGCCTATGGCGCCGGCTTCACCCGCGATGCGAGCTACGTCGTGTGGTTCGGTGCCCGATATCGGGGCCGTGCCGAGATCGTCGAGCAGCACCGCCCCCTGTTCGCCGGGCCGATGCGGGGATCACGCCTGGTCGGCCGGATCGAGGATGTGCAGTTCATCCACGACGACGTCGCCGTCGTGACCAGCTGGGGCGCCATCGTCCGCGGCCGGCGCACGGGCCGGCACGCGGGAAGGCACGGCCGCAAACTGCAGACCTGGGTGGCGGTGCGCAGCGACGATCGCTGGCGATTCGCCGCGTTCGTCAACACCAAGAGGCGCCCCCTCATCGAGACGATCGCCGCCCGAGCCGTGCCCGCACGATCGACCGAAGCCACGAACGCAGACCCACTCCGCAAGGGAGACCCGTCATGAAGATCCTCGTCATCGGCGCCGCCGGCCGGACCGGGCGCCACGTCATCGCGGAGGCCGCACGACGCGGCCACGCCGTCACCACCCTCGCCCGCCCACCCCACGACCTGCGCGGCACCCCCGGGGTGCGGGCGCACTATTCCGGGGATGCCGCCGATCCGCGGGCGCTCGCACCCGCACTCGCCGGGCAGGACGCCGTCGTCATGGCGGTCGGCGCGAGTTCGATCGTGCGGACGCTGCTGAGTTCGATGCCCCCGGCGGGCGTGCGCAGGCTGGTCATGACGAGCAGCCGCTCGGTGGTCGCCACCCGCCCCCGACCCGTACTGGCCATGGTCTGGCTGCGGTTCCGCTCCGCGTACGCCGACCTGGCCCGAGCGGAGGGCATGCTCGAGGGCAGCGGCCTGGACTGGACCATCGTGCGCGCGACGATGCTCTCCGACGGGCCCGCGACCGGGCAGTTGCACAAAGACTCGCAGCTCGATGCCACGGGTGGCGACTGGCGCCTTCGCCGCGCCGACTACGCGATCGCGCTTCTCGACGCGCTCGAGGACGATCGCCTGGTGCACCGGGCGATCGGCGTCTCCGGAGCGACGCGGGCCGAGCGCCACGCCGGCCCGTCACCCGCCCCCGCGGCCGACTGAGGCGGGCCGCGGGCAAAAACTGGTTGCGGGTCGGCGCCGGGTGAGCCTACGGTCTCGTCACGTGCCCGGCACCATCGCCCGAGGAGTTCCCATGAGCCGCACCCGCGTCCACAACCTACTCGTCTCGCTCGACGGATATGCAGCCGGCGACTTCGTCAGCCTCGATGCCCCGATCGGTGCGGCACACGGCCTATTCGACTGGTTCGACGGGCGCGTGATCCACGGCATCGACCGGGCGTCCGCCCCCATCACGCTGGATCGGGCACTCACGAGCATGTGGGCCCAGGGCATCGGCGCGGAGATCATGGGACGCCGCAAGTTCGGACCCCAGACGGGCCCCTGGCCGGACGACGGCTGGCGCGGCTGGTGGGGAGAGGAGCCGCCGTTCGAGACGCCGGTGTTCGTGATGACCCACCATCCCCGTGCCCCGATCGCCTTCGACAACGGCACGACGTTCGACTTCGTGGGCGGGTCACCGCTCGAGGTCCTGCGGCGAGCTCAGGAAGCGGCGGGAGTCCGCGACGTGCGCATCGGCGGCGGGCCCTCGACAGTTCGGCAGTTCCTGCAGGCGGGTCTGGTCGACTTCATGCACCTGGCGATCGTGCCGATCCTCCTCGGCGGCGGCGTCTCGCTCTGGGAAGGCCTGGGTGGAATCGAGGAGCAGTTCACCGTCGAGACGATCGCCTCGACGAGCGGGCTCAACCACCAGCTCTGGAACAGGGCCGAGCCCGCTTGAACCCTGCCCCACCCTATCCGGGGTCGCAATCGCGCGTCTCGGCGGGCATTCCCGCGCCGACGTGGGGCACCAGGGAGGAGAGCACTGCGAACACCGCGGCCATGTCCTCCCGGCTCGGTGTCGGCTGTGCGACGGATGCTCCGACGATCACCAGATGTGGCACCAGTGCGGCGATGCGCGCTTGCTTGGGATCGCCGAATTCCGACCCCCAAAGGTTGGTGAGCGCGTCGAGCCTCGCGGCATCTACGCGAGCCATCGCTTCCCGAGCGGCGGTATTCGTCGCCGCCCATCCGCGAACCGCCGACTCGATACGGGCGTCGTATCGGATGCTTACTGCAATTCGAGCCAGCGCCTGAGACAGGTCGAGATCGGCCACTGCTTCGATCAGTCGATGCACCTCGCCCACAGCATCTGCTTCGAACCGCTCGAGCAGAGCTCGGTGATACTTCTCAACACCGGCGAAGTGGTGATGGAACGAGCCCTTCGTCTTGCCGAGCGCCTCTGCGAGGGGATCGATGCGTACCGCGTCGATCCCGTTCGCGCGCAGCGCTGCGAGGCCTGCCATGATCCACTCTTCCCGTGCACTCATGCAGAAACCATACCACACCATACGGTATGGTATGGTTTCTGCATGACTCTCCTACCCGACCCGGTTTGGCCGGTCGCCGCCCTCGCTCTCATCTGTTTGTTCGACGGCTTACTCTGTTTGAAGCCCGTCCAGTTCATCGCCGACTGCTTCCGCGACGTGGGCTGGCCACGCCGCCTGTGGTGGATCATGCCGGTCATCAAGTTCGCCGCCACCGGTGGGCTCGTGGCCGGAATCTGGATAGAAGGGCTCGGCCTCCTCACGAGCGCTTGCCTGGTGGCCTACTTCATCGGCGCCATCGCCATGCACGTCCGCGCGCGAGACTTCGGCCGAAACCTGTTCCTGAACGCGTCGACGATGCTCGCGATCTGCGCCGGAGTGCTGATCTGGTGCTTTGCACTCTGACGAAAGCCAGAGAACCGCCCCTGTGTTCACTACGGACGTAGCGGTACGCTACTACGATCGCAGTGGTGACCGGACGGGCCGCCACCGCGCCGGCCGAACGATGCCCTCACATGCCCGCGAGCGCATCGTTGCGGTGCTGGGTCACCTGGGTGGCGAGCTGGGCCCGCGAGCTGATGCCGAGCTTGGTGAAGACGTGCGAGACGTGGGTCTGCACGGTCCGCCGCGAGACGTAGAGCCGCCCCGCGATCTGCGGGTTCGTCAGCCCCTCGGCCACGAGGTCGGCGATCCGGGACTCGGTCTCGGTCAGGCTTGCCCAACCCCGGTCGGGCCGCCGGCGCGGACCGCGGCTCCCGCGCCGCACCCCGAGCCGCCGCAGCGCCGCATCGACCCGGACGACGCACCTCGTGGCCCCGAGCCCCTCGAAGACGGCGGCCGCCTCCCGGAGCAGGGCTCGGGCGTCGTCGCGCCTGCCCTGCGCGGCGGCCAGCCCGGCGGCCTCCTCGCGGGCGAGTGCGGCTTCGAGACGACGAGCCCCGCCGACGTAGGCATCGATCGCCCCGTTCGCGGCGTCGGCGTCGTCACGCAGCAGCGCGCGGCAGCGGAGCGCGGCGCCGCTGATCGAGGCGACGTCGTTCGCCGTGGCGACGGCGGTCACGACCCGCGTCACCTCCTCGGCCGACTCGAGGTCCCCGGCGGCGCGGGCGAGACGCACGAGATCGGGGCCGATGACGGCGTAGTCGACCGCCATTCCCGCCGCGCGGCACCCGCGCCACCCCTCGGCGAGCATCCGGTACGCGCCCGCGGGGTCGCCCTCCGCCTCCCGCAGGAGCGCGCGGGCCCACCTGACCCGGTGGTCGAACAGCCTCGACCCCCGGTCGCCGATCGTCTCGGCCGCGTCCACCGCGCTGCGAGCGCCGGCGAGATCACCACGGTGCAGCCGTATGAGGGCGAGTGCGCTGTAGCTGGGCTTGAGTGCATACGTCACTCCGGACTCCTCGGCCAGGCCGATCCCCGCCTCCAGCTCGGCCGCGGCGTCGTCCCACTCCCCCGCGGCGAACCGGACGACGGCCAGGTACGACTGGTAGGTGACCAGGGGCCAGCGAACGCCCAGCTCCTCGCTCAGGGAGCGGCCCTCATCGAGGACCCGGTGGGCGCGCTGGGGCTGATCCAGCTCGACGAGGATCCAGCCGCGGGTCGCGTAGACCGGATAGCCGTGGCCGTCGCGGCGGTAGCTGCGCTCGGCCAGATCGAGCGCCTGGTCGTTCAGCTCCATCGCGCCGGCCATGTGGCCGCGCATGCACGCGACCACCGACCTGGTCGCCTGCGCCGCAGCCGCGAATCGGCGACTCCCGGCCGCCTCGGCCAGCTCGTACGCGCGCCGGGCGGCGTCGTCCGCACCATCGAAGTCCGCCAGCCACATGCGCGCCGTCGCCGACTCGCTCAACGCACTCGCTCGCTGGGCGGCGCTCGCGTCCGCGGATCCGACCACGACGTCCAGCTCCCGCAGGGCCTCGCCCGGGCGGCCGTTGACGAGCAGTGCGGCACCGAGCCGGAGCCGCACTGCGTCCTCGGCGCGCGCGTCATGGGGGCGTCGGAGCAGCGATCGGCAGGACGTGACGGCCTCGACGACGCTCCCCGCCAGCATGAGCGCATCGGCACGCTCGCTCAGGAGCAGATCGAGCCGGCCGTCGCCCGGCGTCATCAACTCGGCCGCGCGCGCGAGGTGGGCGGCGGCCGTCTCGGGCGCACTCGAGGCCGCACCTCGGGCCGCGCGGATCAGCCAGTCGATCGCCTCCGGATCACCCGGGAAGGCCCCCCGCGTGAACTGCTCGGCCACCCGGGCGGCCGGCGCTCCGGTCGCCGCCAGCCGGGTCGCCGCGTCGCGGTGCAGCCCGTGTCGCAGGCTCGCCGGGATGTCCGCGTAGACCGCCTCGCGGATCAGATCGTGGCGGAAGTGCAGGTGATCGCCGTCCTCTTCGAGTACCCCGGAGTCCAGTGCCGTCTCCAGGGCCGGGGCGAGGTCGGCGAGGCCGCCGCCGACGACGGCGGCGAGTTCGTCCGGGGAGAAGCTCGACCCGAGGAGGGAGCCGGCCCGTAGGGCCCGCAATGCCGCCTCCGGCAGCGCGCTCAGCCGGCGCAGGATCGTCAGCCGCAGCGACGCCGGAAGGGACCGGTCCCCGATGTCGGCACGTCCGTCGCTGCGGTGGAGACCACCCTCGCGCATGATCGAATCGAGCAGCTCGATGAGGAAGAGCGGGTTGCCCGCCGCCGCCGATGCCTGCGCCACGAGACCGCCGCCGGGATCGGCGCCGACGACCTCCGCGACGAGTCCCGCGACGTCCGATTCGTCGAGCGGGCCGGGGCGCAGGCGGACCGCGCCCGCGGCACCGAGGCGCGCGACCACCTCGGTGAGGGACCTCGACCGCGGGAACGGGCGATAGCAGGCGATGAGCAGGACGGGCAGCCCCTCGATGGCCCGCTCGATCGCGGCCAGTGTGAGCAGGCTCGAGGGATCCGCCCAGTGCAGGTCGTCCAGGCCGACCACGAGCGGCCCAGCCACGGCGAGGGCCTCGACCAGATCGCTCAACGCGTCGACGGCCCGGAACTGCAGGCCCGGATCGCTGCTCACCGTGATGGTGCCGCGTTCGGTGTGTTCGTGTGTCGTGAGCAGTTCGGCGATGTCGCGCCGACGGGTGTCCGTCGCGGTGCGAACGCAGCCGAGGGCGTCGGCGATCACGCCGAAGGGCCGGGTCTGCTGCACCTCGTCGCCCTTGGCGGTGACGACCTCGAAACCCTGGGCCCGAGCCAGCGTGAGCGTCTCGGCGAGTAGCCGGGACTTTCCGATGCCCCCCTCGCCCTCGATGAGCACGCGGACCGACTGCCCGGTGAGCACTCGTTCGAGCGCCCGGCCGAGGTGGTTCATCTCCGCCCCGCGGCCGCGCAGCGTGGGCGGCGGGCTCGACGCGGCCATGGTCACGAGGCTACGCCGGTGGTGATCGAGATCCACAGTGGGCCACCGCCGCGAATCCGGGGACACCTCAGCTCGCGCCACCCCGTCGCGCACCCGGGGGTGTCCCCGTCCGACCGAATCATCACTATGATCGTAGTGGACAGGTGCGGCGGGCGGGAAGCAGAGGAGTCGAGGCGAGTGAGCAGGCGAGAGGATATCGCGCAGGCGGCGATGGAGCTGGTCGCCGAGGGCGGCGGCCACGCGTTGACCCACCGGCGGATCGACCGGCGGCTCGGCCTGCCGATCGGCACGACGTCGAACTACGCCCGGACCCGCCGCGACCTCGTGCTCATGGTCGCCGGTCGCGTCGCCTCGATCGCCCATCTCGTGCCGCCCGGCGCCCCGACGCCGCGCACTGTGGGCGAGGCGACGGCGCAACTGGTGGCGGCCTTCGACGAGGTGGTCGCGCGCGGGGTCGACACCCGCGCGCGCATGGCGCTGTCGATCGACTGCCTCGACGATCCCGAACTGCATGCACTCCTGACCACGGACTCCCCGATCCGCCGCACCATCCTCGACCAGGCGGAGCGGCTGCTCGAGGGCCTCGGCGTGCCGGAGCCTCGGGAGCGGGCCATCGACCTCATCGCGATCATGAACGGCCTGTTCTTCGACCGCCTCATCGGCCACGGCGCACGCGGACGGCCCGCCGACGCCGGCGCGGTGCTCGGAGCGTGGCTGGCCGGAGTCGCGGCCGCGCGCGCCTGAAACCCGCCGCCGCCATCCGAGACGGCTCAGGTGAGTGCGTCGACCTTCCGAGGGCGGCCGCGCGGCCGCTTGCGCGCCACGATACGGCCGTCCTCGAAGAGCTGCCCACCCCAGACGCCCCACGGCTCGTGACGTTCCACCGCCCCGATCAGGCAGTACGCCCGCAACGGACACTCGAGGCAGAGCGCCTTGGCCCGCTCGATCACCTCGGGATCCTGCGAGAACCACAGGTCCTCGGCGTGGTCGCGGCACGGAAGCGCCGCCCAGGTCTCGGCGTTCATGCCGCCCTCGCCCGCCGATCCGCGCGCGAACCCCGCCGCGAGGGCGCGACGGCGCCGAGGTGTCTATCGACCCTCCCGGCGGGAGGCCGGTCCATGGACGCACGCGGCGCGCGCTCGTCGGCACGGACCCTGGTGATCATCATCCGAAGTTCTGGATGCACGACTCCTCCTCCCAGATGGCTCCAGCCTGCCCCCCGCCCGGCCGCGAGTCGTCGGCCAGATGGCTGATTCGTCGGGGACGGCTCCGGCCCGTGAGGCCTGGTCGTTCCGCCGGCCGCCGAGGCGGTCGCTCGCGCGGTCGAACCCGCCATGTGGCCGATGTTCGCCGGGCTGGCGGGCGGAAGGATGACGGTGAGGCCGGCGCGAGGCGTACGGTCCGATGAGGAGATGGAGCGGATCCGATGCGATCGAGTACGCACGACGAGGGCGCACCGGCAGCGCCGGCGTCGCGGACGGGACTGGCGGGGGCATGGGACTCCTTCGTGGGCCCGGGACAGACTCGCGTGGAGCGGTGGGGAACGGTAACGGCCGTCGCGGCGGCCGCCGTCGCCGGGGACCGCGCGCTCGGCGACGATGCCACGCCGCGTCACCGCGTGGCGCTCCGCCTCGCGGCCGTGGACCTGTGGGGCGGCGCGTGGGTCAACAACACCCGCGCGTGCGTTCGCTGGTATGAACGCCCCGGCCAGGGACCCGGTTCACATGCCGCATTCGCCGCCCTGCACATAGCCCACGCGGCGACCATCGCCGGCGTCGATACCGCCACCCGGAGCCGTTCGGCCGGCTCAGCGCTGACGTGGACGCTTGCTCACTTCACGTTCATGCTCGGCGCGAGCACCCTCGTTGCGTTCTCACCCCGACGGCGCCGCCTCCCGCTCGCGCTCGGCGCGAGCCTCGCGGGTCTCGCCCTCGATCGCAGCCTCGGTCCTTCCGCCAGTGCGCCCTGGTTCGCCCCGATCTACTACACGAAGCTTCTCGTCGGCCACGCGGCGGGCAGCATCTGGAACGCCGGGCCCGTTCGTCGCGGGAACGCGATAACTCCTTGACGTCGCGGTGACGACGAACCTACCGTCGCATACGACGATCGTAGTGGTCAAGGTTCCGCCGTGTGGCGGCGCGACCGGAGAGGAGAAGCATGGGCAGCGCGATCCAGACGTCACTCGTCCTGGCCCTGTTCACGGCCATGGCAATTCGCCCCCCGAGACCCCGGCACAGCTCGCCGTTCAACCTGCAGTTCGCGTTCGGGTACCTGATCAATGAGCAGCCGTTCCTCGGCGGGCTGTGGCTCGCGACCGGAACCTGGGAGCTGCTCACCGCCGCACCCTCCGGGCTGCTGTGGTGGCTGGTCGCCGCGCTCACGACCGCGGACGCCGCGGCACTCGCGTGGCTCGCCGTTCGCACCCGGTCAGCGCGGCCGGCGCTGACCGCGGCCCTCCTCGCCACCTACGGCGAGCCCGGGCGGCCGCGCGCCACCCGACCGGTGTGGTGGCGCGTGCTGCTCGTGCCGTTCATCTCCTGGCGCCCGGACGTGCGTCGCGTGCGCAATCGCCGCTACGGTCCGGCCCGTCGCGGGAACCGCCTGGACGTCTACCTCTCACGTCGCCGCCGGCCGAGCAGCGCTCCGGTGCTCGTCTACATCCACGGGGGCGGCTTCCGCATCGGCAACAAGATGATCGGGGCCCGGCCGCTCATCTACCGCCTCGCCGCCCGCGGATGGGTATGCGTGAGCCTCGACCATCGCCTCATCGGGGTGGACTATGCCGATCAGCTCGGCGACACCCGAGCCGCGCTCGCCTGGATCCGCGCCCATATCGGCGCCTACGGTGGCGACCCGAACGCGATCGTCCTGGCGGGGGGCTCCTCCGGCGCGCACCTGGCCTCGACGGCCGCACTGTCCGGGGAGGAGGTCCTCGGCGTGATCGGCATCTACGGCTACTACGGCGGCGTGGGCGGAGCCGGCACCGGACCCGCGTCCCCACACGAGGCCATCACGCCCGACGCCCCACCCTTCCTGATCATCCACGGCACGCTCGACACGCTCGTGCTGCGCGAGGACGCCCGCGCCTTCGCCCAGCGGCTCCGGGCGGTCTCCCGCCGGCCGGTCACCTACGCCGAGTTGCCGGGCGCCCAACACTCCTTCGACCTGTTCCACTCCCTACGATTCACCGCCGTGAGCGATACGATCGTCCGCTTCCTCGAGCTGACCCTCGCCACCGACACCACACTCGCCCGGACCCACCACCGCTCTCGTCCAGGCACCAGCGGGGGGCCGGCGGCTGTGGGGGCGACGGTGCGTGCACACGACAGGAGGCCGCGATGATCCGATTCCGCGCCGATCCCGGCGCTGATCAGTTCTACGCGCTCAAGACCTTCCGGGCCGACGGGTCCGCCGCCATCACGCCGATCTGGCTGGCGCCGGTGGGGTCCGGGTGGTTCGGCTACACCCCCGCCCGCTCGTGGAAGGTTCGCCGGATCGAGCACAATCCCCAGATCGAGCTGGCTCCCTGCCAGTTC
The DNA here is from genome assembly GCF_009372055.1 of Pseudactinotalea sp. HY160. Classification (NCBI taxonomy): domain Bacteria; kingdom Bacillati; phylum Actinomycetota; class Actinomycetes; order Micrococcales; family Cellulomonadaceae; genus Pseudactinotalea; species Pseudactinotalea sp. HY160. The sequence continues at coordinate 9,214 of NZ_WHMT01000024.1, read as the reverse complement.
GACGGCACCCCCCTGAGCGAGTGGCGCCGGGGCCGAGCGGGGATCCTTCCCGCCCAGCTGCGAGGGGAGGCTACGCGCGCCCTGCGCCGCAAGTACGGCCGCAAGTTCGACGTCTTCGCACTCACCCTCGCGCTCGGACGGCCTCGACGCCACGGGGGACCCGCCGTCGGCCTGGCGATCCGACTCGACGGTGAGACGCCCGAGCCGAACCCGGCCGGGCGTCGTCCCTCAGCGCCAGAGCCCGCTCCCGCCGACACTCCCCCGCGACCGGACGGTCCGTCGCAGGGCGGACCAGGACAGGGCGGGCCGTCACCGCTCGACGTCGCGGTCTTCCTGGACGAAGTGCTGCTCCTGGCCGCGTACGCGGTCGGCGGCGCACGCTCGGTCGACGGGCCGGTCGCCGGCGTGTTGCTCGCGTTCGCCCTGCCGATCGGGGCGGGACTCGTCTGGGGACGGTGGTTGCCGCCGCGGGCCCGACACCGGCTCGGCCGCACCGGTGCGTTGGCCGTGAAGCTCACACTGTTCACGGCCGCGGCCGGGCTCCTCGCCGCCACCGGCCTGTCACCCTGGGCGATCGCCTTCTGGGCGGGGTCACTCCCGCTCGTCATCGCCTCCGAACGCCGCCGCTGATCGGGCCGCTCGACCCTGATTTCGGTTCCGGCGCGACCTCCACGGTCACGACCCAGGACGCGAAGGGCCGACGCGCGGCTGGTGGCACTGCGGTCGCGCTGTTGCACGACTCCCGTGGACAGGGCTGAGAGAATAGAGATGAGCGAGGAGACGTAGTCATGGTGTTCCAAGGTGAAGTCCTGTCGGTTGGCAAGCTGCTGGATGCTGCCCGCACGACTCCCGAGCCGACCCCGACCCCGACCCCGAGCGTGGGCGTGCGTCACACGGCGGCACAGAACGCCGAGGCCTGCCGCAAGCTCCTCGTCGACGGCGAGACCCTCGATGCGTGCTGGCGGTTCGGCATCCTCCAGACTTTGGACGACTACACCTCCGTCCTGCGACGCGGTGGCCCCGACCTCGCTGCTGGAGTCTTTGACGACCAGCCTGTCCCTATCGGCTCTGCCGAGGTCGATGCCGCGTTCGCGGCGCTCGCCGAATACCTGGCCGAGCGTGATGGCTGGACGACACCACTGTGGGCGCTCGACGCTTCACGGCACACCAGTGCGTGGTACCCGGCGGTTCCGGCGATCTTCCGCGCCGAGGCCGATCAGGAGAGCCCCGCGGCATTTCGCCGACGTGGGATACTCATCACTTCCCGCTCGTTGTCACGGGCATGACCCAGGCCGTGCAGCTCGACGCGGAAGGGGTCCGCGCCCTGTTCCACGAGCTGTCCGACCGACTCGCCGCGGCCGGAGTGTTCGCGCAGTTGTTCGTAGTCGGGGGCGCGGCGATGGCCCTCGCCTACGACCGCGCCCGCCTCACTCGGGACGTGGATGCGCTGTTCGTGCGGTCGACTCCTGCCACGCCACCGCTTCATTGCAGAAGAGGTCGCCGCCCGCGCGCTCGTCATCGCCTCCGAACGCCGCCGCTGATCGGGCCGGCCCGAGCCGCGTCAACGCCGCGTCGATCGTGCGGTGTGCGTAGCTCGGCGGCGCCGACGGGTCGGGCCGCCAGGTGGGCACGACGTCGGGCGCCTCGCTCGGAGCCACGCTGGCTGGCCCATACTCGAAGAGCCACCACACGTTGTGCCAGGGATCGAGGAACCGGGCCAATCGCTGGCCGCCGTGGAAGTCGCTCACGTCGGTGATCACGCGGGCGCCGTGCTCCACGGCCCGATCGAGCAGCGCGCCCGCGTCGCGCACGTACACCTGCAGCAGCGCGGGAGTGAACCGCCACTGCGGCTTGGCGTCGCACAGCATGAGCGTCGAGGCCCCGAGGCGCACCTCCGCGTGGATGAGCAACTCATCGGCGTCGACGGCGCGGGCCGCGCGGGTCTCGCGCGCACCGAGGACATCGCAGGTGAAGCGGATGAATCCGGGCGCCCCGCCCGGGCCGCGGACCGCGACGAACGGGTTGAGGGTCCCGTATCCGGGCGGTAGTTCGTCGTGGGTCAGCAGGTCGTCGGCTGGGTTTCGCATCGTCCGACGATGCCACCGACCACGACCGGAGACATCCGCCACCTGGACGATGGCGTGTGTCCGCGTCACCGTCGCCGCCCGCGGGGACGGGGACCGGCCGCTAGAAGGCCTGTCCGTGCGTGACCGTGAGCATGCTGCCCGTCCAGTTGAAGCTCAACGGGCGGTCCGCCCGCGCCCAGCGCCGGAAGTCGCGGTTGGGGAAGTACAGGTCGAGAATCTCGCCGTAGCCGTAGTTGTACGACGGCGCCGCCCCGTTGAGTCGGGTGCACTCGTACTCCTCGGGCCAATAGCCCGTATCGCGCGAGAACTGCTCGGGATCGGCGGCCCAGCGCATGACGGTCTCGAAGCCCTCCCCCAGCCCCGCGCCGGCGGAGTTCTTCTCCGGGAAGAGGAAGACCCGGTTGTTCTGGGCGATCTGCGCGGCGAGGGTGAGCGGGTGCAGGTTGAAGTGGGAGTAGCAGATGCCGCGATTGCCGGTGTCGTTGTTGCGGCCGATCTCCGCCGGCTGCCAACCGCGGTGATCGAACTGGCTCTCGAGCAGCTCCCGCCAGCGGGTGATTCCGGAATCGAAGAGGGGGCGGTCGCCGAGGTAGGCCGCGCTGGTCAGCCGCAGCACGACTCCCCAGCTGCCCCAGTTGTTCGTGCGGTGCGACGGGTCGAGGGCGAGCCCTCGGGTGACGAGGTCACGGAAGAGCGTCTCGTCGGCGCTGTGCCACACGTCGCTGTGCCGGCGGAGGATGTCGGCCGCCCACACGAACTCCGGGAACTGGTTGGCCCACACGAGCGGGGTGTCGTCCTTCGGAGAGAGGGTCTCGATGGCGTACCAGCGCAGGATGAGGCTCCGGGCGGCGGCGGCGAGTTCGCGACCCCCGGTCACGTAGTAGCCGAGCGCCAGGCGGTATGCCGCATGGGCGTCGGCGCGGAACCGCAGCGAGAGTTCGCGCAGCTCCTCCGGGGTCTCGTAGAACGGGCCGACGTAGAACAGCGGCTCGACCGGCGTGGTGTCGGCGGCCCGGGCGATGTCGGCGGTCCGGCTGCCCACCACGAGGTCGTCGTAGGCCTGCGCCCGGGGAGCCATCCCCCACTCGACGAAATGCGCGATCGTCTCGAGTTCCAGGTCGGTGAGCCACACGGTCAGCTGCCGGCTCGCACCGGTGGTCGCGTTCGCGGCGCCGGCGGCCTCGATCGGGACGATCGTCGCGGCGGCTCCGGCGAGTCCGAGCCGTAGCACTGTACGTCGTTTCACGAATACTCCTCTGTATCGAATCGGGACGGAAAGCGCTTGCAGGGTAGCAGTTGCGCGCGGATCGGACGATGGCGCAAGATGGGTGGATGAGGCCGACCGCCGCGGTGGAGCGGGCCGGATGAGACATCGTCCGGTGCAGATGCGCGGTGCCACCGTCGTGGTCACCGGCGGCGGGCGCGGCCTAGGACGCCGGATGGCGTGGGAGGCCGCGCGCCGGGGCGCGGACGTCGTTCTCTGGGACGCCGACCTCGACGTCGCCGAGCGGGCTGCCGAGCGGATCGGCGAATTCGGGGGCCGGTGCCGGGCCGATCGGGTCGACGTCACCGACGAGGCCGCGGTCGTCGCGGCGACCGAACGCGCGGGCGAGGTGGACGTCGTCGTCAATAATGCGGGGATCGTCAGCGGCGGCGAGCTGCTCGCGAACTCGAGCGAGCAGATCAGGCGCACGTTCGCCGTCAACGTGCTCGGCGCGTACTGGACGACGCGCGCGCTGCTGCCGGGGATGCTCGAGCGCGATCGCGGCGCGGTCGTGAACATCGCGAGCGCGGCCGGGCTCACCGGCGTCGCCCGGCAGACCGACTATTCGGCGAGCAAGCATGCCGTGATCGGGTTCACCGAGTCGCTGCGGGCGGAGCTGCGGGGGCGGCCGCGCTGCTCGGTGCGCACGCTGCTGGTGTGCCCGTACTACATCGATACCGGGATGTTCGGTGGCGTGACCACGCGGTTCCCGCACCTGCTGCCGATCCTGCACGAACCCGACGTGGCCCGCTCCGTGATCGACTCGGTCGAGCACGGCCGGGAGGTGCTCATCCTGCCGCGGCTCGTGCGCTTCCTGCCGGCGCTGCGGCTGCTGCCGAGCCCCATGTTCGACCGGGCGATGGACTTCCTCGGGGTCAACCACACGATGGACCACTTCGTGGGGCATGGGGGCGGGCGCAGCGGGCCCTGAGGTCGGGCCGGCCTCCCGACCGGTCCGACGCCGGAGGTCGCCCGCCGCTCGAACGGTGCTCGGACGCGGCCGGTCAGGACGCCTTGCCGCGCAGCAGCGCCAGCAGTCGGCGGGCCTCGATCTCGAAGGTCTCGGCCTGTGCGCTGACCGCTCGCATGTCGAGGGGGCTCGCGACGCTCAGGGCCGCCTGCCGGATGAACGTACTCAGCGGAACACCCGCCGCGGCCGCCGCCCGTTCCAGCGCGTCGATCTCATCACCGCGTAGCCGCACCGAGATGACGGCCGAGACGTCGCCCACCTCGGGAGCCTCGAGAGGTTCGCCCGGCAGGCGGTCGAATTCACCTTCGGCCAGCGCTCGACCGGCCCGCTCGTCGTATCCGCTCACGTCCCGACCTCCCACGCGGCAATCGGCCGCACACGCCCTTCGAGGAGCGAATCACCCGGTGGCGCCGGGTGCGCTCATTCACGTCGTCGAGCCCGAGTCCGACAACCATCATGCTGCAGCCTGCCATGTATGACGATTCGGAGTCAACCGTAAGACACAAGACGATCGACGGCGTCTGCCGACCTTCAGGCCGTCACGCCAGGGCGCAGGTGGCGCGGGCCGCGTCGACGAGCAGGCGTCCGTATGCGGGCCCGTGGCCGACGGCGTGCACGGCGAGCGGGTGCAGTTGGTGCAGCGGGATGCGTTCTCGCCACCCGTCACGCAGCGGATGCACCGATTCGTATCCGCGCACGATCTCGTTCAGATGGGGCGCCCCGAACAGGTCGAGCATCGCGAGGTCGGTCTCGCGGTGCCCGCCGTGGGCGGCCGGGTCGATGAGCACGGCGCCCTCCGGGGAGAAGAGCAGGTTCCCATTCCACAGATCGCCGTGGATGCGGGCGGGCGGCTCGTCGTCGTCGAACGCGCCGGAGGCCACGAGCTCGCACGCCTCGCGCACCACCTCCGCCCCGGCGCGATCCAGGTTGCCGTTCGCGACCGCGCGCTCGAGGAAGCAGGCCACACGGTCGCGGGCGTAGAAGGCTCCCCAACTCGTCTCGGCGGCGGCCGGCTGCTCGAGGCGGCCGATGAACAGCGGCCCGTCCCAGCCGTCGGGCCTGGCGCCGAACGCCCGGGCGCCGGCGCCGTGGGTGGTCGCCAGCGACCGGCCGAAGTCGCGGGCGGCCCGGGCGGTCGGCGCGGCCGGCTCGATGCGCTCGAGCACGATCCGCCTCGCCGACACGTCGCGGACCTCGGCCACGCGCGCACCGGCTGCGGCGAGCCAGCGCAGGCCCGCCGCCTCCGCCTCGAACGCGCCCGCGGGCGCGTCGGGGTTCTCCTTGACGACGTCGCTCACCCGCCTACCGTACGCGCGAGCGCCCACGCGTTGTGCCAGTCCGGCCCTGGGCTGCGGGATCACACGTGAGTGAATGGCGCAGCCGGGCATACGCCACCCCACTAGGTTGACTCGCGACCTAGTGGATGTGAGCATCTAGATATGGATGAGGAGTGGCCGAGCGACTGGCTTCGCGGCGTGCTGGAGACGATGGCCCTGGCGGTGGTCTCCGAGGGCGAGACCTATGGGTACCTCATCGCTGCGCAGCTGGCCGATGCGGGGATGGGAACGATCAAGGGTGGAACGCTCTACCCGGTCTTGAACCGTCTCGAACGAGAGCGAGCCCTGAGTTCGCAGTGGCGTCAGGGTGATGGCGGCCCCGGCCGGAAGTACTACCGGATCACCGGGGCGGGGCGTGATCGACTCGAGGAGCAGCGCGCGCGGTGGCACACGTTCACGGAGCGAGCGTCGTCGATCATGCGGGTGCAAGGGAACGGAGCTGAACATGACCACGGTTGAGAAGTACACCCAGGAGTTGACCTTCGCGCTGCGGCTGCGCGATGTCCCCGGAGAGGTGATCGGGGATGCGATCGCGCAGGTCGAGAGCCACCTCGCCGAGAGCGGAGAGGACCCGGTGGCGGCCTTCGGCCCCGCGAGCGAGTATGCCGCCAGCTTCCGCGACGAGCAGCGGCCCGCTCGCCGATGGCCGTGGTACGTCGCGAGCTGGCTCCTCGGATTCCTGTTCGGGTCCATCCTGATTGACGGCATGTTCGGGCAGATCCGTCACGAGGAGATCCTCTTGGGGAGTCCACCCGGTTGCCGCGATCGTCGTCGGCGCATTGGGATTGGTCGGCTGCTTCGTGGCGATGCTCGTGATCGCGGCAGACAGGATCAAGGATCCCCGGTAGGCGACGCGGGAACGCAAGTCCACACCACCATGAGGGCGCGGCGCCCCGCACCAAGATGTCTGCCACGTCCGCACCTGCGATATCAGCGATCGCGGATGCGCCTCACGGCAGGAGCAGCGTCGCTTTGGGCATGGACCTCGCAAGCGCCTCGTCCATGGTGGCCAACAGTGCGTTCGGCCGGGACGCCGCCACCGAAGCCAGGTAGGCGTCGGTGACGTGGCGATGTCCGCGCACGCGGTCGAGCTGGACCCGGGAATAGGAGAGTGTGTCCGGCCAGAACTCGTAACCCGGCCGCTCTCGAATGAGGCGAAGGCTCTCGAGGGCCTCGGCCGCCGTGGCCCCGAGGCGTAGTGCGAACCGGATCAATGCACTCTCGACGATCGGGCACACCGCAAACGAGTCGACGCCCATGGCCCACCGCGTGGCCCGCTCATGGTGTACATGTTCACGCGCGGTGAGCGAGATCAGTACGTTCGCGTCCAGCAGGAACGTGGTCACTCGTCGTCCAGTGCCGCGGCCACATCCGCAGGCGTGATCGTTCGCCCGAACTCCATCACCGGGAATCCGGAGCGTTCATCGACCTCGATCGTGATGGGTTCGTCAAGTTGACCCAAGCCGCGAATGGTCAACTCGGCAACGGTGGCCGAGAGCGACTGCCCGCGTGCAGCCGCCAATTCCTCTGCCCGCCGACGAACGGCAGGAGGAAGATCAACGGTGGTTCGCATGCCTGCATCGTATCTGCATCAACCACGCCTCACGAAGGCTTCAGTCCATCTGGATGAATGTCCGGAGCCATCGCCCTGCCCGGCGTGGGACGCGCTCGGCTCGACGGGCTCGATGCGGCGGGAGGGGCTATTCCTCCTGGTCGAGTTCGGCCATGTCGCCGACCTCCGGGGTGCCCTCGCGGAGCGCGTAGCGCTGCATGATCGCGCCCTTCGGGGAGGCGACGACCGGCTCGAGGAGCTCGAGGCTCGTGGGCACGGCGCCGCCGGCGAAGACCTTCTTGCCGCCGCCGAGGAGGATCGGATACACCCACAGCGTGAGCCTGTCGAAGAACCGCTCCGCGAACAGCGTTTGAACGAGGTCGAGGCTGCCGATCACGTGGACGTGCTCATGCCGGATCCGCAGTTCCCGCACGGCGGCGGCGAGGTCCGGACCGAGCTGGGTGGAGTTGTTCCAGCGGAGGTCGCGGGTGCTGCGTGAGGCCACGTACTTGGGAAGACGGTTGAGCCGCTCGGCCATCGGGCCCCGCTCGCCCGGCCAATAGCCCGCGAAGATGTCGTAGGTGCGGCGTCCGAGCAGCAGTGCGTCCATGCCCTCCATGCCGGCGTCGATCTGCTCGCCGACGAGATCGTCGAACAGCGGCGCCTGCCAGCCCCCGAATGCGAACCCGCCCTCGGGGTCCTCCTCCGGGCCGCCGGGCGCCTGTGCGACGCCGTCGAGCGTGGTGAACAGGTCGATGTGGATGAGTCCCATGGCGTGCTCCAACCGTGCCTCCCGCCGTCACGGCGGCGACGGGAGGAGGTCGAGACTGCCACGTGCGGCGCCCGGACGGAAGAGGCGTAGCGCCCCAGGTCACCCCGGAGAAGCTTCATTCGACCGGGTCGTGCTCGGTGCCGCGCCCCTTCTCCAACCCGTCGATCGACTCGAGCAGCCGACGAGCATTGGCGGGGCTACGAAGCAGGTAGACGGTCTCCTTGAGGGACTTGTATTCGTCGAGCGCCACCATGACGACCGGTTCACGACCCGCTCGGGTGATGACGACCTCCACGCGGTCGTCGATCACAGCGTCGAGAGTCTCCGCGTACCTGGCCCAGGACTCCGAGTACGACATCGTGCGCACCCTGCACCTCCTCTACGTACCCAGGAGCGTATGTAAGAGCCGTTCGCTCCACCACCCCGAGGAGCGACCTCAGGCCCACCCACCCAGGCAACGCCCCAGCATCAGTCCTCGTCTTCGTCGAGCGCCGCAGCGACCAGCTCGTGCGGCTCGCCGAACCAGGTGATCACGAACTCGTCGCGATCCCGAGTCCGGAAGTTGTCAAGGTGTACGAGGCCAGTGCCCTGTTATGCGGCCTGTTCGTAGGCCGGGTTCGAGTCCTCCTTGGTCGATTGGTCGTGTTCATCGTCGGGCTGGTTGATCCAGGCCGCTGTGGGTAGGTCGAGGATCTTCGGGGCGTGGTTGGTCGAGAAGCGTTGGGGGTGGGCAGCGCGCGCGGCGGCGAGGGTGGCCTGACGGTCGGTCGCGATCTGATCGCCGTGGCCGTAGTGGACGTCTGCGGGGGTGTGGAGCCCGATCCCGGAATGGTGGTGTTCGTGGTTGTACCACTCGGTGAACTCGGCCATCCAGGCTCGGCCATCGTCCAGGGATCCGAACCGTTCGGGGAACGTGGGGCTGTACTTGGCGGTCTTGAACAGTGATTCCGAGTACGGGTTGTCGTTGGAGACCCGCGGGCGTGAGTGTGAACGGGTGACTTGCAGGTCTTCCAGCAGTACAGCGACCGATTTCGAGGTCATCGAGGTGCCGCGGTCGGCGTGGACGACGTGGGGGATGCCGTGGATGCCGAAGACCTCGCGCATCTGAGTGTGTCAACCTCATTTGGCCCCACTGTGATGTTCTGATTTGGCCCCACCCTCGGGTGTTGGTTGTTGCTCGCCGGCGTCGGTGACGGTCGGCGTTGCTCGGGCCTGGGCCCGGGGTCAGGGGC
>NZ_WHMT01000023.1:0-45448 GCF_009372055.1 Pseudactinotalea sp. HY160 | reverse complement strand
CCTCGGGCAAGTTCACCGCGAACGCGGCCTGGCTCGTTCTGGCCGCGATCGCGTTCAACCTCACCCGCGCCGCCGGGGCCCTGGCCTCCCTCTTCCACGCCCGGGCCACCACCGCGACCATCCGAGAACACCTCATCCGCGTCCCCGCCCGGCTCGCCCGCTCGGCACGACGGCTGATCATGCACCTACCCCGGAACTGGGCCCATCAAGGCCCCTGGGAAGCGCTCTATGTCGCTGCCTGCGGGCCACCCCCAGCCCCGAGGACCTGACCACCGGCCCCCACGGGCACGACCGGAACACAAGTGGAAAAGCCGGGCAGACCGGCAGCCCCGCCATGCCCACACGACCCGACCCGCCAGAACCCGGACCTCACACCATCACCACGACCCGAACGGTGGATCCAGGCTCAGGCGTCGGCCGACCCCTCGCGGTAGATCTTCGCCCGGGAGATGAGCCCGCCGGCGAGGTCGAAGACGGCGAGGAGTGCGGCGCTCCTGTCCGCACCGTCGTGGTTCCAACGCTCGATCATCTCGACCGCGACGACGGCGCCGCCGTCGATCACCCGCACGAGCTCGAGTCGCGGCGTGATCGAGGCCATCGCGGTCTCGAAGAATTCGCGCAGTTCGCCGCCGGGCACCGTGTAGTCGCCGGTGACCCACGTCGCCCCCGGGGCGAAGTCGGCGAGGAGGGCGGCGGCGTCCCCGGCATTGAAGGCGTCGAGGTGGCGGCGGACGAGGTCGGCGGTGGAGGTCACCGGTCGATCCTAGAGGTCACCGGGTCTTGAGGCCGGCAGCCCAGAGCGCGGCCGGCAGTCCAGAGCCCGGCCCGAGTAAGGGGCGGGGAGCCACGGTCCGCTGCCGGTCCCTGTGTGCCAGGCCGTGACTGGGATGATTCGACCACTTCATCGGTAGTCCGGGGCACCCACATACCCGGGCGAGGTGGGACTGGGGCGATTCGACCACGTCATGGGTAGTCCGGGGCACCCACATGCCCGGGCGGGGTGCGACTGGGATGATTCGACCACGTCATGGGTAGTCCGGGGCACCCACATGCCCGGGCGCGCCGTGTGCACACGCAAAATCGGCCGCCCACCCGCAGGTGGACGGCCGATTCGATGCCGAGGCCCTCAGTTGGCGCGGGTGACCTTGCCGGCCTTGAGGCAGGAGGTGCACACGTTCATGCGCTTCGGCGTGCCGTTCGTGACGGTGCGAACCTTCTGGATGTTCGGGTTCCAGCGACGCTTGGTGCGCCGGTGGGAGTGCGAGATGCTGTGGCCGAAGCTCGGGGCCTTGGCGCAGACGTCACACGTAGCAGCCACGGTGTCTCCTTAGTCGTTGCTCGCCACACGGTATCTAGCGGCGGATCGTATGGTCGGGCGGTCGCGTCAGCGGTGCATACCCGGCCAGAATGAGGTCATAGCCTGCGAACAGGCAACCGGTCCATCGTAGCGGACGCCCGCTCCATCCCCAACTTCCCGGGGGCCCGCGGCGTGTGAAGCACCTCACCGGCGTGTCCCCACCAGCCACTACCATCGAGGATATGCCCGCGGCCAAGGATTCAGCGCTCAACTCCGAGCGCTCCGAGCTCGAGCGCCTCTTCGGCAAGCGCCTCGCCGCCGACCTCGCCACCCTCGACCTGCACACGGTCGACGGCCTCCTCCATCACTACCCGCACCGCTACGTCGAGCACGAGCAGGTGACCCCGCTCAGCCGGGGCCGGATCGATGAGGACGTCACCTACGTCGCCCGCGTGAGCTCCAAGGAGGGCCGGGTGGTCCGCGGCGGCACGATGTATCTGACGACCATCGTGTTCACCGACGGCACGACCGACGTCGGCGCCACGTTCTTCTCCAAGACCGAACACAAGGTGAACAAGTACGTCAAGGAGCTCAAGGTCGGCCAGTACGCGATGGTCGCGGGCAAGCTGAGCCGCAGCAAGTTCGCCGGCGGCCCCGTCCGCGAACTCGTCCACCCCGACGTGCGGCCGCTTCCCACGCCCGCCGGGGGCTCCACCGAGGCCGCCAAGCCCGTGCCGATCTACCCGGCCACGAAGAAGTGCCCGAGTTGGAAGACCGAGCACGCCCTGCGCACGATCATCGACCCGCTCCAACCCGGCGATGTCGCCGACCCCATCCCGGGCGAGCTGCGCGCCGAGCACGGCCTCATGAGCCTGCACGACGCCCTGCGCCACGTGCACCAGCCCGCCACGATCAACCACGCCCACCAGGCCCGCCACACCCTGCGCTTCCATGAGGCCTTCGTGCTGCAGTCGGCGCTCGCCCGTCGCCGCCTCGACGCGCGCCGGTTCGACGCCGACCCCCGCCCGCCCGTGGCCGGTGGCCTGCTCGACGCCCTCGACGCCCAGCTGCCGTTCACGCTCACCGCGGCGCAGCGCGAGGTCGCCGCCGAACTGGGCGACGATCTCGCCGGGGCCCATCCGATGCAGCGGCTCCTCCAGGGGGAGGTCGGCTCCGGCAAGACCGTGGTCGCGCTGCGGGCGATGCTGCAGGTGGTCGACGCCGGGGGACAGGCCGCGCTGCTCGCCCCGACCGAGGTGCTCGCCCAGCAGCACGCCCGCTCGATCGAGGCCCTGCTCGGGCCGCTCGCCGACCCGATGGCGGCCGGCCTCCTGCGGCCCGATGGACCCCGCACCCGGGTGGCGCTGCTCACCGGCTCGATGGGCGCGGCACCCCGCCGAGCCGCGCTCCTGGCGGCGGCCTCGGGAGAGGCGGGGATCGTCGTCGGTACGCATGCCCTGCTCGGAGAACACGTGCAGTTCGCCGACCTCGGCCTCGTGGTCGTGGACGAGCAGCACCGGTTCGGCGTGGAGCAGCGCGACGTGCTGCGCACCAAGGCCGCGAAGGTGCCGCACACGCTCGTCATGACCGCCACCCCCATCCCGCGCTCGGTCGCGATGACCGTCTTCGGCGACGTCGACACCTCGACCATGCGCGAGCTTCCGGCCGGCCGGGCGCCGGTGGCCACCCACGTCGTCTCGCAGAACCGGCCCGGCTGGATGGAGCGCGTGTGGGCCCGGGTGGCCGAGGCGGTCGCGGCCGGCGGCCGGGCGTACGTCGTGGCCCCGCGCATCGGCGAGGACGGCGGCGGGCCTGCCGGGGCCGCTGGGTCGGCCGGGGCCACTGGCTCCACTGGATCGGCTGGGTCGGCCGGCGACACCGACGGCGTCGACCTCGTGACCGAGGAGGGCGCGGAGAAGGCGGCGAGCGATCTCATCGCCGTGCTCGAGCTCGCCCCGCAGCTGGCCGCCGAGCCGGCGCTCGCCGGGATCGGGATCGGCATCCTGCACGGCCGCCTCGCACCGGAGGAGAAGAACCGGGCGATGGCCGACTTCTCCTCCGGTACGGTGCCCATCCTCGTGTCGACCACCGTGATCGAGGTCGGGGTGGACGTGCCGGAGGCGACCGTCATGGTCGTCATGGACGCGAACTTCTTCGGCCTGTCGCAGCTGCACCAGCTGCGGGGCCGGATCGGCCGGGGGGATCGCGGCGGCACGTGCTTCGTGGTCGCCCGCTCCGGGGGGCAGGTCTCGAAGCAGCGCCTCGACACGTTCGCGGGCACGAACGACGGGTTCGCACTCGCGGAGGCCGACCTCGCCTATCGTGGCGAGGGGGATGTGCTCGGCCGCTCCCAGTCCGGCCGGGACAGCTCGCTCAAGCTCCTGCGCGTGATCGAGGATGCCGACCTCATCGAGGCGGCCCGCGTGGCCGCCTGGGCGATCATCGAGTCCGATCCCGACCTGGCGGCCCACCCGGCGCTCGCCCGGGCCACCCTCACCCTGATCGACCCCGACAAGGAGGAGTTCCTCGATCGTGCCTGAGAAGAAGAAGCGGACCGCGCCGCTCATCGCCGCCCACGACGTGCTCGTGGGCTACGGATCGACCACCGAGTCCGCCGTCTGCCCGCCGATCAGCGTGACGGTGCGCGAGCGACGCTCGCTCGCGATCGTCGGCGCGAACGGCACCGGCAAGTCCACGTTCCTGCGGGCCCTCGCCGGGCAGCTGGCCGTGCTCGCCGGGCGCATCGAGGTGTTCGACCGGGCCATCGACGAACGCAGCGCCGAGTTCCGCCGGGACGTGGCCATCGTGCTCGACGACGACTCCTACCTGCCGGCCCTCACCGTGCGCGAGCACCTCCTGCTCACCGCTCGGGGCCACGGGGTCGAATCGGCGAGCGCGCTCGTGACCGAACTGCTCGAGGACTTCGGCCTCACCCCGCGCCAGCACGCACTGCCGACCGCGCTCTCCTCGGGGCAGCGGCGCCGGCTGCTGCTCGCGGCCGGATTCGTGCGCCCGCGCCACCTGCTCGTGCTCGACGAGCCGGAGCAGCGCCTCGACGCCGGCATGCGCGACCGGTTGACCGAGCGGCTCGCCGGGGAGACCGCCGTGTTCGCCACCCACGACCCGGTGCTCGTGCGCGGCGCCGCCTCCGCCGCCCTCATCCTCGCCGAGGACGAGGTGCGCGTGGTCGACCCGGAGACGGGGGCGGCAGCCATCGAGGAGCTGCGGTGAGCGTCACCGGCGCGCACATCCGCGGGCTCACCCGGGCGGCCACGAAGGCCCACGGCGGCGGCAAGTCCTCCGACCTGTTCGGCGACGTGTACGTCATCGCCATCAACATCGCCATCGCCCTCGGCATGGCCGTCGGGCTCCTCAACTATCTCAACGCGACCATCCGCAGCCACGACGCCGCGGCCGGGATGAACCCGCTGTGGTTCACGCTCAGCCTGGCCGTCGCGTTCCTCGGGGCCGCGATCGGGCTGGCGGCCCGGCTCGGGCCCGTCAACCTGAGCGGCGGACAGGCCGCCTGGTGGTTGCCGATGCCGGTCGACCGCGGCGGCCTCGTGCGGCCCCGGTTCTTCCTCGTACTCGCCCTCGGCGCCGCGCTCGGCGCCCTCGGCGGCGTTCTGTTGTCGGCGCTCGCCTCCGGCACGGTCGTGTGGGGCCTCGTCGCGGCCGCCGCGCTCGTGCTGCTGCTGGCCGTCACCGCCACTGCGGGCGCGCAGACCCGCCCGCGGACGCGCCGCCGCCCCGGCGCGATCGTGATCGGCGACGTGCTCATGGCGATCTCGCCGGTGCCGGTGCTCCTCGCGGTCGTGTTGACCGCGGAGCCCCGGATCCCCGGCGTCGCCGGCGGGTGGCCGGCGCTCGCCGTGCTCGCCGCCCTGACGCTCGCGAGCATCGTGGCGGTCACGCGCCGACTCGGGCGGATCAGCGGCAACGACCTGCGTGAACGCGGCGCGGTAAGCAGCTATGCCGGCGGGGCCGTCACCTCCCTCGACACCCGCGAGCTCGGCCGGGCGCTCAACGCCGCCACCGCGCCCGACCGGCGCCGCCGCTCCCTCGGCTTCGACTGGGTGCACGGCCCCGTCGCCGCCGTCGTCACCGCGGATGCGCTCCTGCTGCTGCGGTCCGGCCGGGCCATCATCCAGATCCTCGTGGCCGCGCTCATCCCGCTCACCGTGGCCTGGTCCGGGTGGCCCGTGTGGGCCGTCATCGTCGCCGTGCTCCTCGGCGGGCTGCTCGCCGCCTCCGCGACCGGGGAGGGGGCCCGCCGGGCGGAGATGGCCCCCGTGCTCGATGCGGTCTTCCCCCTGTCCGCGGCCACGATGAGGCGCGCGCGGTTCGTCGTGCCGGCGATCGTGTCGACGGCGTGGCTGCTGCTCGTGATCGGGCTCGGCTGGGCCTGGGCGGAGCCGCCGCTCGCCGGCTGGCTCGTGCTCGCCCTCGTCGCCGGGCCGCTGTACGGGGCGGGAGCGCTGCGCTCGGCCTACCGCAAGCCCGTCGACTGGTCGAAGCCGCTCGTGCACACCCCCGGCGGCATGGCGATCCCGCCCGGGGTGTTCGGCGCGGTCTCGGCCGGGCCCGACGTGGTCGTGCTCTGCGGCCTGCCGCTCTGGCTCGCGATCGGGGCGTTCGGGCCGAGCCCCGTCGTGATCATGTTCCAGCTGGCCGCCACCCTCATCGCGTACGCGATCGGCACGCACGTGAAGAAGAAGGACTGAGGAGGGGCCGTGGCCACGAGAGAACCGGCGATGTCGCCGTCCGACCTGCCGGTCGAACAGTTGCTCGACCGCGCGACGGGCCCGCGGCGCGCCGAGGCCGATGAACTACTCGCGATCCACGCCGAGATCACGGGCGAGGGGCCCGTCGTGTGGGCCGGGCGGATCCTCGGCTTCGGTGAGGTCTCCTACCGCTATGACAGCGGGCACGACGGGCGGATGCCGCTGCTCGCCTTCGCGCCGGGGCCGAGGCAGCACACGGTCTACTTGGTCGAGGACTTCGCACAGCGGTGGCCCGAATTGCTCGAGCGGCTCGGCGCACACCGGGCGAGCAAGGCGTGCCTCTACTTCACGCGCCTGGCGGGCGTCGATCGCGACGTGCTCCGGGAACTGCTCGAGCGCTCGCTGGACGAGACCCGTGCCCAGTGGTCGGCGCCATGACCCGCATCATCGCCGGGGACGCCGGCGGCCAGCGGCTCGAGGTACCCGCCCACGGCACCCGACCCACGAGCGACCGGGTGCGGGAGGCGATCTTCTCCCGGCTCGAGCACGTCGACGCGATCTCGCGGGCGCGGGTGCTCGACCTGTACGCGGGCTCGGGGGCGCTCGGGCTCGAGGCACTCTCGCGCGGGGCCGAGAGCGTGGTGTTCGTCGAAGCGAACCGGGCCGCGGCGGAGGTGATCCGCCGGAACGTGGCGCGCCTGGGCTACGGAGGCCGGGCACGCGTCGTCCATACGAGCGTGGCGAGCTTCCTCGCCGGCACGGCCGGGGAGCCGTTCCACACGGTGCTCGGCGACCCGCCCTACGACCTGGACGAGGCGCCGGCCGTGCTCACCGCCCTCGAGCCGTGGCTCGGACCCGAGTCGGTCGTGCTGTGGGAGCAGTCGGGGCGTGCCCGCCCGCCCGCCTGGCCCGACGGGTTCGTCGACCTCGGCGCGCGCCGCTACGGGGAGACGACCGTGCACCTGGCCGAGGTGCCCGGCTGAGGTTCACTCGCCGGTGACGAGCGGCACGAACACGTACCGGCCGGTCTTCGCCACCACCACCGCCCGGCCGCCGCGGCGCTCGACCACGGTCATCGTTCCCCGCACGGGAAGCACGAGCCGGCCGCCCTCGCGCAGCTGAGCCACGAGCCCGCCCGGAACCCGCGGGGCGTCGGCCGAGACGAGGATCCGGTCGTACGGCGCCTGCTCCGGCCAGCCGAGCACGTCGATCGCCCGGTGCACACGCGCCCGCCGCCAGCCCGCGGCGGCGACGTTCGCCCCGCCCCAGCGCGCCAGGTCCGCGCGCAACTCCACCCCGTCGACCCGGCCGGTCGGGCCGACGAGCGCCGCGAGCAGCGCCGTGGTCCACCCCGAGCCACTGCCCACGTCGAGCACCCGGTCCCCGACCGACACCTCGAGCAGGAGGAGCATGGCCCGCACGGTCGAGGGCTGGGAGCAGGTCTGCCCGCCCGTGAGCACGAGCGGCTCGTCGAGTCCGGCGAACGGGCGGGCCGGGGAGGGGAGGAAGTCCGCGCGCGGTGCGGCGGCCATCGCCGCCTCGACCCGCGCGGCCGGCGTGGACACCGCCACTCACCCCGATTCGGATCGGAATCACACTCGAAATGCGTCGGTCCCGATCCTACGCGGGCCCCGGACGCAGCGGGAGAGGTCCGCGGTCCCCGCGTCGAATGCGGGAACATGTGCGCACACCCGGGCGACGTGCTAGCTTGGCCGGAATTGATTCATGGAATTCGCGGAGGCAACGGAGCACTGCCGCCTGCGGCTATGACGCCGACCAGGCCCGGAGATCGGCGCCATCGCCTTCGAGTACTCGGAAAGTTGATACATGACAGCATCACGGCACGAATCGATTCCCCCTGCCCTCGAGGTCCCTGCCCTCGAGGTCTCTGCCCTCGAGGCCGAGGCGATCGAGTCGACGCTCATGACCGTGTTGACCGCGTTCAGCACCGGCACTGCGGCTGGCATCTCGGCCCACTACACCGCGGACGCGGACTGGACGAACGCGTTCGGCACCCGGCTCAGCGGCGGCGCCGCGGTGGAGGACTACCTGGTCGGCCTGTTCGCGAACGAGCGGTTCGCGGCCGGTGAACTGGCCGGCCCACCGGAGGTGCGCATCCAGGCGCTCGCCGACGGGGTCGTGGTCGCGCACATCGTCACCGTGATCGAGGGCCAGCAGGTCCACGACGGTTCACAACTCGGTACCCGCACCACGAATTCACTGCATATTCTCCAGCGGCAGGAGTCGGGTCACTGGAAGATCGCGACCCAAATATTCGCCGATGCACGCACCGAGACGACTCACGTCGCCTGACCCGACCGTTCAGCGAGAGCCGAGAAAACATGTATATCGTGACGATCCTGTCATTCTTCGTCGTGCTTCCCACGGTGAGCATCCTGATCGAGTGGGCCGTGCGTCCGCAGCGCCGCGACCTGCTCCTCCTCATCGGCCGGTGGATCGTGTTCTGGGCGGTCGGCATGCGACTGTTCACCGCGGGCCTGAGCCAGGCGATGCGACCGGAATACACCGCCGAGGTCATCTTCGACGTGACCAGCCCCGTCGTGCTCCCGTTCATCCAGGAACTGGGCTTCGCCAACCTCGCCCTCGGCCTCGTGGCCATCGTGAGCGTGCTCAAGCGTGAGTGGGTGGCGCCGGCGGCGCTCGCCGGTGCGATGTTCTTCGGCCTGGCCGGGCTGCGTCACGCGCTCGTGGCCGAGGACGCGACCGGCACCCGGATCGTCGCCCTGGCCTCCGACCTGTTCATCTTCGCGGTGCTCACCGGATACCTGCTGCGCCGCGGCATCCGCTCACGGTCCCGAGCGCGAGGCGAACGACGTCGTCCCCACGCGGACGAACCGGCACCGTCCGCCTCGGGCTCCTGAGCGGGGCCCGGGCGCTGCCCCGCGGTGCCCCGGGCGGAGGCCGCCGGCAGGGTACCGTGGACCCGTGATCAACCGCATCGCCGTCTGTCCGGGCTCCTTCGACCCGGTCACCCTGGGGCACGTCGATCTCGTGCGCCGTGCCACCGCGCTCGCCGACGAGGTGGTCGTGGCCGTCGGCACCGGCTACGGAAAGAACGCCCTCCTCGCCCCGGAGCAGCGCCGCGACCTGTTCGCCGCCGCCGTGGCCGACCTGCCCGGCGTCCGGGTGGAGCTCATGCCCGGCCTGCTCGTGGACCTGTGCCGCGAGGTCGGCGCGCGCGCCGTGATCAAGGGGATCCGCGGGGGAGCCGACTACGACCACGAGCAGCCGATGGCGCTCATGAACCGTCACCTGGCCGGGATCGAGACCGTGTTCCTGCCCGCCGACCCGACGGTCGCCCACATCTCCTCGACCATGGTGCGCGACGTCGCCCGCTACGGCGGCCCGATCGCCGACC
Source organism: Pseudactinotalea sp. HY160 (assembly GCF_009372055.1). Taxonomy (NCBI): domain Bacteria; kingdom Bacillati; phylum Actinomycetota; class Actinomycetes; order Micrococcales; family Cellulomonadaceae; genus Pseudactinotalea; species Pseudactinotalea sp. HY160. The sequence goes on along the minus strand of NZ_WHMT01000023.1, from coordinate 36,048 downwards.
TCGTGCCCGCCGGCGTCGAGGACGCCGTGCGCGCCGCCCTCGCCGACCGCAAGGAGCAGCGATGACAGACCAGCCCGACCGGCCCACGCCGGCCGAACGCGACGGCGACTCCCTCCTGGCCGTGCTCGACCAGCTGAACGAGCTCGTCTCCACCGCCCGGGCGATGCCGATGTCGGCCTCCGCGCTCGTCAACCGGGCCGAGGTGCTCGACCTGCTCGCCTCCGCCCGGGGCGTCGTGCCCGACCAGATCACCCGGGCCGACCGGCTCGTGGCCGACGCCGACGCTGTCCTGGCCGGGGCCCGCGCCGAGGCCGACCGCATCCTGGCCGAGGCGCAGGCCCGGGCCGGGGTACTCGTCTCCTCCGAGGCCGTCCTGCGGGAGGCTGAACGGCGCTCGGGCGAGCTCGTCGCCCAGGCCGAGGCCACGGCGGAGAAGCTCGCCCGCGACGCCGACGACTACTGCGACCGCCAACTCGCCCAGTTCGAGATCGACCTCGGCTCGATCGGCGCCCAGGTCGCGGCCGGGCGCGCCCGCCTGGCCGACCGCTCCCTGCCCGCCACCGACGAAGGAACCCCGTGACCACCTCACCGTTCGTGATCGACACCCATGACCTGGGCCGGCGTGCGGGCTCGATGCGCACGGAGCGCCGGGTCGTGCCCAGCCTCGCACCCCTCGGCACCGAGGTCATCGGCATCCCCGAGGGCACCCCGATCGAGATCGACGTGCGCCTCGAGGCCGTGATGGAGGGTGTGCTCGTGACCGGTACGGCCACCGTCACCGCGACCGGGGTGTGCGGGCGCTGTCTGCGGCCGTTGACCGAGGAGATCACGGTCGACGTGAGCGAGCTCTACGCCTACCCCGACCGCGCCACGCACCACGGCGAGGTCGCCGACGAGGACGAGGATCCGCTCCCGGTGCTCGTCGGGGAGAGCCTCGATCTCGAGGGCCCGCTCGTGGATGCGCTCGTGCCCGCGCTTCCGTTCCAGCCGCTGTGCCGGCCCGACTGCGCGGGACTGTGCCCCGAGTGCGGCGTGCGACTCGACGAGGCCGAACCCGGCCACGCCCACGCCGAGCCGATCGACCCGCGCTGGGCCGCGCTCACGGCGCTGAGCGAACCCGACGAGGACCGGGAGAAGTGACCGCGGCGCCCGAGCTGACCGCGGCCCTGGGAATCGAGCTCGACCCCGACCTGCTCGTGCTCGCCCTGACCCACCGCAGTTTCGCCCACGAGGCCGGCGGCATCCCCACGAACGAGCGCCTCGAGTTCCTCGGCGACTCCGTGCTCGGCCTCATCGCGACCGAACGCCTCTACCGCGACAACCCCGACCTCGACGAGGGCGAGCTCGCCAAGATGCGCGCCGCCTCCGTCTCTCAGCACTCGCTCGCCGCGATCGCCCGCGGCCTCGGCCTCGGCGGCTACGTTCTCCTCGGCAAGGGGGAGCTGACCACCGGCGGCCGCGACAAGGACTCCATCCTGTGCGACACGCTCGAGGCGGTCTTCGGAGCCGTCTACCTGTGCCACGGCCTCGAGGAGACACGCCGCGTGATCGAGGGGCTGATCGCCGAGACGCTCGCCCGCGCCGGCCGCCTCGGCGCCGGCCTCGACTGGAAGACCAGCGTGCAGGAGCTCGCCGCCCGCCGGAACCTCGGCGCCCCCACCTACGAGGTCGAGGGCAGCGGCCCCGACCACGACCGCCGCTACACCGCCCGCCTCCTCATCGCGGGCCAGAGCCACGGCGCCGGCGAGGGCACGAGCAAGAAGGCGGCCGAGCAGCGCGCCGCCGAGGCCGCCTACGTGAGCCTGACCACGCCCGAGCGGGGCTGATGCCCGAGCTGCCCGAGGTCGAGACGATCCGCGCCGGGATCGCCGATCACGCCGTCGGCGGGCGGATCGAGTCGGTCGAGGTGTTCTCCGATCGCGCGATGCGCCGCCAGCAGGGTGGCCGCGACGAGTTCGCCGCGCTGCTGGCCGGCCGCACGCTCACCGGCGCCCGCCGCCGCGGGAAGTTCCTGTGGCTCACCCTCGACCACGAGGGGGAGGAGGCCCTCCTCATCCACCTCGGCATGAGCGGGCAGGTGCTCGTGCGAGAGCGTACGGACGACGCAGCTCACCTTCCCGCGCATGCGCGGGTGCGTCTCACGCTCGCCGGTAGCCCCGGTAACACAGGTAGCCCCGGTAGGACAGTGGAGCTGCTGTTCGTCGACCAGCGCACGTTCGGCTATATGTGGGCCGGGCCGCTGACGCCCGAGGGCCTGCCCGAGCCCGTCGCCCACATCGGCCGCGACCTGCTCGACCCGGCACTCGCCGCCGGCACGGCTGACTATTCGGAGCTCGTGCGCGCGATCCGTGGCACCGGCCGCGGGATCAAGACCGTGCTGCTCGATCAGCGGGTCCTCTCCGGCATCGGCAACATCTACGCCGACGAGGCGCTGTGGCGGGCCCGGCTGCACTACGCCACCCCGGCGGAGCGGCTGCGACCGAGCCGGGCGGGTGAACTGCTCGAGTCCGCCCGGGACGTGCTGACCGAGGCGCTCGCGGCGGGCGGCACGAGTTTCGATGCGCTCTACGTCGACGTCGCCGGCGATTCCGGCTACTTCGAACGGGAACTGGCCGTCTACGGGCGCGAGGGCCTGCCGTGCGGGCGGTGCGGGCGCGCCATCGTGCGCGAGCCGTGGGCCAACCGCTCCTCCTTCCGGTGCCCCGCCTGCCAGCGGAAACGTTAGTCGACGCCTGACTGATCGTTGGTGCTGACGACAGCTCGACCCGTCCATACGAGATTCGGGCGGCGGTGGAACGGATAGGGGCGGACTCGGGCCGCGGGCGCGCCTGCGACGAGATCCGCGAAGGGTACCGGCGCTACGGCATCGGCAGCCATCTCGTGTTCTACGTCGAGATGGCCGACAGCGTCGACATCGTGCGGCATCCTGCACCGGCGCATGGGCCCGACGCGACACATGTAGGCCGGCGTCGATGACGAGCCCGGTCTCCCTCGGGACACGATTCCCGTGGTCGGCGAACCGTGCCGCGGCGGCGCGACCGCACGACCTCCGCGACGAAGAAGCGTGAGAACGCGCGGTGCGCGGCGCTGTGCGGGAGGATGCAGAGTTCGCCCTGGGCGGCGCCCGTTCCCGGATGTCCGCGAGCGAGAGGGTGCCCGCATCCGTGCCCGGCCGTGATGGTCGAGTTCGAGCCTGCCGGTTCGGCGTCGTGGCCCATCGACTCGGACGCTCGTAGAAGCGTGGCGACAAAGGTCGTCATAACGACCATATATGGCTGCTATCTTAGCCATAAGCGACGGAGGGAGTGTGTCATGGGTGGGTACCGGATCGGCCGTGAGCTAGCCGAGTTCGGCGAGCATGTGCGTGGCTGGCGCATGGTCCTCGGACTCACCGCGCAGCAGGTGGCCGAGCGCGCCGGCATCACGCGAGACACGCTGCGCAAGGTCGAGTCGGGAGACCCCGGTGTGGGTTTCGGGAACGTCGCGCAGGTGCTGCGCGCCCTCGGTGTGCTCGATCGGACGGTCCAGGCGGTCGACCCGCTCGGCAGCGACATCGGGCGTCTGCGGGCCGGAAAACTCGCGAAGAGACGCGCACGATGACCACGGTCGACGTCGTGATCGACCGGGCCGGAGAGTCGATCCTGGTGGGGCAGGCGCATTTCACCAGGGAGCGTAGCCGGATCTCCACCACGTTCCTCTACGACCCGAGCTACCTGGCCGGCGACGGGATGAGTATCGACCCTGCGCTGCCGCTCGTCTCGGGGGCGCAGCATCAGCCCGGTCTCGTGCGGGCCTTCGCCGACAGCGCTCCCGACCGCTGGGGCAGGAATCTCATCGAGAAGGCAGAGCGCGCCCGTGCCCGCGAAGAGGGCCGAGCCTCGCGCCGACTGGACGACCTCGACTTCCTCCTGGGTGTCAGCGACGACGCGCGTCAGGGAGCCCTGCGATACCGGATCGCCGGCACCTCGACGTTCGTCGGCAACGCGTCGCACGTCCCACAGTTGGTCTCACTCCCGGCGCTGCTGCATGCCTCCGACGACGTCGCCGCGGACGACAATCCCCGTGAAGCCGTCAAGCAACTGCTCGACACAGGCACGACCGGGCTGGGCGGTGCGCGTCCGAAGGCGTCTGTTCGCCTCGAAGACGGTGCGTTGGCCATCGCCAAGTTCCCCCACTCCGGCGACCGGTGGGACGTCATGGCGTGGGAGGCGACAGCGCTGGATCTACTGGAGTCGGCGGCCATCCGAACACCCACCCGGCGGCTGACACGAGTGGGCGAGCGCAGCGTGCTCATCCTGCGACGATTCGACCGCACCGACGACGGGCACAGAGTCGGCTACATCAGCGCGATGACCGCGCTCGGCGCCTCCGACGGCGACCAGCGCGACTATGCCGAGATCGCCGAGGCGATCCGAGACCTCTCGCTCTCCCCGAAGGCGGACCACCGAGCGCTCTTCGATCGTGTGGTCGCATCCATCGTTCTGGGGAATACCGATGACCACCTCCGCAACCACGGCTTCCTCGCAGATCGCGGCTCATGGACGCTCAGCCCGGCCTTCGACGTGAATCCCAACCCGGATCCGTGGAAGGCGCGCTCGACGGCGATCTTGGGGGCCGACGCGCTCCCCGACGAAGCTGAGGCATTGCTGCCGCTGGCCGAGGAATGCGCCCTGAGCGCCGACGAGGCGCGCGCCAGGATGCTCCGCATCCTGGCGGTGACGGCCGACTGGCGCGGCGCAGCGCGGAGGAACGGCATTCCCGAGCGGGAGATCGAGATGATGGCGGAGTCGATCGACACTCGATCGGCGGCCGTGGCCGGCGCGGCGGGAGCGGCCTGACAGTGGTGCGACCGCTCGTCGTCCACGCGAGCCGAACGGGGTGGAGGGTTCGACAGGCCGTCGCCGCGCGAATCGGGACGAGGGGCCGCGGTCCCGGTCACAGCTGCGAATTCCATCGCGACAGGGCCCGCCCGCCCTTGTAGGGGGCGAGCACGCTCACCGTCCCGGTCGCCAACGGGAACGAGTCGCCCAAGCCGAAGTCGAGCCCGAGCCAGCACAGGGTCATCGCCCGCAGGCCGTGACCGTGGCCGAAGCAGAGCACGCGGTCCAGACCCGACCCGGCGGCGCGGTCGATCACCCGGGTGAGGCGGGCGCGCACCTGCTCCGCCGTCTCGCCCCCGGGAACGTCGCCGGTCCAGATGGTCCAGCCCGGCCTCTCGGCGCGGATGTCGGCGCTTGTCACCCCCTCGTAGTCGCCGTAGTCCCATTCGACGAGGTCCTCGCAGAGCTCGACCCGGTCGGCGGAGAATCCGGCGAGCTCGGCCGTGCGCCGGGCACGCAGCCGCGGACTCGAGAGCACCAGATCGAACGCGGCGGGATCGAGCCGGCCCTTGAGCGACTCGGCCTGCCGCACCCCGATCTCGGTCAGGTCCAGGTCGGTGACCGAGGTATGCCGCCCGCTGCGGCTCCACGCGGTCTCGCCGTGGCGAACCAGATAGATCTCTGTCATCGGCGATTCCTCGTGCGCGCTCTCATCGGTCTGTTCCAGACCACCACGGTCGCGGCCTCGACGACAAGGGATTCGCCGGGCCGGAATCGGCCGGCGCCCGCCCGGCGGGGCTCGGGCGGATAGGCTGAGCGCCGTGACCAACCAGATGCCCGGGAGCACCGACATCCCGGTGATGATCGTCGACGACCACGAGGTCGTCCGCCGCGGGATCGCCGAGGTGATCGACCGCTCCGACGGCCTGCAGGTCGTCGGCGAGGCCGGCTCCGTGGCCGAGGCCGTCCGGCGGATGATGCTCGTGCGCCCGGCGGTGCTACTCGTCGACCTGCAGCTGCCCGACGGCACCGGCATCGACATCATCAACGCCGCCACGCGCGACCTGCCCGAGGCCCGCAGCATCGTGCTCACCTCCTTCGACGACGACGAGGCGGTGAGCGAGGCCCTGACCGCCGGCGCCAAGGCGTTCCTGCTCAAGAGCGTGCGCGGGGCCGAGATCGCCGAGGTGGTCCGGGCCGTGGCCGCCGGCCGGGTGCTGCTCGACCACCGCACGATCACCCGCCACCAGAGCGAGGACGACCCGACCGCCGACCTGACCAAGTCCGAGCGGCGGGTGCTCGAGCTCATCGCCGAGGGGCTGACGAACCGCGAGATCGCCGACCGGCTCGGCGTCGCCGAGAAGACCGTGAAGAACCACATCACCTCGCTCCTGTCCAAGATGGGACTCGAGCGGCGCACCCAGGTCGTCGCCTGGGTGGCCGGGCGACGCGGCGGTGCCTGGCGACGGAGGGACTCATGACCGACCCGCTTCAGGACCGGCTGCGCGCGGAGGTCGCCGGCCTCATGCCCCGTGCCTTGGACGAACTGCGCGCCCTCGTGGCGCTGCGGTCCGTGGCGGACGCGCAGGTCGAGGATCCCCGTGAGCTCGAGCTCGCGGCCCGCTGGGTCCGGGACGCGCTGGCCGCCGAGGGGCTCGAGGCTCGGTTCGCCCGCACTCCCGACGGCACGGACGCCGTCATCGCGACCTACGACGGCCCGCCCGACTCCCCGCGGGTGCTGCTCTACGCCCACTACGACGTCCAGCCCGCCCACGCCGAGGAGTGGACGAGCGACCCGTGGGACCTGACCGAACGGGACGGGCGCCACTACGGCCGCGGCGCCGCCGACTGCAAGGGCAACATCCTCGCCCACCTCACGGCCCTGCGCGCGTGCCGGGCGCTCAGCGGAGACGGCTACCCGTGCTCCCTCACCGTCGTGGTCGAGGGCTCCGAGGAACAGGGCACCGGCGGCCTCGAGGACTGCGTGCGCGACCACCCGGAGGAGTTCGCGGCCGAGGTCGTCATCATCGGGGACGTCGGAAACATCGCCGTCGGAGTGCCGACGCTCACGGTCGCCCTGCGCGGGATGGCCGACACGATCGTGCGCGTGCGCACCGGCAGCGGACAACTCCATTCGGGAGCGTTCGGCGGCGCCGCCCCCGACGCGCTCGCGGCCCTCATCGCCATGCTCGCGAGCCTGCGCGACGCCGACGGGAACACGACCATCGACGGGCTCGCCGCCGACGGCGTCTGGGAGGGCACGCAATACGACGAGGAGACCTTCCGCGCCGATGCGGGCATCCTGCCCGGGGTGCGCCGGATCGGCAGCGGGACGATCTCCGACCACCTGTGGGCCCGTCCCGCGGTCACCGTGCTCGGAATCGACGCCCCCGCCGTGATCGGTTCGGTGCCGTCGGTGCAGCCCGCCGCCGCGGCCCGCGTCAGCCTCCGCGTGCCACCCGGTCAGGACCCGGGGCAGGCACAGGAGGCGCTCGTCGAACACCTGCGAGGGGCCGCGCCCTGGGGCGTGCACGTCGAGTTCGAGCGGGTCGGCCTCGGGCGCCCCTTCGCCGCCCGACAGGACACCCGCGCGTTCGAGCTGCTCGCCGGCGCGATGGCCGACGCCTTCGACGCGCCCACGCAGACCTCCGGCCAGGGCGGATCGATCCCGCTCACCGCGGCCCTCGCCGACGCCCACCCGGAGGCCTCGATCGTCCTCGTCGGGGTGGCCGAGCCGGCGAGCCGCATGCACGCCGAGGACGAGTCGGTCCACCCCGACGAGATCTCCCACCTCGCGCTCGCGGAGGCGCTCTTCCTGCACCGTCTCGCCGCTCACGCCGACTGACCGGGCCGATTGCGGGCGGGCCCGGGCCCGCCTACCGTGGATCGGATGGAGGCGAGGATCGCCGGGTCGGCCGTGCACTACATCGAGCACGGAGACGGCATGCCGATCCTCGTGCTGCACGGCGCGGGGGTCGATCATCGCGAGATCGGGGTGGCGCTCGAGCCCGCGTTCGCCGCGGCCCCGCGCGATCACCGGCGCCTGTACCCCGACCTGCCGGGGATGGGGCACACGCCGATGCCCGCGGCGGTCACGAGCAACGACGACGTCCTCGACCTCCTCATCGGATTCGCCGGCGAGGTCATCGGTGACCACCCGTACCTCGTCGTGGGCCATTCGTACGGTGCGTACCTCGCCCGGGCGCTCGCCGACGCCGAGCCGGACCGAGTGGCCGGCCTGGCGCTCATCGCCCCGGTCGGTGCGGGCACCGAACAGATGGCTCCGCGCCCGCAGCACCGTGCGCTGGTCTCGACGGTCGACGCCGAGCGGGAGCTGGCAGCGGACCTCGCCGAGACCTACCGCACCTATTTCGTGCTGCAGACCCCGCAGACCCTCGAGCGTCACCGCCGGTACATCGCCCCGTCGGCGGCGCTGGTCGACTGGGCCGGCCTGACGAGGGTGTTCGCGAACTGGACGCTGCGCGACCGGCGGAGGGCGCCGGCATCCGACGACCGACCGGTCCTCATCCTCGCCGGCCGGCAGGACTCGATCGCCGGCAGCGCCCACGCGCAGTCCCTCGCCGACCACTACGCTCGCGCGACCGTCGGCGTGCTCGACCGCGCGGGCCACGCCCTGCTGCACGAGCAGCCCGGCCTCGCCGCGGCGCTCCTGCTCGACTGGCTCGATCGCTGCGACGGGTCGTCGACTACGTGAGGTGCGCTGCGCCGTCCGTACGCTCGTGCGGCCCGTCGCCGAACGCATGGACGCCGGTGCTCCAGTCGGGCCGCGGCGTGTCCGGCCCCGCATAGGGCCGGTCGCCGTAGCAGGCCTGGAGGCGCGCGAGCTCGGCGCGCAGCTCGGCGAGGATGTCGGCGTAGGCCGGATCGCCCGCGACGTTGGTGACCTCCTCGGCGTCGGCGGCGAGGTCGTAGAGCTCGTGCTCCGGCTCGAAGCGCCGGTCCGAAGAGCCGGGGGAGCCGAGCCCGTCGCCGTAGTAGTGGATGTACTTGTACCGGTCGGTGCGCACGCCGTAGTGGGCGGGGGCGTGATGGACCGGGTCGTCGTGCTCCCAGTACCGGTAGTACATCGACGTGGGCCAGTCCTCGACCTGCTCCCCGCGCAGGAGCGGGCGGAAGCTGCGGCCCTGGGAGGTCGGCAGCACCTGCGACGGCTCGAGCCCGCACGCGTCGAGGAACGTGGCGGCGAAGTCCACATTCGTGATGATCTCCTCGCGGCGGGTGCCGGCGGGGATCTCGGCGGGCCAGCGCAGCAGCATCGGCATCTGCAGCGACTCCTCGAACATGAGCCGCTTATCGAACCAGCCGTGGTCGCCGAGGAAGAAGCCCTGGTCGGAGGTGTAGACCACGAGCGTGTCCTCGGCCAGGCCCGCCTCGTCGAGGTGGTCGAGCAGCGCCCCCACGCCGTCGTCGACCGCCTGCACGGTCTGCAGGTAGTCGCGCAGGTAGCGCTGGTACGTCCAGCTGGTGCGCGCCCGGGTGTTCTCGGGCCCGAGGAGCTCGGGGGGCACGTCCTCCTTGATGTCGTCGCGGGTGAGGTCGTCCGCGATCGACATCCGCACGTCCCGCACGGCCCGACTCATGGTGGAGTGGTCGTCGAAGAGGGTGGCCGGCTCGGGCAGGTTTCCGTCGGCGTACAGGTGGCCGTGCCGGGGGTGGGGGATCCACGGGCGGTGCGGGGCCTTGTGGTGGACCATGAGGCAGAACGGCCGATCGCCGTCGAGCGAGCGCAGCCACTCCAGGCTCAGGTCGGTCACGATGTCCGTCGCGTATCCGGGCACGTCCACGGGGCCGGCGGCGGTGACCATCTCCGGATCGACGTAGTCCCCCTGGTCGGGGAACACCTGCCAGGAGTCGAAGCCGCGGGGCCGGGACGCCTCCGACTCCCCGAGGTGCCACTTGCCGAAGATCGCCGTCGCGTACCCGGTCGCCTGCAGGGCCTCGACGAAGGTGGGAACGCGGTAGTCGAACTCGGAGTAGATCGACGGGGAGCCGTTGACGTGGCTGTAGGTGCCCGTGAGGATGCTCGCCCGCGACGGGGTGCACAGGGAGTTCGTGCAGTACACCGACCCCATGAGCACGCCCTCGGTGGCGATCCGGTCGAGGTTCGGGGTCCGGTTCAGTCGGCCGCCGTACGCCGAGATCGCGTGCGCGGCGTGATCGTCCGACATGACGAAGACCAGGTTGGGTCGGCGCCGCGGAGTCGCCGTCATGTCGGCCGAGTGGGTCTCGGCCGGCAGTGCGGAGGTCCGCTCGGCGTTGAGCCGGGCCTGTTCCCGCAACGCGCCGATCCGGCGGCGCTCCTCATCGAGTGCATCCATGGGATCGCTCGTCATCGGATGTCCTTCCGGTTCGACTGCTGGGGCGGGGTGGCCCCGCTCAGGGCATGGGTTCAGGGGCGGCGGGTGATGAGCCCGTCGGGGGTGGCGGGCACCGGACCGGGCCAGGTGCCGAGCCGGTCCAGGTTCTCCCGGGCCCCGAGCCCGGAGTCGGCGCGCACGCCGTCGTGTCCCGGCAGCCACACCTCGGTCACGGAGTAGCCCGTCTCGGGATTGAAGCGACCGAGATCGCCGCCTGCCGGAAGCCAGCCGGCCGCCCGCGCGGCGGCGGGACCATCGAACGGATCCTCGGGCGAACTGCGCACCGCGATCGTGATCGCCGCATTCGGCATATAGCCCTGCCGCACGGACCAGGCCGACTCCACGAGGTAGGTGATGAGCGCGGGGCCGCGGCCGACCGTGTATCCGGCCGCGAGTGAGAAGCGGAGGGCGACCCCCACGTTTCCCTTGGTATTGGGCTCCCAGCCGCTGATCGACACGTCCTCGATGCCCGGCAGCGCCCGGATCGCCGACTCCATATCGGCGCGGGCCCACCCGCCCGAGGGGGCGTCATGCGGCAGGTCGGCGTTGCTCCACGTGTCCTCCGGCCCGCCACAGCCCGCCAGGCCCAGCACCATGATCCCGGCCAGGCCCGCGCGCAGGAACGAACGTCGGCTACCCATAGCGCACCGTGTCTCGGAAGCGGAACGACACGTCCTCCCAGATCGCCTTGTCGGAGATGAGGGCATTGTCGTCAGCCATCCTCACCTCGCCGCTCGTGCGGTCCCGCCGGTCGAAGCGTCCTGAAGGGCACGGTGCTCATATTAACGGTGCTCACATGAGGGGAACGGTCGCGGCCCGGGGCGGTCCTCATCCCAGCCGGGCGTCCCAATGCAGGAGGCTGCCGCCGGTCTCGCCGGGGCCGAACATGAACGTGCCCCCGTGCCGGCGGGCCCGGGAGCCGAGGTTCGCCAGGCCGGAGGCGCGGGTGCGGGCGGGGTCGATGCCCACCCCGTCGTCGGCCACCTCGATCTGCACGCTCCGGGGGCTGAGGTCCACCTGCACGTGCACCGAGGAGGCGCGCGCGTGCCGGGCCGCGTTGGCGAGCCCCTCACGCACGACCGCGACGATGTCGTCGGCCAGGTCGCCGCCCACGAGGGCGGCCAGCTCGTTCACGTCGTCGCGGGGGTCGGAGGGCGTGACCACGAGCGAGGGCGCGAAGCCCAGCCCCGTGCGGGCGAGCGAGGTCTCCCGCTGCAGCCGTTCGAGGATCGGGGCGGCCTCGTCGTCGCTGCGGATCGAGCGCACGATCGCCCGGATCTGGCGCACGGAGTCGTCCACGCCGTCGAGCGCCTCGGTGAGCGCCTGGTGCACGGTCGAGTCGGTGACCGATTCGCGGGCCTTGCTCAGCTGCAGCCCCGTGGCGAACAGCTGCTGGATGGCCAGGTCGTGCAGGTCGCGCCCGATCCGGGCGCGCTCGTCGAGCAGCGTGGCCCGGTCCTGGGCCGCGCGGGCCTCGGCGAGCTTGAGCGCCAGGGCCGCCTGGCCCGCGATCGACTCGGCGATCGTCAACTCGTCCTGCATGAACTCGGGTGCCCCGAGCCGGCGCAGCAGGGCGATGACGCCGAGCGCGTTCCCGTCGGCCAGGAGCGGGGCATAGAGCGCCGGTCCGTAGCGCCCGAACTCGGGAACCCGCAGCGAGGGGGTGCGTGAGAACGAATCGACCACGAGCCCGGCACCGGAGGAGAGTACGCTGCGGGCCCGGCCCTCCGCCGGCATGACGATGCCGAGCAGGTCCGCCGTCTCCGGGCCGTCGACGATCTCGATCACCCAGTCCCCGCCGACCCCCGGCAGCACGATGCAGGCCGCGTCCGCGTCGGCCACCTGCCGAATCCGGGAGGCGATGAGCGCGAGGGCGTCCTCGGGATCGGGATCCTGCAGCAGGGCCGAGGTGATGTCGTGGCCCGCCTGCAGCCACCGCTCCCGCGTGCGCACCGCCGTGTACAGGTCGCTGTTCTGCACGGCGACCGCGGCCGCGGAGGCGAGCAGGTGCATCGAGTCGGTGTCGGCCTCGGTGAAGCCGCCGTCCTTCTCCGCGACGTACAGGCGCCCGTAGGCCTCCCCGGCCACGTGGATCGGCACCCCGAGGAAGGTGTGCATGATCGGATGGTGCTCGGGGAATCCGCCGAAGTCCGGGTGGGTCGTCAGGTCCTCGAGCACGAGGTGGCCGTCCGGCGGGATCGCCGCGAGCACGCCCCGGCCCTCCGGATGCCGCAGGGTCGCGACGAGGTCCGGGTCGAGGCCGTGGCTCACGAACGGATCGATCTGGCCGATCGAGTCGAGCACGCCGATCGCCGCGTACCGCGCGCCCGTCAGGTGACACGCCGCGGTGACGATCTCTCCCAGGACCTCGTTCAGGTCGAGGTGGGACGTGACGGTGAGCAGGGCGTCGATGATGCGTTTCACGGCGGCGGCCTCACGGTCTGCTGGGGCGGGTCGCCGGTCGGCGTCCCGCTCCTATGACACCACGCCGGGCGCGGCGTGGTGTTGTGGAACAAGCTTATGGACGACGGCCCGCTCGCCTCGCGCGGTCAGCTCCCGTGCGTATCGGCCCCGGTGTGCGATACTGGGTTCCGGTGATCCAGATGGCCATACCCGCTGGTGAACCCGGTGACTTCAGCTTGGTTGGGGTTCGCGTTGCCTGCGCGGTTCGATTGCCTGCGCACGACGATGGATCGACCGGCAGTGGGCCCACATGGTCCGCGAAGGCACCGGCGGTGCCCAGACGCGCGAGTGCGCGAACGGGAGCCGCACAACACGACTTTCTCAGGCGCGACGGCGCCAACGACATCCCGAGTGCCGTAGGTGGGTATGGCTGGGGCACCGGGTGGGAGCACTCCCAACATGACAACACCAATGAACACCCCTGAATCTGCTGAATCTGTCGAATCTGCTGAATCGGTGCAGGCGCCCCCCGCCCGCCGCCGTCCGCGCCGGGCCACGAGGCCCACGCTTCCGCCGGAGTCGGCCGCCGCCGAGGCGCAGCAGCCGGCCGAGGAGCCCGCCGCCCCGGCGAAGCCGACGCGTTCGACCCGCTCCAAGAAGTCCGCAGCCACCGACGCGACCGCCCCGGCGGCCGACGCGACCCCGGAGAGCTCGGGGACTTCAGGGGCCCCAGAGAGCTCAGAGAACTCAGAGAACTCAGAGAACTCGGAGACCCCGGAGACCCCGAAGACACAGCGGCGCGCCACGACCGCCAAGGCCGCAGCCGCCAAGGCTCCGGCCGCCAAGGCCGCAACCACGAAGGCCACTGCTGCTGCAGCCACTGAGGCGGCCGAGGCTCCGGCTGCCAAGGGCGCCAAGGCCGCAACCACCAAGGCCACGAAGGCTGCGACCACCAAGACTGCGGCCACGAAGGCCGCGAAGGCCGTCGCAGGCGACGTCACCGCGCCGGACACAGCCCCGGCCACCGCGGCGGACACAGCCCCGGAAACTGGGGCCAGTGACGCCTCCGAGGCCCCCGAGTCCGCAGCGAAGGCCACGGAAGCGCCCAAGGCCGAGAAGGCGGCAGTGTCCACGAAGGCCACGAAGGCCACGAAGTCGGCAGTGTCCACGAAGTCCACGAAGGCCACGAAGACGGCGAAGTCCACGAAGTCGGCGGCCGCCCAGGCCGAGCCGGCCACGACGACCAAGAAGTCCGCCCCGGCGCGTCAGGCGAAGGCCGCCGCCGAGCAGCCACTCACTGTGGACGCCCCGGCGGCCGAGCAGCCGGCCGCCGAGCAGCCCCTCACCGCGGATGTTCCGGCAGTCGCCGAGCAGCCGGTCGCCGCCGAGCGGCCCGCTGCGACTTCGCCCGCCAGGGCGACCCGGTCCCGTCGCTCGACCCGCTCGGCCGGGTCCGCGGCCCCGGTGGCCGACAAGCCCGCCGGGTCCGCTGAGACTGCTGGTTCGGCTGGTTCTGCTGGTTCTGCTGGTTCCATCGACGCCACGGCGCCGGTCGAGACCGCCGAGGCATCCGGCGGCGACCAGGCCGCACCAGCACGATCGGGCCGTTCCCGCGCGTCGGCGAAGACGACCAAGGCCGCCAACTCGACCAAGGCGACCAAGTCGAGTCGGTCGAGCGGTGCGCGCACGTCGGCCCCGACAGAATCCAACGAATCCAACGAATCCGCAGGCACCGCCGAGCAGGGGGCGGCCGGGCGGGCCGAGGCGGGCGCCTCGAACGCCGGGAGCGGAACGGGAGCGACGTCGTCCGCACGCTCCGCGCTCAACGTGCTGGCCGAATTCGGCCAGGGCGGCGAGGACGAGGATGAGGACGGAACGGACGCGGCGACCGCCACGAGCCTCGACGACCTGGTCATCCCGGAGCGTGAACCCGCCGGTGACGACGCCCCGCGCCTTCCGGCCACCGCGCTGCTGTTCCAGGCGCCGGACCTCACCCCGCGCCGCAAGGGATCGAGCAAGCGCCGGGCGGCCGAGGAACGTGCCGAGGACACCCAGGTCGAGCGGGCCGAGAAGTCCGTGCAGGCCGACGAGTCCGAACGGGCCGACCGGCCCGGGCAGCCGGACCGGTCCGAGCAGTCCGACGAGTCCGGCGAGTCCGAGGAGTCGGGCAGGTCGGGTCGGGGCACGCCCGGCGAGACGGGCGCGGACGGCGATCACGACGACTCGAAGCCGCGCCGCCGCCGGCGCCGCGGGGGCCGCGGCCGCCGTCGCTCGGGTGGTTCGAACGACGACTCCGGCTCCGCAGGCGGCGAGTCGGGCGAGGGGTCCACGGACTCGTCGGACTCCTCCGGCTCGTCGGGCTCGGACGCGGATTCACCGAAGCGTTCCGGCAAGGGCTCCGGGAAGGGTGACTCGAACGGGTCGCGTGCCGAGTCGAACGGCTCGAACGGCTCGGGAGGCTCGAACGGCTCGGGAGGCTCGGGAGGCTCGGGGGGCTCTGGAGGCTCGGACGCGTCGGGCAGCGACGACGACTCCGGGGACAACGGCTCCTCGAGTTCGCGCCGGCGCCGTCGTCGTTCCCGCTCCGGCCGCGGCAACGACGACGGCGGCGCCCAGGCCGCCCGCGACTCCGTCACGCCGCTCAAGGGCTCGACGCGCCTCGAGGCCAAGCGTCAGCGCCGCAAGGAGGGCCGCGACCCCCACCGTCGCCGGTCCATCATCACCGAGGCCGAGTTCCTCGCCCGCCGCGAGTCCGTCGAGCGCAAGATGATCGTGCGCGAGCAGGCCGGCCGCACCCAGGTCGCCGTGCTCGAGGACGACGTGCTCGTGGAGCACTATGTGGCGCAGAAGTCGCACAGCTCGATGGTCGGCAACGTCTACATCGGCCGCGTGCAGAACGTCCTGCCCTCGATGGAGGCCGCATTCGTCGACCTCGGTCGCGGTCGCAACGCCGTGCTCTACGCCGGCGAGGTGAATTGGGACCTGGCCGGCCTGAACGGCAAGCCGCGCAAGATCGAGAACGCGCTCTCCTCGGGCGACAGCGTGCTCGTGCAGGTGACGAAGGACCCGATCGGGCACAAGGGCGCCCGGCTCACCTCCCAGGTCACCCTCGCCGGCCGCTACCTCGTGCTCGTGCCCGGGGGCGGGATGACCGGCATCTCCCGCAAGCTCCCGGAGACGGAGCGGAGCCGCCTCAAGAAGCTGCTCAACACGATCGTCCCCGACGGCCAGGGCGTCATCGTGCGCACCGCCGCCGAGGGCGCCTCGGAGGAGGAGCTGCGCGGCGACGTCGAGCGGCTCTCGGCCCAGTGGGCGGAGATCGAGAAGAAGTCGGCCAAGCCGTCCTCGGTGCCCGCCCTGCTCAAGGGCGAACCCGAGCTCGCCACCCGCGTGGTGCGCGACATCTTCAACGACGACTTCTCCGCGCTCGTCATCTCCGGGCCGAACGCCTGGAAGACGATCTCGGAGTACGTCAACTCCGTCGCCTCGGACCTGGCCGACCGGATGAGCCAGTGGACCGGGCCGGCCGACGTGTTCAGCGCCCATCGGGTGGACGAGCAGCTCGCCAAGGGGATGGACCGCAAGGTCTGGCTGCCCTCGGGTGGCTCGCTCGTGATCGACCGCACCGAGGCGATGACCGTCGTGGACGTCAACACGGGCAAGTTCACGGGCTCGGGCGGCACGCTCGAGGAGACCGTCACGAAGAACAACCTCGAGGCGGCCGAGGAGGTCGTGCGTCAGCTGCGGCTGCGCGACATCGGCGGGATCATCGTGATCGACTTCATCGACATGGTGCTCGAGTCCAACCGGGATCTCGTGCTGCGCCGGCTCGTCGAGTGCCTGGGCCGGGACCGCACCCGCCACCAGGTCGCCGAGGTCACCTCGCTCGGGCTCGTGCAGATGACCCGCAAGCGGGTCGGCCAGGGCCTCGTCGAGGCCTTCTCGACCACGTGCGAGTGCTGCAACGGGCGGGGCTACCACGTGACCTCCGACCCGGTCGAGGGCGAGTCCCAGACCGAGCCGGGTACCTCGGGCAGGGATGGCAAGGACGGCAGGGAGAAGGGCGGCTCGAAGTCCTCCGGCCGCTCCGGGGACTCGACGCGCTCGCGCAAGGGGCGCCGCAGCTCCTCCTCCCAGCCGGCCGCCCAGCCGGAGCCGGAGGCCGAGCCGGTGAACGAGGAGCAGCGCGAGCAGGTCAAGGCCACGCTCGCCGCGATCGCGGCGGCGGCCGCCCACGCCCACACGGGTGAGGACGGCGCAGCAACCGATCCCGGGTCGGCTGCGGCCGCGGGCGGTACGTCCGGGGGTGAGGCGGCCTCCGAGACGGAGGCTGCGTCGTCCGCAGGCGTGGGCGAGGCCGCCCCGGCGGGCGAGGGCTCCGAGCCCCCGGCGGCCGAGGTTCCGGCCGGCTGAGCCGGTCACCGCGCGAGAGCGGTCTACGTCACAGTGGGCGCATTTGCCCTGCGTAGCCGCTCTCGCGTAAAGTTGGGCGTCGGCGCACTCGCGTGCGCGGACGTGGTCAGATGAGCCAGGAGCCCAGTGCGCGATCCCTCGCGCGGGGCGGGCAGCAGCGTCGTGGCGGGTTCGCCCCGAGGTGCTGACGAGACATGTAGTTCGACAGAGATGAGCAGGAACGTGGTGTACGCGATCGTCAAGGCCGGCGGCCGACAGGAGAAGGTGTCCGTCGGTGACGTCGTCGTCATGGACCGCATCAAGGGTGCGGCCGGGGAGACCATCGAGATGGTTCCGGTGCTGCTCGTCGACGGCGAGAAGGTCACCTCGGGTGCCGAGGACCTGGCCGGGGTGAAGGTGACCGCCGAGATCGTCCGGGACGAGCGCGGCAAGAAGATCACGATCCTCAAGTACAAGAACAAGACCGGTTACCGGCGTCGGCAGGGGCACCGTCAGGACCTCACCCGCGTCAAGATCACCGGCATCAACTAAGTCCGACCTCACTGAAGGAAGCAGGTTCAGCTCATGGCAAGCAAGAAGGGCGCCAGCTCTACCCGGAACGGTCGCGACTCGAACGCCCAGCGTCTCGGCGTCAAGCGTTTCGGCGGCCAGGATGTCAAGGCCGGCGAGATCCTCGTTCGCCAGCGGGGCACGAAGTTCCACCCGGGCGACAACGTTCGCAAGGGTCGCGACGACACCCTCTTCGCCGTCGAGGCGGGCACGGTGCAGTTCGCCAACCGCCGCGGCCGCAAGGTCGTGGAGATCGTCACGGCCTCCTGAGGTCGCATCACATCGCCCGGCCGGGCGGTCAGTAATCTTGACGAAGGGCGGAGCGGCTAATGGGCCGTTCCGCCCTTCGCGCGTTGGAAGGACGCTCATGGCAACGTTCGTGGATCGGGTCGTGCTGTTCGTCCGCGGCGGGGACGGCGGCCACGGCTGCGCCTCCGTGCACCGGGAGAAGTTCAAGCCGCTCGGCGGGCCCGACGGCGCCAACGGCGGCCGCGGGGGCAGCGTCGTTCTCGAGGTGGATCCCGATGTGACCACCCTGCTCGACTACCACCACTCGCCGCACCGGCGCGCCGAGAACGGCCGCCCGGGGGCCGGGAGCATGCGGCACGGCCGCAACGGCGCCGATCTCGTGCTGCCCGTTCCCAACGGCACCGTGGTCAAGACGCGCTCCGGGACGGTGCTGGCCGACCTCGTGGGGGCGGGCGCCCGCTACGTCGCCGCCGACGGCGGCCACGGGGGGCTCGGCAACGCCGCGCTCGCCTCGCCCAAGCGCAAGGCGCCCGGATTCGCGCTGCTCGGGGAGCCGGGCGACGAGGGTGAGCTCGTGGTGGAGCTCAAGACCGTCGCCGACGTGGCCCTCATCGGGTTCCCCTCGGCCGGGAAGTCCTCCCTCATCGCCGCCATGTCGGCAGCGCGCCCGAAGATCGCCGAGTACCCGTTCACCACGCTCGTGCCGAACCTGGGCGTGGTGGAGGCGGGCGACGTGCGCTACACCGTGGCCGACGTGCCCGGGCTCATTCCCGGTGCGTCCGAGGGGCGCGGCCTCGGGCTCGAGTTCCTGCGACACATCGAACGCTGTTCGGTGCTCGTGCACGTGCTCGACTGCGCCACGCTCGAGCCGGACCGGGATCCGTTGAGCGACCTCGACGTGATCGAGGCGGAGCTCGCCGCCTACCCGACCGACGAGCTCACCGGCCGGCTCCCGCTGGCGGAGCGGCCCCGGCTCGTCGTCCTCAACAAGATCGACGTGCCCGAGGCCCGGGAACTCGCCGAGTTCGTGCGCGCCGATCTCGAGGCGCGCGGGCTGCGCACCCACCTCGTCTCGACCGCCTCGCACGAGGGGCTGCGTCCGCTCTCGTTCGCCCTCGCCGGGATCGTGGCGGAGACCCGCGCGATCGAACCCGAGGCCGAGCCCGCTCCGGCCGTGCTGCGGCCCCGGGCCGTGGACCGGTCCGAGCGCGCGGGCTTCACCGTGGCCCGGCGCCGCACCGACCACGACTACTTCCTCGTGCAGGGCACCAAGCCCGAGCGGTGGGTGCGCCAGACGGACTTCGCCAACGACGAGGCCGTGGGCTACCTGGCCGACCGGCTCGCCGCCCTCGGGGTGGAGAAGGAGCTCATCCGCGCCGGCGCCCAGGCGGGCGACGAGGTGGTCATCGGCGACGGGCCGAGTGGCGTCGTCTTCGACTGGGAGCCGACCATCTCCACCGGCCCGGAGCTGCTCGCCTCCCCGCGCGGCACCGACCTGCGCCTCGAGGACTCCCCGCGGCCGACGCGCTCCGAGAAGCGCGCCGAGTTCAAGGAGCGCATGGACGCGAAGGCCCGGGCCCGGGAGGAGCTGGCGGAGGAAGTGTGGACGGAGCGGGGCGAGTGAGCGCATGAGTCCGAGCGTGCTCGACCGGTCCCATCTGTCCGATCCGTCCCGCGCCCACCGCGTCGTGGTCAAGGTCGGCTCCTCCTCGCTCACGGACGACGCCGGTCGCCTCGACGTGGACAAGCTCACCGCGCTCGTCGACGTGCTCGCCGCCCGGCGGGCGGCCGGCGGTGAGGTCGTGCTCGTCTCCTCGGGGGCGATCGCCGCCGCCCTGCCGATCCTCGGACTCCCGGGCCGGCCGCGGGACCTCGCCACGGCCCAGGCCGCGGCGAGCGTGGGGCAGGGGGCGCTCATTGCCCGCTACACCCGGGCGTTCCGCGGCCACGGACTGCGGGTGGGGCAGGTGCTGCTCACCGCGGAGGACGTGACCCGGCGCGGGCACTACAAGAACGCCCAGCGGGCGCTGACGAGGCTGCTCGCCCTCGGCGTGGTGCCGATCGTCAACGAGAACGACACCGTGGCCACGCGGGAGTTGCGCTTCGGCGACAACGACCGCCTCGCCGCGCTCGTGTCACACCTGACGCACGCCGACGCGCTCGTGCTGCTCACCGACGTCGACGCCCTCTACGACGGGCCGCCGAGCCGGGCCGGCGCGAAGCGGATCCCCTTCGTGGGGGACCCGGCCGAGATCGCCGGGGTGGAGATCACCGCCCGGGGCAGCGCCGTGGGAACGGGCGGCATGGTGACCAAGGTCGAGGCCGCCGCGATCGCCTCGGCGGCCGGGGTTCCCGTCGTGCTCACCAGCGCCGAGAATGCCGCCGCGGCGCTCGACGGCGCCGACGTGGGCACGTGGTTCGCGCCCGCCCCGCGGCGGGTGCAGACCCGCCGGCTGTGGATCGCCCACGCCGCCGACGTGCGCGGCCGACTCACCCTCGACGACGGCGCGGTGCGCGCCATCACGGCCGGAAAGAAGTCGCTGCTCGCCGCCGGGGTCGTGGCGGTGGCCGGGGAGTTCGAGGCCGGGGACCCGGTGGAGCTGGCCGACCTCACCGGGCACGTCGTGGCCCGGGGACTCGTGGCCTATTCCTCCGAGGAGCTGCCCGACCGGCTCGGACGCACGAGCGAGCAACTGCGGGCCGCGTTCGGCGACGGCCACGACCGCGAGGTCGTGCACCGGGACGATCTCGTGGTGCTGCGCGGACGGATCCGGCGGGCGGGCGGGGTCACCTCCGTCGGATGATTTGCGGAGGTCGACTCCGAGGTCCAGATCCGCGGCAGTAGCCGCCGTTGGGCTGGTTGGCGGCGTCCTGGGCGCCGTCGCCCCATGTGACGGGCGGCTGCAGTCGCCCATCGGCGAGAAGGGCCTCGATGTCCCGGTCGGTGTTGTTGCCGTATTCGTACTCGAGGGCGTCCATGAAGGCCTCGTCGAGGTCGTCACGGCGGGCCTGCGAATCCGGGCGTGCTTCACGCCCCGGGGCCTCCTCGAGTCCAGGGAGAGTGTCGTTGCCCGGGACAGTCTGTTGATCCGTGCGATCCAAGCGACCCGGGGCCGGCGCGCGGCCGCGAATGGCGCCGAGCCCCTGGAAGTCCTGGAGTGTGCCGACCCCCTCAAGCGCCTCGTGGCCCGGGAGGGCGCCGGGGCCCTGGAGTGCGGCGAGGTCACGGCGGTGCCAGGCCTGGTCGGTGACCTCGCTCGTGCCGGTCGGGGTGCGCAGGAACCGTAGGCCCATGGGGCCGCTCCAGTAGTACGTTCCGGGTCCGAGCGTCACGTACGACCACGAGCCCCGCCCCTGCGGCTGTCCGGGATGATTATGCGTCTTCCAGCGATGGTGCCGGCGACACAGGCTGGCGAGGTTGCACGTGCAGGTCGGCCCGCCGGTCAGGTCACCCTGGGCATCGGTCTTCCAGGGGTCGATGTGGTCGGCATCGCAGTCCCGCGCCGGGCGGGCACACGCCGGGAACACGCAGGTTCGATCCCGTAGGTGGAGGTGGTCCTTGATCACGTCGCCGGCGGCATAGCCGGCGACCTCGTGTTCGGTCTCGAGGTCGATGACCGGACGCACGAATATCTGCGGCCCCCACGACCCACCAGACCCGCCAGGCCCGTGCGCCGCGCCGGACCCGCCAGCGCGCGCGGGCATGGCCGCGCCGTGGGGCGTGGTGAACATGGCCGCTACCTCGGCGGCGCTGATCACGAGCCCGGGCGGGATCCCCGGCCCCTCGATGCGCACGGGTTCACGGGACAACCGGCCCGCGACATAGGCCGGACCGGCGGCGTGTTCGGGACGAGCCGTGTCCGCCGGGGTGGCCGTGCCCGGAGGGTCCGCGCACGATCCACCGGCGGACAGGCCGCCGTGATGACGGTCGGGATGATCAGGGGATCGGCCGTCGGGATGATCAGGAGGCGGGTCGCCGAGCTGGCGATCGGGCCGGTGATCGGGATGATCACGGGGTGGGCTGCCGGGTTGGTCGGGTGGCCTGCCGTCGGGCCAGAACGCCGAGGCGTTCATGTGCAGGTACATGACGACCTTCGCCCGCGGCACGCCCCGACCCGACCACGCGGGCCCACACGACACACCACCGCCCGCAGCCGTGGCAGGCGCCTCGCCGGTCGGGCCCGCCGCCGCTCCGGCCACCGCCGCTCCGGCGGCGCTGCCCACGGCTGTAGTCGTGGCCGGGGCCGCGGCTGTGCTCACGGACGGGCCGTCGAACTGGCCTGCGGCTTCATCGGGAGTCAGATCGATTGCGGCGGCCGCAGCCATGCCCACCGTGCCGCCGATGCCGACTGCGCCGCCCGTGCTGTTCGTGCAGTCCGGCGCCCCCGCCCCCGGTCCCTGAGCCTGCCGGGCCTGCCGGGCCTGCTGGGCCTGCTGGCCTGGTTGCCCTGCGGTGAGGTCGAAGCCGTCCTGCCGGGCCGGTGCGGGGTGGTGGGTGGCGGCGATGATGCCCTCGAAGGTGAGCGAGCGACGGGCGTCGAGGACCTCACCGGATCCGGCGGCCTTGAGTTGCGCGGCCCCGAAGGCCAGGCTCTGTTCCAGATCGAGGGCCGCGAAGGTGGACACGATCGCGTCGATGCGGCCGGTGCCGTCGGTGCCGATGTGGACATCGGCCCGGCGCGGATCGGCCTGCGCCCGCTGCAGGTCGGCGTACTGGTCGGGCATGTGGGTGATCATCGCCTCCCGCACCAGACCCTTGATCGCGTATCGGCCCCGGATCGCCCCGGCGGCTGCGACCTGGACATCGACGAACCGGGCCGCCTCCACAGTCAAACCGAGGGTCTGTTCGGCCACGAGCCGGGCCGTGTGCGCCCGGGTACGCCCATCGAGCACGCGCCCGTACAGCAGTGGCAGGCGTTCGGCGACCTCGAGGGCTTCGAGGAGCATCGCCTGGGCGGCGTCGGTGGAGAAGCCGGTCACGGCCGCGAACCAGTTCGCCACCGAATCACAATAGGAGACCCCCAGGGCCAGATCGGTGTGGCACGACCACGCCCCGCACTCTTCGGTGACCGGGCTGCGTTGGGCGATCTCGATCGCCAGGAAGAACAGATCGGCCTCCGCACCAGCCTGGACCTTGCGCACCTGACGGACCCGGTCCAGTACCGCGTCCTCGGACGCGATCGAGGCGATCTCCGCTCGCCTCGCTCGCATCTGCCGGGCCGCCTTCGTGCTCATGAAACAACCCTAGAACCGACCACCGACATCCAATCGACCCACCCGAACCACCCGAGCCGAGGAGGAAGATCACGGTGCCGGCTCGGAAGGTGGCAGCCGTATTCCCGCTCATCTCCGCTCCCGCAGGGCTGGCTCGCCCGCCCGCCTGCGTGCTCGCGTCTGTCGTGCGGTGGCGAACATTTCGGCGAGCCGAACCACGGTGGGGCCCTGATGCTCATGCTGCAGCGCTGGCAGGATGGCCCGATGAGCCTGCCGATCGAATTCCCGCTGCAGCCGATGCTCGCCAAGGCCGCACGATCCATCCCGGTGGGGGAGTGCTCCTACGAACCCAAGTGGGACGGATTTCGCTGCCTCGCGGTGAACGACGGGGGAGTGGTGCGGCTGGCGAGCCGCAGCGGCAAGGATCTGGCCGTCTACTTCCCCGAACTCGTGGCGATCATGGCCGAGCAGCTCCCGGCCGGTGTCGTCCTCGACGGCGAGCTCGTGGTGCGGGCCGGCGAGTCCGGGGCCGAGCGTCTCGACTGGGACTCGCTCACGGCACGGATCCACCCGGCCGCCTCCCGGATCGAGCGGCTCGCGGCCGAGACTCCGGCGGAGTTCATCGCCTTCGACCAACTGACGGATCCGGGCGTGAGCCTTCTCCCCGAGCCGTTCTCGGCGCGCCGGGCCCGACTCGAGGCGACTCTCGAAGGCGTGGGAGCGTCGTCCTCGATCCACCTGACACGCACGACGGACGACGCCGCGCAGGCGGCGGACTGGTTCGCCCGTTTCGAGGGCGCCGGGCTCGACGGCGTGATCGCGAAGCCCGCGTGCGGCGCGTATCTGCCCGGCAAGCGAACGATGATCAAGATCAAGCACGCGCGCACGGCCGAGGCGGTGCTCGTGGGGTATCGCGTGCACAAGTCGGGCGCGGGCGTGGGTTCGCTGCTGCTCGGGCTGTACGACGACGCGGGCGACCTCATCGGGGTCGGCGGTATCTCGGCGTTCACCGCGGCCCGGCGGCTGGAACTGCAGGAGGAGCTCGAACCACTCGTCGAGCGCGAAGCCGGCGGCGAGGTCCGCCACGCCGAGCGGGAACGGACTCGCTTCTCCTCGGCGAGGGACACCTCGTTCGTACCCCTGCGCCCCGAACGCGTGGTCGAGGTCGCCTTCGACCAGCTCGAGGGAAACAGGTTCCGGCACACCGTCACGTTCCTGCGCTGGCGGCCCGACCGGGACCCGGAGAGCTGCAGGCTCGAGCAGATCGAACGGGCGCCCGCCTACGACCTGGCGCGGGTGCTGAGGTGAATAGGGCTGGACGAATTAACGAGCGACCATCGGCCTGGTCGGGCCTTCGAGCCGTGCGATCGAGATCTTCACCTCTGTGAGGTTCTTCTCGACGTCGTCGATCTGCCCGCTCAGTTTCTCGTCGAGTGCGTCGATGCGCCCGCTGAGTCGCTCGTCGAGTGCGTCGATGCGCCCGCCGAGTTTCTCGTCGAGTGCGTCGATGCGTCCGCTGAGCCGCTCGTCGAGTGCGTCGATGCGTGCGCCGACTCCGTCGATCCGCGTGCCGAGACCCTTCTCGACGGAGTCGATCCGCGTGCCGAGGCCGTTCTCGACTCCGTCGATCCGCGTGCCGAGGCCCTTCTCGACTCCGTCGATCCGCGTGCCGAGACCATTCTCGACGGAGTCGATCCGGCCAGTCACCCTGTGTTCGGACTCGGTGACTCGCCCTTCGAACTGGCTCGTCAGTTCGTCTCGGACTGCATCCATTCGGTGGATGACCCAGCCGAAGCCGCCCGCCAACGCGATCAGCAGCGTGCCCCCACTGATCACGATCGCGACGATCTCCCCGGTCATGAGACCAGGCTACGCGAGCGTCACCGGTACGGCCACGGACACGGCCGCACTGTGGACACGCGGAAGCTGCGCCGCCCCTAGTCCATCCGCCGCCTGCTCGGCTGCACCCGCGGCGGCTCGCCCGGCATCTTCGGGTAGTCCGGCGGGAACGGCAACTCCCCGAGCCCGCGCTCCAGATCCGCCTCCCACAACGCGAGCGCCGGCTCGAACGAACCCGCCGAACCGGCCATCGACTCCCACGGATCCACCGAATCCGCCACGATCCCCGGCACGCTGTTCACCGTGAAGTCCTCGATCGACACCTCGTCCAGATCCGCCCAGGCCACCGGCATCGACACGGTCGCCCCCGGCAGCGCCCGCGGCGAATATGCCGAGGCGATCGTGCGGTCCCGGTTCGCCTGGTTGAAGTCCACGAAGACCTTCTCCCCGCGCTCCTCCTTCCACCACGCCGTGGTCACGAGCTCCGGCAGCCGGCGCTCGACCTCCCGCGCGACCCCGATCACCCCGTGCCGCACGTCCGTGAACTCGTGCTCGGGCGTGATCGGGGCGAACACGTGCAGCCCGCGCGACCCGGACGTCTTGACGAAGCCCGTGAGCCCGACCTCACCGAGCACGGCCCGCAGCTCCCGCGCCACGCGCACGATGTCGGCGAACGTGCGCCCGGGCTGCGGATCGAGGTCGATACGCACCTCGTCGGGCCGGTCGGTATCGCCCGTGCGCACCGGCCACGGATGGAACGTCACCGTGTTCATCTGCACCGCCCAGACGGCGGTCGCGACCTCGTCGATCACGAGCTGCGGATGCGAACGCCCACTCGGATACGTCACCGGCACGGCCCTGGCCCACTCGGGCATGCCCCGAGGCGGGTTCTTCGAGTAGAACTCCTGCCCGCTCGTGCCCTGGGGGAAGCGCTGCAGCGTCACCGGTCGATCGCCGATCGCCGCGAGCAGCCGCGGCCCCACCGCGATCACGTACTCGGCCAGGTCCGCCTTCGTGACCCCCGGCCACATCTGCCGGTCGGGCGAGGAGAGCCGCACCCGGCGCTCACCCACCTCGAGAACCCGCGCCGCGCCGTCCATGCGCTCACCCTAAGGGCTCATGGACGACGCGGCCAGGGTCGCGTACTACAGGTCGCCGTACGCCGCGGCCAGGCGGGTGACGCCCTCGCGGATATCGTCGACGCCGACCCCGGAGTAGGCCAGGCGCAGGGAGTTCTTGGCGCCGTTGATCAGGAAGTCCGAACCCTTGACCACGGCGAGGCCGCGGTCGGCCGCCTTCGCGAACAGGGCGTCGCCGTCCACGTCCTCGTCGAAGGTGAGCCACAGGAAGTAGCCGCCCTCCGGCTTGACGAACCGGGCCTGGGGCAGCCGGGCGGTCAGCTCCTCGGCGAGCACGTCGACCCGCTCGGAGAGGGCCTTCTTCACCGTCTCGATCGAGCGCTCGTACGACCCGCCCTGGATGAACTCGTGCACGATCGACTGGGCGACCATGTTCGGGGAGATATAGGTCGAGGTGGCGAGCTTGGCGATCCGTGAGATGACGCCGGCCTCGCCCACGAGGTAGCCGACCCGGATCCCGGGGCAGACCGTCTTGGAGAAGGAGGAGGCGTAGACGACCTCGCCGCCGGTCGCGAGCGAGAGCATGGTCGGCAGCCGCTCGCCGGTGAAGCGCAACTCGACGTAGGGGTCGTCCTCGAAGATCGTCATACCCGAGGAACGCGCGAGGTCGACGAGCTCCGTGCGCTTCTCACCGGCGAGCGTGTAGCCGGCCGGGTTCTGGAAGTTCGGGATGAGGTGGGCGAGCTTGACCGGGCTGCCGCCGGCGAGCAGGTCGCGCAGCTCGTTCACGGCCACGCCGTCGGCCTCGAGGGTGAGGGCGTGCAGATCCGCGTGGCGGCCCTGCAGCGAGGAGAGTGTGCGGTCGTAGGAGGGGCTCTCCACGACGACCGAATCCCCGGCCTCCACGAGCGTGGAGAACAGGAACGCATCGGCCTGCATCGAGCCGTTCGTCACGATCACCTGCTCGGGGGCGACCCCGTGCTGCTCGGCGATCCACTCCCGCAGCGGCACGTAGCCCACGGACGTGCCGTAGCCGAACGTGCGGGCCGGGTCGTTGGTGAACGCCCGGTCGGCGGCGGCCTTGAGCCCCTCGACATCGATGATGTCCAGCGACGGGGCGCCACGGGCGAATGAGATCGGTGCTGGTTCAGTGGCCATGCCCCCCACACTACTGAGCACCGCCGACAGGCCGCGAACCCGATCGGCATGTGAACCGCGTCCCAGTTCGGCCTGCGTGGCCCGGCCCCGGCTCGCCCAGGCTGGCCCAGGCGGGCCCAGGCAGGCCCGAGTGTGGGCCGCTGCCCGTAGGCTGGGCGCCGTGAACGACATTTTCCCGTGGATGAACCCCGAATACCTGCTGACCACGTTCGGCTCGGCGTTCTTCTGGGTCAGTGTCGCCATCGTCTTCATCGAATGCGGCCTCCTGTTCCCGATCCTGCCGGGCGACTCGCTGCTCTTCGCGATCGGGCTGTTCATCCATCAGGGCCTCATCCCGATCCCGCTGTGGCTCGCGTGCGTGATCCTGTCCGTGGCGGCCTTCGCGGGCAACGTCGCCGGCTACGAGATCGGCCGGGCGATCGGGCCGTCGCTGTACGCGCGCGACGGGCGGATCCTCAAGCGCAAGTACTTCGACGAGACCATCGCGTTCTTCGACAAGCACGGGAACAAGGCCCTCGTGATCGGGCGGTTCGTGCCGATCGTGCGCACCTTCGTCACGGTCGTGGCCGGCGTGGGCCGGATGCCGCGGCGCCGGTTCTTCACCTGGTCGGCCGTGGGCGCCGTGCTCTGGGCGGTCGGGGTGACCCTCATCGGCTACTTTCTCGGACAGATCCCGCTCGTGCACGAGAACCTCGAGGTGGCGATCCTGCTCATCGTGGCCGTCTCGGTCGTGCCGATGATCATCGAGTACCTGCGGCATCGCCGCCAGGCCCGCCGGCTCGCCGCGAGCCACGACGACGCCCCCGTGGAGTAGGCGATGGCGGCCTCCTACGGTGAGCACCTGGCCGAGCAGGTCGCGGCGCTGCGCGCGCTCACGTTCACGCAGTGGTTCGACGGCCGCTCGGCGGCGGCGCGCCGGTTCCGGCCCACCGCCCGGGACCTGGGCGAGCAGGCGCTCCGGGCCGACTACATCGCCGACAAGGCCCGCTGGCTGCGCACGTATGAACCCGGCGCCCACCCGACGCTCGCCGCGGCCACCCTCGCCGCCCGCGGCGAGCTCCCGGATCCGGCTCCCTCCTCCCGCCGCGCCCCGCGCGCCTGGGCCGACCGGCTCGATGCCGAGATCGCCGCCGCGGCCGCAGCGTTGCCGGCCCGGCAATGGGCCTCGACCCTCGTGCCCGTGCCGGACGGTCCGTGACGGGCGGGCTCGATTCCGCGGGCGATCTCGACGAGGCGCTGCGGGCCTTCGCCTTCGTCGAACCCGTGAGCGAGCACACCCGGCTCACCCTCGGCCCCCACCTGCCCGCGAGCGTGCGGGACCTGTGGGACCGCGGCGTCGGCTACCTCGGTGACGGCTACTGGCGCACGGTCGACCCGGTCCACATCGCCGCGGCCGTCTCGCAGCTCGCCGACCCGATCCACGCCTCCTACTCCTTCCCGGTGCTCACGAGCGCCTTCGGCGACGTGCTCACGTGCTGGCACTCTCGGCTGTATCTCATCAACTCCCGGTTCGGGCGCTACTGCGGGCTCGGCCGGGCCGACCACCTCGGGGCGGCCATCGCCGATCTCACCGGACCGGACCGCGAATTCCTCACCGGCCCGGCGCCGTGGGCGCAGGCCGCCACGGAACTCGGGATCCCCGGCCCGTACGAGTGCTTCGCCTACGTGCCCCCGCTCGCGGCCCGGCCGTTGGGCAATCCCGAAGCCCCAGCGAACCCAGCGAACCCTGACAATCCTGCGAACCCAGCGAACCCAGCGAACCCTGCGAACCCAGCGAACCTCGAACTCAGTGATCTCACCGGCCTCGTGCGCACCGGGCTGGCCGCCCACCTGCGGTTCCTGGCCGAGTTCAGCGGCCGGGTGCAGGGCAGGTTCTAGCCGCCCGTAGACTTCGCTGTGGTCCCCGGACGAGAGAAAGCGCAGTTCATGTCAACACCCTCCACGCCCTCACCCGACGGCTCGCTATCGCCGTTGGACGCCGACGGGGTCGAGGCCGCGATCACCTCGGCGCTCGCCGCCGTCGCCGCCGCCGACTCCCTCGAGCACCTCAAGGAGGTCCGGCTCGCGCACACGGGTGACCGGAGCCCGCTCGCGCTCGCGAACCGGGCGATCGGTGGCCTCGAGCCGGCGCAGAAGGGCGTCGCGGGCAAGCTCGTGGGGCAGGCCCGCGGCCGGGTGAACAAGGCGATCGCGGCCCGGCAGGTCGAGCTCGAGGAGGAGCGCGACGCCCGGATGCTCGTGACCGAGGCCGTCGACGTGACGATCCCGACCGACCGGTTCCCCCTCGGCGCCCGGCACCCGCTGAGCACCATCTCCGAGGAGATCTCGGACTTCTTCGTGGGCCTCGGCTGGGAGATCGCCGAGGGGCCGGAGATCGAGCACGAGTGGTTCAACTTCGATGCCCTGAACTTCGCGGCCGATCACCCTGCCCGGCAGATGCAGGACACGTTCTTCGTCGAGCCCGCGGACGCGCATCTGGTCATGCGCACCCACACCTCCCCGGTGCAGGCCCGCGCCCTGCTCGAGCGGGACGTGCCCCTGTACATCGCCTGCCCCGGCACGGTCGCCCGCACCGACGAGCTCGACGCCACCCACACGCCCGTGTTCCACCAGGTCGAGGGCCTGGCCGTGGACAAGGGCCTGACGATGGCCCACCTGACCGGGGTGCTCGACCACTTCGCCCGCGCGATGTTCGGCCCCGAGGCGCGCACCCGGCTGCGCCCCAGCTACTTCCCCTTCACCGAGCCCTCGGCCGAGATGGACCTGTGGTTCCCGCACAAGAAGGGCGGCCCCGGCTGGATCGAATGGGGCGGCTGCGGCATGGTCAACCCGAACGTGCTCATCGCCTGCGGCGTCGACCCGGCCGAGTACACCGGATTCGCGTTCGGCATGGGCATCGAGCGCACGCTCATGCTC
Organism: Pseudactinotalea sp. HY160; assembly: GCF_009372055.1. Lineage (NCBI taxonomy): Bacteria > Bacillati > Actinomycetota > Actinomycetes > Micrococcales > Cellulomonadaceae > Pseudactinotalea > Pseudactinotalea sp. HY160. The sequence goes on along the minus strand of NZ_WHMT01000023.1, from coordinate 6,030 downwards.
CGCCACGGAATCGACGACATGCACGACATGGTCGAGGGCGATATCCGCTTCTCGCTGGGAGGACAGCGCTGATGCCGTACGTACCCCTGAGCTGGCTGCGCGACCACGTCGCCGTGCCCGCGGACGCCACCCCCGAGACCCTCGCCGCCGACCTCGTGCGCGTCGGGCTGGAGGAGGAGGGCATCGACACCTCCGCCGTGGTCACCGGCCCGCTCGTGGTCGGGCGCGTGCTCGAACTCACGCCCGAGCCGCAGAAGAACGGCAAGACGATCAACTGGTGCCGGGTCGACGTCGGCGGACATAACGACGAGTCCGGATCGCGCGGGATCGTCTGCGGGGCGCACAACTTCGCCGTCGGGGATGCGGTCGTCGTGGCCCTGCCCGGCGCCGTGCTGCCCGGCGACTTCGCCATCGCCGCCCGCAAGACCTACGGTCACGTCTCCGACGGCATGATCTGCTCCCAGCGCGAGCTCGGCCTGGGGGAGGACCACGACGGCATCATCGTGCTCCCCGAGCCCGCCCCCGCCCCCGGCACCGACGCGCTCGCGCTGCTCGGACTGGGCGAGGCGGTGCTCGAGATCAACGTGACCCCCGACCGCGGCTACTGCTTCTCCATGCGCGGGGTCGCCCGCGAGTACTCCCACTCCACCGGCGCCGCGTTCACCGATCCGGGCCTGCGCGAGGTGCCGTCCGCGACCGCGTCGGGCTTCCCCGTCACGATCGAGGACGACGCCCCCATCCATGGCCTGCCCGGTTGCGATCGCTTCGTCACCCGGATCGTGCGCGGGATCGACCCGGCCGCACCCACCCCGGACTGGATGGTGCGCCGACTGAACCAGGCGGGCATGCGCCCGATCTCCCTGGCCGTCGATGTGACCAACTACGTCATGCTCGACCTGGGCCAGCCCCTGCACGCCTACGACCTGGCCACGCTCGCCGCCCCGATCACCGTGCGCCGTGCCCGCGCCGGGGAGCGGCTGGTCACCCTCGACGACGCCGACCGCGCCCTCGACACCGGCGACCTGCTCATCACGGACGCGGGCGGCGCGAGTGGCGGCCATGCCGGCCGGATCCTCGGGATCGCCGGGGTCATGGGCGGGGCCGAGACCGAGGTGGGCGAGCGCACGCGCGACGTGCTCATCGAGGCCGCCCACTTCGACCCGATCACGATCGCCCGCTCCGCGCGCCGCCACAAGCTGCCCTCGGAGGCGGCCAAGCGGTTCGAGCGCGGGGTCGACACGGCCCTGCAGGCCGTCGCCGCCGACCGCGTGGTCGAGCTGCTCGTGGAGCTCGCGGGCGGCACCGCGGAGGGGGATGTGTTCGACCTCGACCGCACGGCGCCGCCGGCCACGATCACGATGGACGCCCAGCTGCCGAGCCGGATCGCCGGCGTCGCCTACACCGACGAGGAGGTGATCGGCCTGCTGCGCGACCTCGGCGCGACCGTCGAGGTCACCGGGGACGGCGCCGGGCGTCACCGCAGCTCCGGGGCCACGCTGCACGTGACCCCGCCGACCTGGCGCAGCGACCTCGTCGCCGCCGAGCACCTGGTCGAGGAGGTCGTGCGGCTCCACGGCTACGACAAGATCCCCTCGATCCTGCCCACCGCCCCCGCCGGGCGCGGCTACACCCCGGCCCAGAAGCGTCGCCGCGCCGTGGCGACCCTCCTCGCCGACCTCGGCCTCGTCGAGGTGCTCACCTACCCGTTCACGAGTGCCGAGCGTCACGACGAGCTCGGCCTGTCCGCCGGCGACCCGCGCCGCAGCACGCTGCGGCTGGTCAACCCGCTCGCCGCAGACCGTCCGCTGCTGCGCTCGCACCTGCTCGCGACCCTCGTCGACGCGGCCGTGCGCAACCTCGGGCGCGGCACCACCGACCTGGCCATCTACGAGATCGCGTCCGTGCCGGTGATCGGGGGAGAGCCGAGCGCCTCGCCGTTGCCGCCGCACGCCGTCCATCCGCCCCGCGAGACCCTCGAGGCGATCCGGGCCGCCGTGCCGGCCCAGCCGCTGCACGTGGCCGCCCTGCTCGCCGGGAACCGGCGGGCCGCGGGCGTCGACCCGGCGGGGCCCAGGACCGCGGCCGGCTACGACCACGCCGACGCGATCGCGCTCGCCGGCCGGATCGCCGAGTTCCTCCACGTGGAGGTGAGCCTGTCCGCGGCCACCGACCGGGCGCCGTGGCACCCGGGTCGCTGCGCCGCGTTCACGCTCTCCGGTGGCCGCGTGATCGGGCACGCCGGCGAGCTCACCCCGAAGGTGACCCAGGCGCTCGGGCTTCCCGATCGCGCCTGTGCCCTCGAGCTCGACCTGACCGCCCTGCTCGACGCCGCGCCCGCCGAGCCCAGGCAGCTCGCGGGCCTGGCCACGTACCCACCGGTCAAGGAGGACATCGCCCTCGTCGTCGATGCGGGCGTGCCCGCCTCCGAGGTGCTCTCCTGCGTGCGGACGGCGGGGGGCGAGCTGCTCGAGCAGGTGCGCCTTTTCGACGTCTACTCGGGTGACTCGGTGGCCGGCGGCCGCAAGTCGCTCGCCTTCGGGCTGCGCCTGCGGGCGCACGACCGCACCCTGACGGCGGCGGAGTCCGCGGCCGTGCGGGAGGCGATCGTGGCGGCCGCGGCCGAGCGGTTCGGGGCCACCCTGCGCGCCTGAGGTGGGCGTTCGCCCGGGGGTTGTCAGCGCCCGGGCGAAGGCGCATCCTTGACTCTTCCCTTCGAGGAGGAGTCATGCAACGCATCGTGCCCAATATCTGGTGCCGGCGGAACGCCGTCGAGGTGGGTGACTTCTACGCGGGGGTGTTCCCGAATGCGGCCTCCGAGGTGACCGCCCGCTACCCGCAGGAGGGCCTGCTCGACTTCCAGCGCGACTTCGCGGGTGAGCCGCTCGTGGTCGACGTGACGATCCGCGGCCACGTGATCCGGCTCATCAACGCGGGGGAGGAGTTCCTGCCGAACCCCGCCCTCTCCTTCCTCGTCAACGTCGACCCGGCCGACCACGGCGGCGACGAGCAGGCGGCTCTCGCCGAGATCGACCGGCTCTGGCACGGGCTCGGTGAGGGCGGGGTCGTGCGCATCGAGATCGGGGAGCAGCCCTACAGCAGGCGCTACGGCTGGGTCGAGGATCGCTACGGCGTCAACTGGCAGCTCATGTACACCGAGACGGACGCCGGCGAGGGGAACCACCTCGTGCCCGACTTCCTGTTCACGACGGCCGAGCCGCGGGCACGGGAGGCGATCGAGTTCTACACGGGCCTGATTCAGGGCTCCCGGATCGGGCAGGTCATCGGGAAGCCGGAGGAGCCGGCCGGGGTCATGTTCGCCGACTTCACACTCGCGGGCCAGATGTTCGCCGCGATGGACGGCGGCGCCGAGCACGAGTTCACGTTCACGCCCGGATTCTCCCTCGAGATCGCCTGCGACGGGCAGGCGGAGATCGACCGGCTCTGGGAGGCGCTGTCCTCGGTGCCGGAGGCCGAGCAGTGCGGCTGGTGCATGGACCGCTTCGGGGTGAGCTGGCAGATCGTGCCCGCGAACATGGGCGAACTCATGGAGCGGCCGGGTGCCTTCGAGACGATGCTGGCGATGAAGAAGCTCGTGATCGCCGACTTCTGAGTCGATCGGTCACTCGCCTACGAAACGTGTGGGACCGTCGTCCCCACGCGTATCCGGCGCGCCCGCACCCGAATCGACGGCGTGTTGGACGGCGTGCTCGCCCCGCGGCCCGCGCACCCAGTGGTTGAACAGCAGGTTGAGGATGAACACGACGATGACGGTCGAGGTGATGCCCGAGCCGAAGACCATCCGGAATCCCTCCGGGAACTTGTCGTAGAAGTGGGGCGCCACGGTCGGGATCATGCCGAACGAGAGGGAGACGGCGACGATGAGCAGGTTCTGGTTGTTCTTGAAGTTCGCCTTGTGCAGAGTCTGGATGCCGACGGCCGCGACCATCGCGAACATCACCGTCGCCGCGCCGCCGATGACCGGCCCGGGAATGCTCGCCACGACCGCACCGACCTTCGGGATGAAGCCCATGATCACGAGGAACACACCGGTCGTGGCCACCACCCAGCGGCTGTGGACCCGCGTGATGCCCACGAGTCCGACGTTCTGCGCGAACGAGGTGTCGGGAAAGGCGTTCATGACACCGCCGACCACGGCCGAGAGGCCGTCGTTCGCCAGTCCGCGGGCCAGGTCGTTCGGCTTGAGTTCCTTGTCGACCATCTCCGCCACCGCGAGCATGTCGGCGGTCGACTCGGTGAAGGTCACGAGCATGACCAGGCAGAGGGAGACGATCGCGGCGACCTGGAACTTGGGCGGGCCGAAGTGGAAGATCCCGCCGAAGCCGATCCACTTCTCGTCCGCGACCGCGGAGAAGTCGTTCAGGCCCATGACCCCGGAGATGATCGTGCCGATGACCAGGGAGATGAGCACGGCGATCTGGTTGAGGAATCCCGTGAAGAAGCGGGAGATGAGCACGATGATGAGCACGACCACGACGGCGAGCACGATGTGGGACACCTGCCCGTAGCTCGCGGCGGTCGGGTCCTCGCCGGCGATGAGGCCGACGTCGGCCCCGATGAGCGAGAGCCCGATGATCGTGATCGTGGTGCCGGCCACGAGCGGGGGGAAGAAGCGGATGAGCCGGGAGAACGGTTTGGCGATGAGCACGCCGAAGACTCCCGAGCAGATCATCGCCCCGTAGACCACCTGCATGCCGAGGGTCCGGTCGGTGAACGAGGTGGCGATGATGATCATCGGGGAGAGCACCGTGAATGTCGCGGCGGTGACCACCGGAAGCCGGACACCGAGGATCTTGCCGATCCCCACCGCCTGGATGATCGTGAAGATGCCCGAGACGAGCAGGTCGGCGCTCACGAGCACCGCGATCGATTCGGTCGGCAGCCCCACGGCGGCACCGACGATGAGCGGGACGGCCACCGCCGAGGCGTACATGATGAGCAGATGCTGGATGCCGAGCGTGGCCATGCGGCCGGCCGGGAGCACCTGGTCCACGGGATGGCTGCTCGACGGCGGGATGAACCTCTGCTTGCGCGGCGTGGGCGTGTTGACCGACATGGTGCTCTCCTTCGAACTCCGCTCGTGGCGTCCCGGAGGCCCGTGGGGCGCCCTTGTCAGGCGCCGGCGATCGTCGGCGTCGTGGTTGCGAGCGTAGCCCCGGCCGTGGCTCAGCGGTGGAAAGCGGGCGGTCCCGTGGCGACGCGCCCGCTCAGCGGGCGATCACGTGCGTGGCCGTGAGGCGGTCGTGGGGACCGCGACCCGAGCCGAACGCGCTCATCACGGCGAGCACTCCGATGATCGGGTAGATGAGGATGCCGGCGGTGAGCGTCAACGGATCGGAGCGGTCGAATCCTCCGGCCGCCGCCCCGATGGCGACGAGGTGGCCGACCTGCCACGGGATCGCGATCTTGATGGTGTTGCGGGCGAGCGCGCGAGGAAACGGAAGCGCCGGACCGCGCTCGGTGGCGACCATGAGACCCATCCGGCGCTTGCCCCACGTCGCGTGAGCGGCCCCCGCCTCGGCTCGCGCCGCCCAGATGGTCGCCACGATCGGCGGCACGGCGCTCATGAGGAGCACGGCGCGCACGGGGAACACCGCGCGCATGGGGAGCACGGCGCGCGTGCGGAGCGCGGTGCGCATGGGGAGCACGGCGCTCATGGGAAACATGGTGCGCGTGCGGAGCACGGCGCCCGGGGAGGGCGGCGCGTTGCGGCTGAGCACCAGGCCGGCAGGCACCATCGCCGCGGCGACGCCGAGATAGCCGGTCGCGTCGAGCAGGTAGGCGCGCATCCGGCGTCCTGCCAGCGGGTGAATCTGCATGATGCCCATCGTCTCTCCGATCGCTCGTGCGGCGTTGATGTCGTGGGTGGTATCGGTGCGGCCGAGTCCTTGGTTGCTCAGGTGGTGCGGGGTTCTCCGGGCGGGCTGGTGGTGGTGCCGCGGTGGCTGTGGGGGGTCGCGGTGAGGGGGTGGCCGTGGCGGTCGGTGAAGGTCCAGGTGCCGTTGCGGCGGG
>NZ_WHMT01000022.1:0-47681 GCF_009372055.1 Pseudactinotalea sp. HY160 | reverse complement strand
CCACACTCAGCGGCCGTTCCTCCCGCTCGGGGCGACGAGATAGAACATTACGCACCCCCACCCCCCACGTCAAATCCCACCCCCACCCCCACACACCCACCCCCACAACGCCCTGACCAGCACAAACACCCCGAACCCCGCCCAATCCGGGCCGGAATCCGGGGCGCCCGGCCCGATTCGTGACCGTACTCACAAGCATCCACGAACCCGGACACGGCTAGATCCGGCGGCTCAAGCGCCCCCGGTCGTCACCACGGCAAGACTCCGCCGACCCCGACGCACGAGCGCCACCCCGCCCGCGAGCAGGTCGGCATCGGTGAGCACCCGATCGGGATCGGTCACCTTGACGTTGTTCAGGTAGGCGCCCCCGTCGCTCACCGCCCGCCGCGCCTCGTTCCGGCTACGGCACAGGCCGGTGGACTGCAGCAGGTCGAGGATCGTGTCGGCGCCGACCTCCCCCACCCCCCGGGGCACCTCGGCCACGGCATCGGCGAGTGTGCCGGCGTCGAGGTCCGCGAGGTCGAGCCCGCTCCCCCGGCCGAAGAGCGCCTGGGAGGCCGCCTCGACCCGTTCGCAGGCGTTCGCCCCGTGCACGAGGGTCGTCACGGCGCGGGCGAGGGCCCGCTGCGCCTCGCGCGCCGCCGGCCGCTCCGCGACCTGCGCGGCGAGTTCCTCGATCTCGGCCCGCTCGAGGAAGGTGAACACCTTGAGGTAGCCCACGACGTCCGCGTCGTCGGTATTGATCCAGAACTGGTAGAAGGCGTAGGGGCTCATGAGCTCGGGCGAGAGCCACACCGCCCCGCCCTCGGTCTTGCCGAACTTCGTGCCGTCGGCCTTGGTGATGAGGGGCGTGGTGAGCACGTGCACGCCCGCGCCCTCGACCCGGCGGATGAGGTCGACCCCGGAGACGAGGTTGCCCCATTGGTCGTTGCCGCCGGTCTGCAGGGTGCAGCCGTAGCGCCGGAACAGTTCGAGGTAGTCCATCCCCTGGAGGATCTGATAGCTGAACTCGGTGAAGGAGATGCCCTCGTCCGAGGCCAGCCGCCGGGCGACGGTGTCCTTGGCGAGCATCGTGCCGAGCCGGAAGTGCTTGCCGATCTCCCGCAGGAAGTCGATCGCGCCCAGCTGCGCCGTCCAGTCGAGGTTGTTGACCAGCAGCGCCGGGTTGTCGCCCTCGAAGTCGAGGAAGGTGGAGATCTGCTCGCGCAGCCCGGTCGTCCACCGCTCCACGGTCTCCTTGTCGTTGAGCACGCGCTCCCCGGACTGGCGCGGATCGCCGATCATCCCGGTCGCGCCGCCGACGAGGGCGATGGCCCGGTGGCCCGCGCGCTGCAGGTGGCGCAGCAGCACGAGTTGCACGAGGTGGCCGTGGTGCAGGCTCGCCGCGGTCGGATCGAAGCCGCAATAGTAGGTGACCGGCCCGGCCGCGAACGCCTCGGCGAGTGCCTCGGCGTCGGTCGATTGGGCGATGAGGCCGCGCCAGCGCAGCTCCTCGAGGATGTCGGTCACGATGTCTCGTCCTTCGTTGTCGTTCGGCTGGTCGTGAGCGCGAGCGCGCTTCGGGCATTGCCCCGGGTCAGCGTCGGGGCGAGCCTATCCGGTAGGCGGACACGTGCTCGTCGCCGGCGAGCCAGTACCGCCACGGGTACGCCTGCGGGTCGGCCCCCGCGCCGGACACCCCGACCCGCGGGCCGGTGCGCACGTCGGCGGGCCGGACGCGACCGGTGCGCTCGAGCCGGAGGGGAGCTGCGTCGTCCTCGAGCGAGACGGCGATGCCGTCGTGTTCGGCGCGGATCCCGAGCGCCACGGTGAGCCGGGCGGGTCCGCGCGCCAGGTCGACGGGCCGGCGGCACACGCCGGCGTCGTTTCGGCGCTGCCAGGCCGTCTCGGCCCCGTCGAGGATCTCCCCGGCGCGCAGCAGCACGGCCGAGGCGGTCCCGGCCGGGCCGACCACGAGGTTCGCGCAGTGGTGCAGCCCGAGGTGGCGGTACACGTACAGGTGCGCGGGCGGGCCGAACATGACCCGGTTGCGGTTCGTGGGCCCGCGGAAGGCGTGGGAGGCGGGATCGTCGAGGCCCTCGTAGGCCTCGACCTCGGTGATCCGCAGCCGCACCCGCGCTCCCCCGAGCGTGGAGACGAGCTCGGCCCCGAGCAGTTCCGGGGCGAGTTCGGTGCTGCGCCGGCTCAGGTCGATCGATGCGGCCACGTCACTGCCCGCCGATGAGCCGGCCGTGGCCGTCCACCCGGATCGTGGCCCGCGCCGACAGGCCGACCTCGGCGTGCAGCGCGGCCTCCTGCGCCGTCCAGTCGGCGGCGTGCGCGGCCGAGTCCGCCCCGTCGCGGTCGCGCCAGCGCCGCAGCCGGAGCGCCGCATCGGGTTCGTTCACCTCGACGACGACCGAGAGCAGGTGCGCGTACTCAGCGCGCACCGACCCGACGCCCTCGACCACGAGCAGCCCGCCGGTGGGCACCTCGTGGGTCTCGGCGTAGGCGCCGGCGAGCCAGTCGTAGCGTTCGTAGCTGCCGGGCAGGTCCCGGGAGAGCGGCGCGAGCACGCGGGCGGCGAGCAGCTCGCCCCCGGCCCGCAGCCCGGACCAGCCCGGATAGAGGTCGTCCATGTGCAGGAGGTGGGCGGCGCCGGCCCCCTCGCCCCCCGCACGGCTCCCCTGCGCGAGCCTGTGGACGGCGCCCGCGAGCGTCGTCTTGCCCGAGCCGGCCGCGCCGTCGATCGCCACGACCGTCGTGCTCCCGCAGCGCGGGCCGGCCGCGGCGGCTCGTCTCAGGACGGCCGCCGCGGCCGGATCGATCAGCGCTGCGCCCATCGGCGGTCGCCGGCCAGCCGGGCCCGGGCGGCCTCGAGCTGCTCGGCCACGCGCGCGGGCGCGGTGCCCCCGGTGGCATCGCGCGAGGCGAGCGAGCCCTCGACCGAGAGCACGGAGTGCACCTGCGCGGTCAGGTCCGGGGAGATCTCGGCCAGGTCGTCCGCGCTCAGGTCCCACAGCTCGATCCCGCGCTCCTCGCAGACGCGCACGCACGCGCCCGCCACCTCGTGCGCGACCCGGAACGGGGTTCCCTGCCGCACGAGCCATTCGGCGATGTCGGTCGCGAGCGCGAATCCCTGCGGGGCGAGCTCGGCCATCCGGTCGGTGTGGAAGCGCAGCGTGGCGACCATCCCGGCGACCGCGGGCAGCACGACCTCGAGGGTGTCGACCGCGTCGAAGACCGGCTCCTTGTCCTCCTGCAGGTCGCGGTTGTACGCGAGCGGGAGGGCCTTGAGCGTGGCGAGCAGCCCGGTGAGGTCCCCGATGAGCCGGCCGGCCTTGCCGCGGGTCAGTTCGGCCACGTCGGGGTTCTTCTTCTGCGGCATGATCGAGGAGCCGGTGGAGAACGCGTCGTCGAGGGTGACGAAGGAGAACTCCTTCGTGGCCCACACGATGATCTCCTCGCTCAGCCGGGACAGGTCGATCCCGATCATCGTGGTCACGAACGCGAACTCGGCCACGACGTCGCGTGCCGCCGTGCCGTCGATCGAGTTCTCCACCGGCCCGTCGAAGCCCAGGTCGGCGGCGACGGCCGCCGGGTCGAGCCCGAGGGAGGAGCCGGCCAGTGCACCGGAGCCGTACGGGGAGTACGCGGCCCGTGCGTCCCAGTCCCGCAGCCGCTCGATGTCGCGCAGCAGCGGCCAGGCGTGCGCGAGCAGGTGGTGGGCCAGCAGCACGGGCTGGGCGTGTTGCAGATGGGTGCGCCCCGGCATCGGGGCGTCCGGATGGGCGGCGGCCTGGTCGATCAGCGCCTGCGCGACGTCGCCGACGAGACCGGCGATGAGGCGGGCCTCCTCCCGCAGGTACATCCGCACGAGGGTGGCGATCTGGTCGTTGCGGGAGCGCCCGGCGCGGAGCTTGCCGCCGAGGTCGACCCCGGCGCGCTCGAGCAGGCCCCGCTCGAGCGCGGTGTGCACGTCCTCGTCCGCCTCGGCCGGGGCGAAGGCACCGCTGCGGACGTCGGCCTCGAGGGTGTCGAGCGCCGCGATCATCCCGGCCAGCTCGTGCTCGTCGAGGAGGCCGGCCGCGGCGAGCACGCGGGCGTGGGCACGGGAGCCGGCGATGTCGTGCCGGGCGAGCCGCCAGTCGAAGTGCGTGGACTTGCTCAGCGCCGCGAGGGCGTCGGCCGGCCCGCCCGTGAACCGCCCGCCCCACAGGCTGAGGGAGGAGTCCTCAGCCATTCGAGGACTCGCCCTCGGCCAGGTCGCCGGTGCCGAGGTCCACGGCGTTGCCGAACTTCTCGTCGCGGGCGGCGGCGAGCTTGGAGGTGAGGCCGAACAGCTCGATGAAGCCGCGGGCGTGGGACTGGTCGAAGCTGTCGCCCTCGTCGTAGGTGGCGAGGTTGAAGTCGTACAGGCCCTGCTCGCTGCGCCGGCCGGTCACGGTGGCGCGGCCGCCGTGCAGGCTGAGGCGGACGTCGCCGGAGACGTAGGCCTGGGTGTCCTCGATGAAGGCGTCGAGGGACTTCTTCAGCGGGGAGAACCACTGGCCCTCGTAGACCGTGTCGGTCCACCGGTCGGAGATCGTGCGCTTGAAGCGGGCCTGCTCCCGTTCGAGGGTGACGTTCTCGAGCTCCTTGTGGGCGGCGAGCAGCACCATGGCGCCGGGGGCCTCGTAGATCTCGCGGGACTTGATGCCCACGAGCCGGTCCTCGACGATGTCGATCCGGCCGACGCCCTGGGCGCCGCCGCGGCGGTTGAGCTCCTGGATCGCCTGGAGCGGGGTGACGGCCCGGCCGTCGATCGCGACCGGGATGCCGCGGGCGAAGGTGATGACCACCTCGTCCTCGACCGGCGGGAAGCCGGGGTCGTCGGTGTAGCTGTACACGTCCTTGGTGGGGCCGTTCCAGATGTCCTCGAGGAAGCCGGTCTCGATGGCCCGGCCCCAGACGTTCTGGTCGATCGAGAACGGGTTCGACTTGGTGGTCTCGATGGGAAGGCTGTGCTGCTCGGCGTACGCGATGGCCTTCTCGCGCGTGAGGGCGAGGTCACGCACGGGGGCGATGCACGACAGGTCGGGGGCGAGCGAGGTGATGCCGACCTCGAAGCGCACCTGATCGTTGCCCTTGCCGGTGCAGCCGTGCGCCACGGTCGTCGCACCGAACTGGCGGGCGGCGCGCACGAGGTGCTTGACGATGACGGGGCGGGAGATCGCCGACACGAGCGGGTAGGCGTCCATGTACAGGGCGTTCGCCTTGAGCGCCGGCATGCAGTACTCGTTCGCGAACTCGTCGCGGGCGTCGGCCACGTAGGCCTCGACGGCGCCGCAGTCGAGGGCCCGCTGCCGGATGACCTCGAGGTCCTCCCCGCCCTGGCCCACGTCGACGGCCACGGCCACGACCTCGGCGCCCGTGGCTTCACCGATCCAGCCGATGGCCACCGAGGTGTCCAAACCTCCGGAGTATGCGAGAACTACGCGGTCTTTGGTCATGCTTCCTGCACTTTCTGATCGAGGATTCGAGCGTTGGGATGAGCGAGTTCGAGGAATCGGGCGGCGGTCGCGCGCCCCCCGTCGGGCTCGGCGGTGATCACGAGCACCGTGTCGTCGCCCGCGATGGTGCCCAGCACGCTGGGCAGGATGGAGGTGTCGATCGCCGAGGCGAGGAACTGGGCGGCCCCGGGCGGGGTGCGCAGCACCACGAGGTTCGCCGACGGCTCGGCGGAGACGAGCAGGTCGCCCAGGAGCCGGGCCAGCCGGGCCGCGAGGTGCTCGGCGTCCGGGTCGGCGCCCGGCGCGGGGCTCCCCTCGGCCGGGACGGCGTAGCGCTGCCCGTCGCCGGCCCGCACCTTATAGGCGCGCAGCTCCTCCAGGTCGCGGGAGACGGTCGCCTGCGTGGAGGTCACCCCCGCGCCCGCGAGCAGGTCGCGCAGCTCCGCCTGGGAGCGCACGGCGTGACCGGCGATGAGCCGGCGGATGAGCGCGTGCCGGGCGGTCTTCGTGGCGGGAACGCTCACAGCCGCGCCCCGGGTCCGCCCGTGTGGTCGAGGAGGAACGAGAGCACCGCCTTCTGGGCGTGCAGCCGGTTCTCCGCCTCGTCCCAGACCACGGATCGGGGCCCGTCGAGGACCTCGGCCGTGATCTCCTTGCCCCGGTAGGCGGGCAGGCAGTGCAGCACGACGGCGGCCGGTGCCGCCAGGGCGAGCACGTCGCCGTCGAGCTGGAAGGGTCGAAACGGCGCGAGCCGTTCGGAGGCCTCGTCCTCCTGGCCCATCGACACCCACGTGTCCGTGGCCACCGCGTCGGCCCCGGACACGGCGGCGCCGGGGTCGTCGGTCACGGTGATCGAGCCGCCGGTCGTCGCGGCGATCGCCTCGGCGCGGGCGAGCAGGTCGGCCCGGGGCCGGTAGCCGGCGGGGGCGCCGATGCGCACGTCCAGGCCCGCGAGCGCGCCGCCGAGGAGGTAGGAGTGGGCCATGTTGTTGCCGCCGTCGCCGAGGTAGGCCAGGGTGCGCCCGGCGAGGGCGGGCCCCGCGCCGTCCACACCCCCGGCGAGCCCACCGGTGTGCTCGGCGATCGTGAGCAGGTCGGCGAGGATCTGGCACGGGTGGAAGTCGTCGGTCAGGGCGTTGACGACCGGCACGGTGGCGGCGCCGGCCATCTCCTCGATGCGGTCCTGCCCGTACGTGCGCCAGACGATCGCGGCGACCTGCCGGGTGAGCACGCGGGTGACGTCGGCGATCGACTCCCGGGTGCCGATCTGGGCGAGGCCGCCGTCGACCATGACCGGGTAGCCGCCGAGTTCGCTGATGCCGACCGTGAACGAGAGCTGGGTGCGCAGCGTCGGCTTGTCGAAGATGACCGCCACGGACCGCGGGCCGGCGAGGCTGCGATCGGCGAACCGGTCGGCCTTGAGGGCGGCGGCGCGGGTGAGCACCTCGCGCTGCTCGGCGCTGGTCAGGTCGTCGTCGGCGAGGAGGTGGCGGGTCATGCCGCGCCCCCGTTCGACTGGGCGTCCCCGGTGGCGCGCTCGGCCGCGGCGAGGATCGCCGGCAGCGCGTCGATGAAGTCCTGGGCCTGCGCGGCGGAGAGGATGAACGGGGGCGCGAGCCGCACCACGGTCGGCGCGGCGGCGTTGACGATGAAGCCGGCCTCGAGCGCGGCGGTCACGACCGCCGGGCCGATCGGTGCCGTGAGCTCGACCCCGAGCAGGAGCCCCTCGCCGCGGACGCCGCGGATGAGGGCGTGCTCCCCGGAGGCCTGCGGCAGGGCGGTGATGCCGGCGCGCAGCTGCTCGCCCCGCTCGCGGACGGCCGCGAGCAGGTCGTCGCGTTCGATCACGTGGATCGTGGCGAGGCCGGCGGCGGCCGCCATCGGGTTGCCGCCGAAGGTCGTGCCGTGGTTGCCCGGGGTGAACACCCCGGAGACGTCCGCGCCGAGCGTGACGAGCGCGCCGACGGGGAAGCCGCCGCCGAGGCCCTTGGCCAGCGCGATCGCGTCCGGCACGATGCCGCCGCCGATCTCGGGCAGGTGATGGGCCATCCAGGCGCCGCACCGGCCCATGCCGGTCTGCACCTCGTCGAGGATGAGCAGGGCCCCGGCGGCGCGCGTGAGCTCGCGCACCTGCGCCAGGTAGCCCGGGGGCGGCAGGCGCACGCCCGCCTCCCCCTGGATGGGTTCGAGCACGACCGCGGCCACGTCGCCGGCGGCCAGCTCGCGCCCGATCGCCTCGGCGTCGCCGAAGGGCACGTGGGTCACGCCGCCCGGCAGCGACCCGAACGGGTCCTTGTAGGCGCTCTTGTAGGTGAGGGCGAGGGCGCCCATGCTGCGGCCGTGGAAGGCCCCCTCGGCGGCGAGGACCCGGGGCCGCCGCTGCCCGCCGTGCTTGCGCGCGAGCTTGAACGCGGCCTCGATCGCCTCGGTGCCGGAGTTCGTGAAGAACACCTTCGACCCGGCCGGCGCGCCGCCCGGCTCGGCGAGGGCCAGCAGCCGCTCGGCGAGCGCGATCTGGGTGGGGGTGGCGAAGAAGTTCGACACGTGCCCGAGCGTGTTGAACTGGGCGGCGATCGCGCCGGTGAGCGTCGGGTGGGTGTGGCCGAGGCAGTTGACCGCGATCCCGGCGAGCAGGTCGAGGTAGCGGCGGCCGTCGGCGTCCCACACGTAGGCCCCCTCCCCGCGCACGAGCACGCGCTGGGGCGCGCCGAACGTGTTCATCAGGGCGCCGGCATAGCGCTCCTGCCACTGCGCGGCGGTGGCCGCCTGGGTCGTGCCTGCGATGAGGTCGCTCATCTGAAGCCATCCTCCGGTTCGATCATTGTTCCCACCCCGTCGGTGGTGAAGATTTCCAGCAGCAGCGAGTGCGCCACCCGCCCGTCCACGACGTGGGCACCGCGGACCCCGCCCCGCACGGCCCGCAGGCACGCCTCCATCTTGGGCACCATCCCCGATTCGAGCCGCGGGAGCAGCGCCTCGAGCGCATCGGGGGACATCCGCCGGATGAGGGAGGAGCGGTCGGGCCAGTCCCCGTAGAGCCCCTCGACGTCGGTGAGCACCACGAGCTTCTCGGCGCCGAGGGCCACCGCGAGCGCGGCCGCGGCGGTGTCGGCGTTGACGTTGAGCACGTCCCCGGGGTGGTCGACGTCCGGCGCGATCGTGGAGACCACGGGGATCCGGCCCGAGTCGAGCAGCCCGCGCACGATCGCGGGGTTGACCCGCACGACGTCGCCCACGAGGCCGACGTCCACGCGCTCGCCGTCGACGGTGGCGTGGCGGCGGCGGGCGCCGAAGAGCCCGGCGTCCTCCCCCGAGATCCCCACGGCCAGGCCCTGGCGCACGTTGAGACGGTTGACCAGGGTGCGCTGCACCTGGCCGGTGAGCACCATCCGCACGACGTCCATCGTCTCCGGCGTGGTCACCCGCAGCCCGCCCCGGAACTCGCTCGTGATGTCGAGCCGGCCGAGCATCGAGGAGATCTGCGGGCCGCCGCCGTGCACCACGACGGGCAGGAGGCCCGCCTGCCGGAAGAAGCGGATGTCGTCGGCGAAGGCGCGTTCGAGCTCCGGGTCGACCATCGCGTTGCCGCCGAACTTGATCACGACGACCTTGCCGGAGAAGCGTTCGAGCCACGGCAGTGCCTCGATCAGCGCCCCGGCCTTCTGCTCGGGTCGAAGGGTGCGCGCGATGCGGATCTCAGCCGTGTCGGTCACGTCGGTCACGTCGGTCACGTCGGTCGGGTCCGCGGCGGGGCCCTGCTGGGAAGGGGTCATGTGGAGTAGGCGCTGTTCTCGTGGACGTAGTCGTGGGTGAGGTCGTTGGTCCAGATGGTGGCGGAGTCGGTGCCGGCGTGCAGGTCGATGAGCACGTGTACGTCCCGGGCCGAGGCCAGGTCGACCTCGGTCCGCGGCCGGTGCGCTCCCCCGCCGCGGCAGACCATGACGCCGTTGACGCTCACGTCGAGGTCGTCGGCCTCGAAGCGGGCGACCTCGACGGGCACGGTGCCCACCTGCGCGAGCACCCGGCCCCAGTTCGGGTCGTTGCCGTAGATCGCGGTCTTGAACAGGGCGGAGCGGGCCACGGCGCGGCCGACGGCCTCGGCCGCGTCGGTCGAATGGGCCCCGACGACCTCGACGGCGATGTCGTG
Organism: Pseudactinotalea sp. HY160; assembly: GCF_009372055.1. Classification (NCBI taxonomy): domain Bacteria; kingdom Bacillati; phylum Actinomycetota; class Actinomycetes; order Micrococcales; family Cellulomonadaceae; genus Pseudactinotalea; species Pseudactinotalea sp. HY160. The sequence goes on along the minus strand of NZ_WHMT01000022.1, from coordinate 38,063 downwards.
GCTCGCGCCCTCGGCGTCGGCCACGAGCGCCCGGGACAGGTCGGCGCACACGGAGGTGAGTGCGGCGGTGAACTCGCCCCGGTCGGGCGTGACGCCGCTCGCCCCGGAGGCGAGCAGGGCGACCGTGTCGGAGGTCGACATGCAGCCGTCGGAGTCGACCCGGTTGAAGGTCGCGCGCACGGCGCCCGCGAGCGCCTCGTGCGCGAGTTCGGGGGTGAGGACGGCGTCGGTGGTGACCACCGCGAGCATCGTGGCCATCGCGGGGGCGAGCATCCCGGCGCCCTTGGCCATCCCGCCCACGCTGTAGCCGGAGCCGGTGGCCACGGCCTCCTTCGCCACGGTGTCGGTGGTGAGGATCGCCTCGGCGGCGTCCGCCCCGCCGTCGGGGGCGAGCGCGGCCGCGGCGGCGTCGACCCCGGGCAGGAGCACCGCCATCGGCAGGTGTTCCCCGATGAGCCCGGTCGAGCAGACGAGCACCCCGGCGGCGGGCATCCCGAGCGCCGCGCCGACGCGCTCGGCCGTGGCCACGACGTCCGCGTCGCCGCGCGGGCCGGTGCACACGTTCGCGCCGCCGGAATTGAGCACGACGGCCCGGATCGACGTGCCGCCGGACTCCGCGAGGCGGGCGCGGGACCAGGTGACCGGCGCGCCGACCACGCGGTTCGTGGTGAACACCCCGGCGGCCACCGAGTCGGGGCCATCGTTGACCACGAGCGCGAGGTCGGACTTGCCGGAGGGCTTGAGGCCCGCGGTGACGCCGGTGGCCCGGAAGCCCCGGGGGGCGGTGATGCTCACGGCGCGACCCCCTCGATCGGGAGCCCGGCGGTCTCGGCGAGGCCGAGCGCGAGGTTCATCGACTGCACGGCCGCTCCGGCGGTGCCCTTGACGAGGTTGTCGATCGCGCACACGACGACGGCCCGGCCGGCCCGCTCGTCGAGGGCGACCTGCATGAGCGCGGTGTTGGCGCCCAGGGTCATCGCGGTCGAGGGCCAGGCGCCGTCCGGCAGCAGGTGCACGAACGGCTCCCGGGCATAGGCCTCCTCCCAGGCCGCCCGCAGCGAGGCGGCGGTGGTGCCGGCAGTGACGGGCGCGCTGATCGTGGCGAGGATCCCCCGCGACATCGGCACGAGCGTGGGGGTGAAGGAGATCTGCACCCGCTCCACGCCGGCATCGGCGCCGGCCGCGCGCAGGTTCTGTTCGATCTCGGGGATGTGCCGGTGCACGCCGCCGACGGCGTAGGGCACGGCGCTGCCGAGGCCCTCGCTCGCGAGCAGGTGGGTGCGCAGGCTCTTGCCGGCGCCGGAGTAGCCGTTGGCGAGCACGGCCACGAGGCCGGTCGGATCGACGACCCCGGCGGCCACGCCCGGCTGGATCCCGAGGGTCACCGCGGTCACGTTGCAGCCCGGCACGGCGACCCGCGTGACACCGGCGAGGCGATCGCGTTGGCGAGCTCCGCCGTCCACAATCAGCTCGGGCAGGCCGTACGGCCAGGTGCCGGCATGCTCGGAGCCGTAGAACGCCGTCCACTCGCCGGCGTCGGCGAGGCGGTGATCCGCGCCGCAGTCGAGCACGAGGGTGTGTGGGCTGAGGGTCTCGAGTTCGGCCGCGATCGCGGCGGAGGCGCCGTGCGGGAGGGCGAGGAACACGACGTCGTGACCGGCGAGGTGCTCGGCCGTCGTGGCCGTGAAGGTGCGGTCCGCGAGGCCGAGCAGATGCGGCTGGGTCGCGCGGACCGGCTCGCCGGCGTTGGAATGGGCGGTGAGTGCCCCGAGCCGCACCTGTGGGTGGGCGGTGAGCAGCCGCAGGATCTCGCCGCCGGCGTAACCACTGGCCCCGGCAACAGCCACGTTTACAGTCATCTGCATAACTATACACAGTCTCGAGCAGTGTGGGCGGACTGGAAGAATATCCCGCATGAGTATCCGAACGATCGTCCAGGGTGACGAGGTCGACGACTATCCCCTCCTGCCACCCGAGGCGGCCCGCGGCACGGCGCTGCGCGTGACCGAGGTGGGCGAGGGGGTGCTGCACGAGCCGTGCCGCACGATCACCGAATTCGACACCCCGGAGCTGCACACGCTCATCGACGACATGTTCGCCACGATGGCCGTCGCGGAGGGGGTCGGGCTCGCGGCGAACCAGGTGGGCGTGGACCTGCGGCTGTTCGTCTACGACCTCACCCACGCCGAGGTGCGCCACGTGGGGCACGTGCTCAACCCCGTGGTCGTGATCGAGGAGGAGGCCGGCACGGAGGAGTCCGAGGAGGGATGCCTGTCGGTGCCAGGGCCGGGGGCCGAGCTCTTCCGGGGCTCGCGGGCGACCGTCACGGGCGTGGACGTCTACGGCGAACCGGTGACCATCACCGGCGAGGGATACTTCGCGCGCTGCCTCCAGCACGAGACCGATCATCTCGGCGGCCGGCTCTACATCGACCTCATCTCCAAGCGCGAGCGCAAGCGGGTGCTGGCCGACATGGCCGACCTGCGCGAGGAGGTGCTCGAGCGGCGCACCGAGCTCGCCGCCGAGCTCGGCAAGGCGGCCCCGACCTACCCGGACGCGCCGCCGGCCCGCTGAGTGTTCGGGGCGCCGCTCGCTCTGCGGTTCGGGTGGAGACCGTTCACACCCCCGCGGCTGGTCGATCCTCCCCGGCCGACGGTCCGCGGCGTAACTTGGGGTGATGCACGCGATCGAGATCGACGCCCCCGGCGGGGCCGACACATTGGAATTCGTCCCCGTTCCCGAACTCGAGCCGGGACCAGGCCAGATCGTGGTGCACCCCCGCGGCATCGGCGTCAACTTCTACGACACCTACGTGCGCGGCGGCGTGTACCCGGCCGACTTCCCACTGCGGCCCGGGTCGGAGGGCGCCGGTGAGGTGATCGCCGTGGGCCCGGGCGTGACCGGACTCGCCCACGGGGACCGGGTCGCCTGGACGGGATCGGTCAGCGGGTCCTACGCCGAGCAGGTGCTGCTCGACGCCGAGGCCGCCCTGCCCGTGCCGCCGGGGCTCGATCTCGTGACGGCCGCGGCGCTGCCGCTGCAGGGCCTCACGGCCCAGATGCTTGTGGACGGCGTCGCTCACCTCGGCGGACCCGGCACCGATCAGCACACGGCCTTCATCACGGCCGGGGCCGGCGGAGTGGGGCAGCTGTTCATCCAGCTCGCCCGGGCGGCCGGCGCCCGCGTGCTCACGATGGTCGGCACGGAGGCGAAGGCGGAGGCCGCGCGCACGGCCGGGGCCGAGGACGTGTTCGTGCCCGACGGCGAGGAGCCGGTCGCGGCGCTGACCGAGTGGCTGCGCGGGCACACCGGTGGCCGCGGCGTCGACGTGTTCTACGACGGGCTCGGCCGGGCGACCTTCGACGCCGCGATCGCCTCGACCCGGATGCGCGGCCTCGTCGTGCTGTTCGGGGGCGCGTCGGGGCAGGTTCCCCCGTTCGACCTCCAACGCCTCAACCGAGCCGGCTCACTGTTCGTCACGCGCCCGACCGTGTGGCACTACGTGTCCGACCCGGCCGAGTTGCAGCGCCGCTGGGCCGAGGTGAGCGAGGCCGCCTCCCGCGGCGACCTGGCCGTGACCATCGGGGCGACCTACCCCCTCGAGCACGCGCGCTACGCCCACGAGGCCCTCGAGGCCCGGATGACCACCGGCAAGGTCATGCTTCTGCCGGCGTGAGTGCGGCGGGTGCGCCGGGTGCGGCATTCCGTGCAGATCGCGGGCGGCCCGGACCTCGACGGAATCCCGCGTTCGGCATGTTTGAACTCTCCCGCGTCGTCTCCCCGCGTGCGGGGATGAGCCTCCCCGCCGGCGACCTGCGCGGCGAGGAGGTGCACTCGGTCGTCGTGGCGATGCTCGAAGATGGGGCCAGCTATGCCGAGTGGGCGCTGGGCGCGCTACGGTGAGCGCATGGCCATCATCACCATCGCCGCGCTGGTCGCTATCCTGCTGTGGGCGCTCGACATGCGCCGCAACGCCATCGCGCAGCGCAAGCTGCTCGAGCAGATCCTGTTTGCGCAGCTCGACTCGAACGAGTCGCAGGCGCAGCGCACCGAGTAGCAAGTCGCCTCCCCGCGTGCGGGGATGAGCCCCCGATCCCGACGATCGAGATACGACAGACCACGTCGTCTCCTCGCGTGCGGGGATGGGCCACCGCAACGGCTGCGTAGTCACGGCCGTACCCTGCCGGTTTGGATATTGAGCAGCGGCGTACGGCCGTGGTCAGACAGCGGCAGATTGTGGCAGCACGGCGGGCAGCAGCGAGGCCCGCACAGGCACTAGCCGCGCTGTGGATCATCGCGGGCTTCTCGCTCGCCCTCGGACTCATTCTGGCCGTGGCCGGGGGCGGTGTGCTTGCGGCCGGTCTGATCGTGGTCGGGGTGGGCGGCGCTCTCGGAGGTCTGGCCGTGAGCGCCGCCCGCCGGCGCTAGATCGCGGCGCTGATGAGGACGCCGAGGGGAACCGGTGTCGCCGTCATTTCCGCGCGTGCGGGCGTTCCTGCTGCCGGCGTGAGCGACACGGGTGCGCCGAACGCGGCATTCCGTGCAGGTCGCGGGCCCGGGCCTCGACGGAATCCCGCATTCGGCGATGCATCGGCGAGGCTGAACCGGGGTGCGGGAGGCCCAGGCAAGGCAGCGCGACGAAGTGGTGTCGGGGAGGGCCAGTTCCGGGCTGTACCTGGGACCCGGACCTGCCCCTCCCCGACGGGCCGCAATCAGGGGAGTGATGCGGCCGTCTGTGCGCCCAGGACGGAGGCGACCTCGTCGGCCCAGGCGGAAACCAATTCGAAATCCCGACGATCCTCGAGGTTCGCGCGCGTCATCGAGATGAGCGCCCGCTCGGCGTCGGTGAGGACGTCCGGGTCGACCCTACCGAGGAAGATCGGGTAGCGACTGCCCAGGTAGGGGCGTGCCGCGGGATGGGTGAACGGGGGCGCGAGCGGATTGCCCGTGATGTTCTTCAGGCCGGAGGCGAACACCCACACGGGCAGCTGCGGTGCCTCCCGTTCGAGGCGGGCGGTGAACTTGCGCGCGGCCGTGAGCGGGCGGCCGATGTAGATCGCCGTACCCACGATCACGGCGTCGTAATCGAGGTCCGTCACCTGTGCGACGTCGGCGGTGCGCACCTCATGTCCGTGCCCGCTCAGCACAGAACCCACGACGGCACCGAATTCACGAGTCGAACCGTAGTTCGAGGCGGTGGCAACGAGGACTCTCATGACTCAAGGATCCACGCCGATCCGGGTGGCCTCGTAGGGCGAACGTCCCAGGAGGCGTAGTCCGAACGTCCCACGCACGAACTCCACCCGAGTGGGTCGATCAGGCGTCCGCGGACACCGTCGCATCCTGTCCGCGTGCTCCCACCAGTCGCGGCCGGCTCGCCGCGACCCCGGCGATCAGCTGCGCCACGAGCATGACCCCGAGCGCCGCGATCGGGACCGTCCAGCCACCGGTGGCCGACCGGAGGGCACCGAGCCCGATCGGCCCGAGGCCCGCGAGCAGGTACCCGAAACCCTGCGCCATCGTGGACACCTGCCCGGTGTGATGGGCGTCCGGCGAGCGCCACACGATATAGCTCAACGCCAGGCTGATCGCCGCGCCCTGCCCCAGTCCGAGCAGCGTCATCCACACGTACGGCGCGGCCGTCGGGGCGAGGGCCAGCCCGGCGAACGCGACCCCGCTCACCCCGGCGGCGAGCACGATCGGCAGCCAGGCGGGACGTGCCCGCCGGGCCAGGGCCGGGGTCACCAGCGACGCCGCGATCCCGGGGAACGCCGAGAACGACAGCATCCAGCCGGCCTCATCGGCACCCATGCCCGCGCTCGAGAGGATCGAGGGGACCCACGTGAGCGCCGCGTAATAGCTCATGCTCTGCAGGCCCATGAGCGCCGTGACCGCGAGCGCGACCGGATCCCGCAGGATCGCCCGGAGCGCGGGAGCGGCCTGCCCACCCCGCCCGCCGGATCCGTCGGCAGAGCGAGCGCGAGCCACCCGCCCCGATGAGCGACGCAGCTGCGGGATCCACAGGAGCACGGCGGCCACCGCCGGGATCGCCCACAGCGCGAGCGCCGCCTGCCACGCCCCGCCCGCCAGGGGCAGCAACGGCACCGTCAGGCCCGAGGCCAGCGCGGCGCCGACGAACAGCGCCGTGGAGTACAGCCCCATCATGAGCCCCGCCCGATGGGAGAAGTCGCGCTTGATCGCGGCCGGCATCACGACGTTCCCGATCGCGATCGCGGCCCCCACGACGACCGTTCCGGCGAACAGCGCCGACATGCTCGGGTGCAGCCGCAGCACGATCCCGGCCGCGAGCGCGATCATCGTCGCCCCGAGCAGCCGGTGCATGCCGAACCGGCGCGTCAGGGCCGGGGTGAGGAACGCGAACGCGCCGAAGGCGATGACCGGGATCGTGGTCAGCAGGCTCGCCGCGGTGGCCGACAGGCCCAGGCTCGCCCGGATGTCGTCGAGCACCGGCCCCACCGAGGCCACCCCGATGCGCAGGTTCAGCCCGATCAGCAGCAGGCCGGCGGCGAGCAGCAGCCCGCCGAACCGGCCACCGCGGGCGGAGCGGCCCGGCAGCTCGGCGGCCCCGGCAGGGTCGCCGCCCGCCGGTCGCGCCCGAGCAGGCGAGTGTTCGGGGGCGGCCTGCCGCAACGCTGACATGGATCCCGTTTCGTCGTGAGGCGCCCGGACCGAGGCCGGCGGGCGGGCGGCGCGAACCGGCCCCGCCCCGGACATGTCTACCCCGGCGCCCCGGCCGCGAACAATCGCGGGCGTGCCGTCTGTGCGCAACACCACCACGCCGGCGATCCGACCCCCGGACTCAGTTCCCGAGGGGATCCTCCTCGAGCGCTACGCCCTCCCGGCCCGGCTCGCCCGGGCGAGCTGCGCCGTCCATAGGCCCCACCACGTCGAACGCGGACCCGCGGCGCGCCCGCGAGTACTCGCTCAGCTCCGCCTCCACCGAGCGCGTGTACGGCAGGAAGCACAGCGCCACGATCCCGAGCACGGCGAACAGGATCGGCACGCCCGCGGTCGCGAACCGGATGCCGGCCTGGGCGGAGGCGCTCTGAAGTTCGGCGTGCTGGTCGTAGCCGGCGGCGGCGATGATGAACATGAAGATGGTCGTCTGGGTGCCGATGAGCGGGGCCGACATGATCGCCTTGAGCGACGTGAACGAGCCGGTCTTGCGGGTGCCGGTGAGGCGTTCGTTGTCGTCGATGAGCGCGGCCTCGAGCGCGATCGCGGCGGTGCTCATGATGTATCGCCCGCTCATGAGCACGAAATAGCACAGCAGCACGTGCCACCACTCGCTCGCCCAGAACAGCCCCGCGAGGCCGCCGATATAGGGCACCATTCCGGCGAAGATCGACGCGCGCGACCCCACCCGCTTGATCATCCGGGCGAACAGCGGCAGCGCCGCCAGCACGAGGATCATCGACCCGGTGTCGGTGATCGTGGCCTGCGTGCCGGTGCTGCGGATCACGTGATCCATGAAGTACAGGAACGCGGTGAAGTACATGCCCATGGGCGCGAGCGCCGTGGTGCCGTAGGCGAACCAGGCCCAGAACGCCCGCATCCGCATGATCGAGCGGGCATCGGCCCGGAACTGGGCCCAGGTGAGCGCCTGGTCGCCGGCGTCGCCGCGCTCGTACAGCTCGGGCGGATCTTTGAGCGCCAGCGCCGGGACGAGGTAGAGGAGCCCGTTGACCGCCACGACCCCCATGAGCAGCGTCGCGATCGTGGCGCGGCTCGTGATCGCCTCGCCCACGAGCAGCTGGGTGGCCACGACCGTGGCGACCGCCGAGGAGACGTTCCCGATCCACGACTTGCCCACCTCGACGTCGATGCGATCCTCGCGTGTCGGCGCCGCGAGGTAGACATAGCTCGTCGCCGCGATGAGATAGAAGGTGGAGGCCACATCGAACAGGAACAACTCGAGCAGGAACACCCACAGGATCGCCGCCTGCGACCAGTCCGGGCTCGTCCACGCCATCGCCACGAGCCCGAGCAGCATGAACGGGATCGTCCGCCGCATGACGAGCAGGAACTTGCCGCGCCCGGGCCGGTAGCGCATCTTGTCGAGCATGAACCCGAAGATCGGGTCGTTGACCACGTTCCAGATGTTGAACGCCAGGTACACCCAGCCCACGTACGCCGGATCGAGCCCGATCACGTCCGTGTAGAACTTGATGTACACGTTGTGGATGAGCACCGTCGACATCCACGTGGCCGGCAGCGGCGTGGCCAGCAGTGCCTTCTGGCGAAAGGTCAGGGCCATCGCCCGCTCCGATCGGTCGTGTTCATCGTCGAACCCGTCATGCGCGCCGGCACTGTTCCGGCCCTGTCCCGGGCCTCAGCGCCCGGTCAGTTCGTAGGCGCCCTCCCCCGGCGGGACCCGCACCCAGGCACCGTCCCGCTCGCACGCGGCGGGCGCGCCGTCCCGCGTGACCGTACATTCTCCCCCGGGCAGGTAGAACAGCGAGGGGCCGCCCGCGCCGGTGCCGCGCCAGCGCGCGCGCAGCGTGCCGCCCGCGACCCGCCAGTCCAGGCCGTCGCCGGCGAAGGCGGCCGGGCGGGGGCGGGTCAGGGCGGCGGCCGCCTCGGACCCGGCGAAGCCCTCCTGCCAGCACCAATAGGTCCACGACCAACCGTGGGCATCGAACAGGTCCTGCAGGAAGCGGGCGTGCTCGCCCACCCCGGGGCCGAGGTCGAGCGCGCCCCACTCCCCCACGAGCACGGGCACGCCGAGCCGCTCGGCGGTCTCCGCGTGGCGGGCGAAGATCGTGCCCGCCCGGGTGTTGCTCGAGAGCGCGATCGCCGGCGTGTCCACGGTCAGGTCGTACCCGTGCGGGGAGTACAGCCACGCGTCGTCGGCGAGCGGCGGCTGTCCCGAGGGCACGCCCGTGTTCGCGAAATAGGAGTGCTCGCGGGCGATGAGGCCGCGGCCGTCACGCGTACGGACGGCGGCCGTCACCTTCGCCATGAACGGCGCCACGGCCTCGTTCTCGAAGGCCGATACGAGCGGATGGACGGCGTCGCCCACCTGCCGGTGCACGCTCTCGCTATCGAGTTGGGCGAGCTGGGCGAACTTCGCCGCGGGGTCGGCGAAGTCAGCGAGCACCTGCTCGAGGTCCTGCCCGGTCGCGGCGGCGAACGCGCCGATGAGCGCGCCGAAGGTCTCCGGCGCCCCGCTGCCGGGGGCGGGCTCGTTCAGCAGGTCGTAGCCGAGCAGGCCCGGATGACCGGCGAAGCGTTCGGCGACGTGGGCCCACATTGCCGCGAACCGGTCCTGCAGCCCGATTCCGCCGGGGCCGAGGGCGTTCGCCCAGAACCGGTCGAGGGCCTCGTGCAGGGCGGGGCTGGTCAGGTAGGCGTCGCTCCACAGCTCCGTGGCGTCGAACGGCTGCTCGGTCAGGGTGGCCCAGGCGGGGGCGCCATCCCCGAACGCCTGTGAGTACAGGTCCTGGTGGGAGTCGAGGAGCACGACGATGCCGGCGGAGTGGAGGAGGTCGAGCTGGGTGGCGATCCAGTCGAGGTAGTCCTCGTCGTAGTCTCCCGGGGCCGGTTCGACGGCGGCCCAGATGAGGCCGAGGCGCACGAGGGTGAACCCGCGGGCCGCGAGGTCGTCGATGTCGGCCGGGCTCCAGGGGCCGAGGAAGCCGCGCTCGACGTAGCTCCCGGTGGTCGCGTGACCGCCCTTGGCCACGAGGTTGATCCCGTGAAACACGCGGTGGCGGCCGTGGGAATCGCGGATCCGCGCGCCGTCGGTGTGGAAGGACATGTGCACTCTCCTGCGTCGCCCCGTTACAACGAGTCCAATCTACTGACGGGGCCGTTCGGATGAGAGTGGTTTGGACGATCGTCTTGCCCGCGTGGTGGCGGCCAGGAAGACCCCCCGACCGGGGGGTTCCCGGCCGACGGGGCCGGGTGGACGCTGTGTGGACCGGACCGAGGAGCCGACATGAACACCGACCCGTTCACCCAAGGAGACGACCAGCCCGTGGTGGTGATCGGCAGCGGCCCGGCCGGGCTGGCCACGGCCGCGGAGCTCACCCGGCGGGGAGTCGGCGCCGTCGTGCTCGAGCAGGGGGCGGGCATCGGCGCCGCGTGGGCGGCCCGCTACGACGGCCTGCGCTTCAATACGAGCCGGCTCCACTCGGCCCTTCCCGGGGCGCCGTTCGAGCGCGCCTGGGGTCAGTTCCCGACCCGGGACCAGTACGTGGGCTACCTCGCGGCGTACGCGCGGTCCCGGCACGTGCGGGTTCGGACCCACGCCCGCGTCGAGCGGCTCGACCGCCGGGGTGGCACGTGGCGGGTGACGACCCCGGCGGGAATCCTGACGACCCGGCACGTGGTCGTCGCCTGCGGGCGATTCAACGTTCCCGTGCTGCCCGACTGGGCCCGCCGGGAACGGTTCGGCGGCCGGCTGATGCACGCCGTCGACTACCGGAACGCGGCCCCGCTCGCCGGACAGCGGGTACTCGTGGTGGGCGCGGGATCGACCGGGATGGAGATCGCCCACGAGCTGGTGGGCGTCGCCGGGACCGTCTGGCTCTCGGTCCGCACGCCCCCGACCATCCTGTTCCGGATGATGCTCGGCGCGCCGGGCGACCTCCCGGTCCCGGTCATGATGCACCTGCCGCCGGCCTGGGTGGACCGCCTGCTCCGGCCGATGCAGCGCCGGGTCGTCGGCAACCTCGCGCCCTACGGCCTGCCCGAGGCGTCGGCGGGCCCGATGACCCGGCTGAGGGACCGCGGCGGGATCGGGGTGGCCGTGGTCGATCCACCGGTGGTCGACTCGATCCGGTCCGGCGCGATCCGAGTGGTCCCGGCCGTGGACTCCCTCGAGGGCGAGCACGCCCGACTCGCGGACGGGCGGCGACTGCGCCCGGACGTCGTCATCGCCGCGACGGGGTACCGGACCGGCCTCGAACCGCTCGTCGGCCGGTTCGGCGTGCTCGACGAGCGGGGCGAACCGGTCGAACGCACCGGGCGTGAATCCGCGCCGGGACTGCGGTTCGTCGGTTACGTCGCCAGGCCGGGGATCACGGGCTACGCCGGCCGGCTGGCTCGGCGGGCCGCATCCGAGATCGCGGCTCGGGAGAGAGCATCGCGACGAGCTCGACGCGGCTCGACGCCGCCAGCTTCGCCAGCACGTTCTTCACGTGGCCCCGCAGCGTCTCGGGAGTGATCCACAGGTCGGCCGCGATGGCCCGGGTGGTCTTGCCCGTGAGCAACATCTGGGTCACCTCGCGTTCCCGACGGGTGAGCTGATGCAGCCTCATCACGAGCGGTGCCAGGTCGCCGCGCGTGGCGGGGTCGAGCACGAGCACGGTACGCCCCGGCCCCTCCCCACCCAGCCGCGCGCCGCGCACGATGACGGACTCCCCGGCCGCCGTGCGGGCCCACGCCCGGGCCGGGTCGAGACCGGCGGGATCGACGGCTGCCGGGTCGGGGCCGGCAGCGCCGTCGCCGACGAGCGCCCGGGCCCGTCGCGCCACCTGGTGAAGCACCATCGTGCTCCGCAGGGATTCGTCCTCCGGGTCGCCGAACCACGTGGACACCATCGGCGTCATCGACTCGACCGAGCCGTCGTCCCGGAGCACGATGAGTTCCGGGGTGCCGTCGGCGGGCGCCTCGACCGCCCCGACGGCCAGGCCCGTGCGGATTCCGTCGGCGACATGCGGGGCCACGCGGGCGAGGAGCCCGACCTCGGCCGCCGTGAAGTCGGGCTCGTCGCGGCGCCGCACGAGGCACGCATGGCCCCAGGCGTCCGAGCCGCACGCGAAGACGGCCCGCAGCTCGTCGCCGTAGCCGCGCGGCCGGTAGACGCGGCGCCACCGGCGGCTCGCATTCAGGTCGCCGCCGGTCGTACGGCTGAGCGAGGCGGCCGGGACTCCCCGATCGACCATCTCGACGAACCGATTGACGTCCTCGGTCTCGCTCATCTCCGCCTCGATGAGCTCGAGATGGGTGTGCCGGTCGACGCCCTCACCGTAGACGCCGTCCATGAGCATCGTGTCCGGGTCGACGAGGATCCAGCCCGCGGCGGCATACGGCACGTCGGAGCGGATCCGGGCCGCCACCCACTCGAGCAGGTCCAGCGGATCCTGCGCGCGGGCACAGACCCGCGCGACATCGCGCACGAGTCGGTCCGGCACGCTCCCGCTGCGCCTCATACCCACGATCGTCCCACCGCCGTCGGCGCGGTGTCCACGAGCGGCGCCGGACCGTCACCCACCTCGGGGTGCGTCAGTTCGCGCGTGCCCGGCGCCGCACCGCCGCGAGGATCGCCCCGCCGCCGAGGATCGCCGCGAGGGCCAGCGCGACCGGCAGGGCAGGCTCGCTGCCCGTCCGGGCCAGTTCCTCGTCCGGCGTGGCCGCGGTCGGGTCCGGGTCGCTCGACTCCGCCGGGTCCGTGGTCGGGTCGGGCTCGGTCGTCTCCGCCGGGTCCGTGGTCGGGTCCGGCTCGGTCGTCTCCGCCGGGTCGGGCTCGGTCGGGTCCGTGGTCTCGGTCGGGTCCGGGTCGGACGTCTCCGTCGGGTCCGGGTCGGCCGTCTCGGTCGGGTCCGGGTCGGTGGGCTCGGCTCCCCAGACGCTCACGCCGAGGAAGCTGTCGCCGGGCCGGTCCGCGGGGCCGGAGACGTCGTCGACGAGTTCCATGGCACCGGTCGCGGGGTCGATGGTGCCGAGCGCGGTGTGGACCTCCACCTCGCCGGCCACCGTGGATCCGAGCGCCCACAACTGGCCGGCCGCATCGAAGTCGATCGCCTCGATCGCGAACATGGAGTCCTCGTCGCCCTGAAGGATCTCTCGGTGGCCCGAGGTGGCGACCTCGTCGGCCCCGAGATCGACCGGTGCGAGCCTGTGGGAGATGGACTCGACCTGGCCGTCCTCCTCGAGGGCGACGAACAGCAGCTGCATCTCACCGGTGGGGCTCGTCGAGAGGTCCTGCACCCAGGTGTAGTCGTAGCCGAGATGGTTCGCGACGCGGGTCTCGGGCGTGAACTCGCCGGTGACGGGGTCGATCACACCGATCTCCACGACGTCGGCGCCATCGTCCAGGGTTCCGTACCCGATGCATATCGCGCGGAGCAGGCCGCCGGTGTAGTCGGCACCGAGGCAGCCCTCGAGCCGCAGGCCGTCCCGGTCGCCGAGCGCGGAGTCGTACACGATGGCGATGGGCGTGCCGAAGGTGCCGTCGGTGGCATCCACCGGGACGACTGCCGGCGCTCGGTACAGGTCGGTCTCGGGGTCGCCGGTCGGCGGTTCGTCGGGGCCGGCCGCCAGCATCTGGGTGGTCAGAAGGTCGTCCGGCGCGTCGACCGGAGCGGATTGGAGTACCGCGTACCCCTGGCCGTCCTCGTCGACGTCGAGCCCCCCGCCGATCACCCAGCCGCCGCTCGACCAGCCCGTGATCGGACCGCCCGCGGCCACGGACGCCGCCGTCACGGAGTCGAGGTCGAAGAGCCGGGTCACCGCGTCCGCGGGCTCGAGTTCGTCCCCCTCGGTGTCGATGACGATCTGGGTCAGGGCCGTGATCCGCTGCCCGTCCGGGAGTGGATCACCGGGGGCGGCGGCCGTCGGCACGGATCCGGCGAGGAGCACGGCGCAGGCTCCGGCACCCGCGAGGGCGGCGCGTCGTGGACGGGTTGCGGTCATGTGTGGCTCTCCTTGAATGGGGTCGGCGGCCGCGCCGGATGCCTTCGCGATCGACTCCGGGCAGGGCCGTCATCGACTCCGGGCAGGGCCCGGCGCAGCAGCGGCCCACTCTTCCAGCGGCCGCTCACAAACCGCTCACAAGAACGCCCCCTCGAGGATTGATCCTCGAGGGGGCGATCCTCACCTCATCCGGTGCGATGGCGCGGTGCCGCCCTATCGGCCGCGGGGGTGGCTCCGGCGCCGCATGGTGAGCAGCACGGCACCCGCCAGCACGAGCGCGGCCGTCGCGATCCCGAGCGGCCCGGCGGGCAGGCCGGTATCCGGCATCGCGTCCCCATCACCCGCATCGCCCGACGGCTGCACGGACGGATCGGACGAGTCGGACGGATCCGCATCGCCGCCCGGGCCGCCGGGTGTCGGATCGGTCGGATCGGTCGTTCCCGGGTCGGTGGGATCCGTCGGGTCCGGGTCCGTCGGGTCCGTCGGGTCCGGATCGGTCGGGTCCGTCGGGTCCGGATCCGTCGGGTCGGTGGGATCGGTGGGCGCCGCCTCGGTCGTCACGGCCGCGGAGGCCGGCGACTCGGCACCGGCCCCGAGCGCGTTGAGCGCCGTGACGGTCGCCGTGTACGTGGCCCCGGGAACGAGGTCGGTGAAGTCCGCCGAGGTCGTTCCCGCGTCGACCGTCACGGTCGCGGCATCGGCGTCGCCGGAGAGCGAGACGCGGTACCCGGTCACGGCGGAGCCGCCGTCGTCGCTCACACCGGACCAGCGCACGGTGATCGTCGTCGGCGCCGTCAGCTCGGCCGCCGGCGCGGCCGGCCGGGCCGGCACGGTCATCTCGACGAGCCCGTCGATCGCGGCGACGAGACCGTCGAGGGCCGCCGTGTAGTCCGCGTGGGACGCGCCGGCGGCAAGACCCCGGGCCTGGGCGAGCGCGTCCTCGAACGCCTCGACGCTCTCCCGCGTGTACGCGGTCGTGTCGAGCGATTCGGCCGCGTCCACGACCTCGGCCAGTTCCCGAACGACCACCCATTCAAGCTGCTCCTGGGCCGCGTTCAGCACCCAGAGCGCGTCGTCGACCTCCGGCTGGAGCGAGGTCGGATCCTCGAGGGTGACCTGGGCGTCCTGGAGGGCGCGTTCGAAGACCCCGAAGTCCACCGCGATGTACCTGTCGCGCTGCGGCAGCAGGTCGCGGGCGGCCTCGACGGCCTGGCGCAGCTCCGTCAGGTCCGCCCCGCCGAACTCGAACCAGTCGAAGTTCGCCACGTAGGGATGCCCGGAGTCGGTGCGCGCGCGCATCGTGATCACGAGGGTGTGCACGCCGGTGACCTCCGCGGGCAGGGCCGCGGTCACGGTGCGGTAGGCGCTCCAGCTCGTTCCCGTGGTGGGCAGGGGGATCGTCGCGATCGGGTCGTTCGCCGCGTCGTCCAGTCGCACCTCGATCAGCGCGCCCGGACCGGTGCGCCCGGAGTTGTTCGCGTACCGCACCGACAGGGTGCTGAACTCGCGGGCCGACAGGTCGACGTCGTCGTAGGTGAGCACGCCGCCGTCCCAGGTGCCGCCGACGTTGCCGATCGTGTTGCCGGCGTCGTCGGTGCTCGTCTCGGTCTTGAGACCGTTCCCGTTCGAGTCCGTGAACGCCTCGGCCTCGACGCGCGCGGTCTGCGCCTCGGAGCCGTCGCCCGGGCTCGAGAACTGCGCCCAGTCGATGTTCCCGATCCACGGCCGCGCCTCGGTGGTCGAACCCTCGAACACCAGGTAGAGCGTGTGGGAGCCCTCGAGCAGCGACGGGTCGGTCAGCGTGTGCTCGACCGTGGTGTAGTCGCTCCAGCTCGATCCCGACGACGGGAGGGCGACCTCGTCGAGGAGCGGGCCGTCCGGGGCATCCAGGCGCAGCGCCACGCGCGAGTCGGCGGGGCCGCGTCCGCTGTTGTTCACGTAGCGGATCGTGAACGTCTCCGGTGGGGCGCCTGCGAAGTCCAGGTCGCCGTAGGCGATCCAGCTGCCGTCGCGCACCCCGCCGAGGTTCCCGAGCGGGACGCCGCTGGAGTCGGTGCTCGATTCGGCCTTGAGGTCGCCGCCGGACCAGTCGTCGCTGCTCTCGGCCTGCAGCCGGCGGTGCGGCGACTGCGCGATCGACAGCGACCCCACGGCCCCCTGAAGGTCGTAGAACGCGCTGCGCAGGTCCTGCTCGCTCGCGTCCTCGGCGGCGAGCAGGTCTCGGGCGGCGGTCCGCGCCGCCTCGAAGCCGGCGAACGTGGACGACGCGTAGTTGCCCTTCTCGATCAGGCGCACCCGTTCGTAGAGGTCGGCGAGCTGGGCGTGCCACTGCCGGTCGAGGGCGACGGTGAAGGCGCGCAGCCCGAGGCCGTCACCGCTGATCGACGGCGCCGGCGTGGCTTCGAACGCGCCGTCGGCGAAGCGGAGCACGAAGCTCGCGCCGCGCTCGATCGTGCCGTGCACGCGCAGGTCCAGGGTGCTCGGTCCGGTCTTCTCGGCCGCGGCCTCGAGGCCCTCGGGCAATCCGGGCAGGGTGAGGTCGCCGTCGGCCACGAGATCGCGGCCCTCGGCGCCGGCGAAGCGGGCGCCGTGCATCGTGAGCACGACCGACTCCTCCAGCGCGCCGTCGGCGCCCGCCCGCATGGTCAGCCGGTCCGCGCTCACGGTGACGCCGGCGAAGGTGACCCGCAGATCGAGGGCCGGCGGGGCGTCGTCCAGGCGCTGCGCGAACGCCGCATCGGTCACACTCAGACGCAGGTCGTCGGTGCTGTCGAGCGGGGTGGAGGCGGCGGCCCGGCCCGTGAGGGAGAGCTGCACCGTGCGGTCGTCGACCCGGATCGCCGAGAGGGTGAGGCCGGCCGGGACGCCGCTCGCCTCGATCGCCCCGCCGGCGGCGAGGTCGTCGCCGTCCGCGCCCGCGAACGCGCCGTCCGCCAGGCTCAGGGTGAGGGAGTTGCCGATCGACCCGTCGCCGGCGGGCGCCTCGTGGAACTCGCGCGAGTCGAGCGACACCGGGGAGTCCGGTTCGTAGATCGAGCTGTCCACGACATCGCTCAGCGAGGGCGGGGCGATGCCGTCGGCCGCCCAGTCGGACGGCTCGGAGCCCATGGTGAACGCGAGCTCGCCGCCGGCCATGAGCTGGTCGTAGGTCACCCACGTGCGGTCGAAGGCGGCGCCGTTCAGCCGGGCCGACTGGATATAGTAGGAGTCCGCGGAGACGCCGTCGGCCGAGATCGTGAAGCTCGAGCCCGAGGGGTAGGTGATCGTCGTGCGCTCGAAGAACGGGCTGCCGATCTGGTACTGGTCCGACCCGAGGTTGACCGGGAAGAGGCCGAGGCCGGCGGCGACGAACATCGACGACATCGTGCCGGTGTCGTTGTCCATGGTCGGCAGGAAGCCCTGCGGGTCGAGCGAGTAGACCCGGGTCTTGACCGGCGGGGTGAATTCGCCACCGGAGGAGGGCGCGTAGCTCGTGGACCCGGTGGCGATGTACCGGTTCCAGGTCTTCTCCGTGTAGATGCTGCGCACCCAGTGCTGGGTCTTCGACGGCGCGCCCACGTAGTTGAACAGGTACGGGGCCTGCAGGTCGATCTCGTTGGCGTTCGAGTGGAGCATCCGCGACCCGTCGTCGGGCGCCTGCTCGCCGAACATGTAGCTGAGCGCGGCGAGGGTGTTCTCCCGCCCGCCCATGAGGTCGATGAGGCCGCCCATGTCGGGGGCCATGTACCAGTGGTACTGCCAGGCGGTGCCCTGGTAGAGGTTGCCTGCCTGGAACCGTTCCGGGTCGATGTCCGCGAAGGTGCCGTCGGCGCGCCGGGGCAGGTTGAGGCCCACGGTCGTGCCGCCGGGCAGTTCGACCGCATTCTCGGAGAAGATGTTGACCCAGTTCGTCGCGCGGTCGCGGTAGGCGCGGGCCTCGTCGGTGTACCCGAGCGCCGTGGCGATGGTCGACATCGCCCAGTCGTCGTAGGCGGTGCCGAGGGTCTCGTCCATCTCGTTCGCGATGTACCCGAGCTCGACGTTCGACTCGTCCGCGTAGCGTCCCTGGGATTCGGTCACGAGCCCCGGCCAGGCCTGCGCGAGCCCGGTCGGCTGCGCTCCCTTCGCGATCGCGTCGGCGAGGACGACGGCGGCTCGCTCGAATCGCACCGTCGGCACCGCGTGGGTCAGGCTCCCGAGCCTGCTCGCGCCGCTGTCGCCGAGGCCCGCGAACAGGTCGACGATCGATTGGGCCATGTCGGCGTAGAGGTCGGGGTAGGCGATCGCCAGCGCCCCGTACTTGCGGAAGTCGTCCCAGAAGCCCCAGCCGTCGTAGTGGGTGTACCCCTCCGCCTGGCGGATCGTGCCGTCGAGGGAGCGGTAGGTCCCGCTCGTGCTCGTGGCGTTCACGGGGGTGGCCAGCATCCGGTAGAGGTGGGTGTAGAACAGCCGGGCGAGCGTGCCGTCCGGGTCGCTCGTCGCGCTGGTCGAGATCGCCACCCGGCCGAGCAAGTCCTCCCAGGCGGCGCGGGTGTCGGTGCGGATCTGGCCGAAAGTGCGATCGGCGATCTCGACGCCGAAGTCGACGGCGGCCTGCTCGGCGCTGATCGTCGAGATCGCCACCTGCAGGCCCACCTGCTCGCCGGCCTCGACGTCGAAGTCGAGGATCGCGCCGATGTCGGTGCCGGCCCGGTTCTTCGAGGTCGTGCTGAGCATCCGGTTGCCGCCCCACGTGCGCACGGCGGCCGTGGGCGCGGTCGACTCCGCGTAGTAGAAGAGCCGGTACTCGTAGCCGTTGAAGTAGCCGACGACCTCCCCCGAGAGCGCGGCCCGGCCATCGGGCAGCTCGGTCACCGCGAGGGTCGCGTCGCGCCGGTCGGTGAAGTTGTTGGCCAGGTCGAGCACGAGCGAGGCCGTGCCCGCCTCCGGGAAGGTGAAGCGATCCCAGCCGGCGCGGGTGTCCGTCGTCGCCTCGGCCACGATCGGGTCGGCGCCGGGGGCATCGCTGACGTCGGAGTCGGTTCCCTCGGTCGTGGTCAGGTCGACCCGGTAGTACCCGGGCGAGGCCTCCTCCGCGTCGTGGGAGTAGGTCTTCGCGTAGGAGGCGCGGTCGGGCCGCTGCGTGTAGTCGACGTAGGTCGGGACGACGAGCAGGTCGCCGCCCGCGCCGCTGCCGCCGACGCCGTCGAGGTTCGTGTGCGTGAACCCGGCGATCTGGTCCTCGGCGTAGTCGTAACCGGTGTGCGAGCGATCGGGGGTCGTCATCGGGTTGATCTTGACGAGCGAGTTCGGCGCCTGCGCGCCCGGGAGGTCCTGGCCGTAGTCGTCCTCGGTCGAGACGAACGGGTCGACCAGCGAGGTCACGTCGGTCACGGGGGTGGCCGCGGGCGTGATCGCCGGTTCGGGCGCCGCGCTCGCCGAGATCGCCCCGCCGGAGACGAGGGCGGCGGCGAGCACGAGGCTCGCGGATGCATGGGCTGTGCGGGTGAAGATCACGGGGGTCCTAGCGTGCCGGCTGCCCGGCCAGTGGCTTGACAGCGTTGTCAGAAGGTCCACGTACCGTAACACGCACGCGTCGACCGCGACACCCCCGATCTGTCGGTACTCCATCTCGCCGATCATGTCCACACCCAGGGTGGAACCCGTCGCCCGCTGCCGCTAGAATGAATCGCTCTACGTAATTTGATTCAGTAGGCGGAGCGCATGAACACGAGCACCGTGAACGCAGCCATCGAAAGCGCCCGCACGGCTGCCGGCCTCTCTCAGCGCGCCCTGGAGAACCGCACGGGCATCTCCCAATCGACCCTCAACCGCATCCTGACCGGCAAACGGGCGCCGAAGATGACCGAGTTGATCCAGATTGCCGCCGCCACCGGCTGTACCGTCACGCAACTGACGGGTACGGCCGTCGCGAACCGTGTGCAGTGCGCGGCCCGTTCCACCAACGGGGCCACCATGGAGGGCATGCGGCAACGACTGCTGCACTTCATCGAACTCGATGCCTACCTGGACGACCAGGCGATCTCGACGACACGCTGACCCGGGGGGACCATGACAAGCGAACAGCAGGGCCGAGCGGCAGCGGCCGCCTTCCGCGCCGAGCACCACCTCGGCTTCCAACCCCTGGGGGATCTCGTCGCGCTCATCGAGCGCGCCACCCCACACGACGTCACCATCCTCGACGCGACGCCCGACGAGCACGGCCTCACCATGCGCGATCCGGTTCGCGGCGTCGCGTTCATCGGCATCGCACGCACCCGCAATCCCATGCGGCAGCGCAGCACCCTCGCCCACGAGCTCGCCCACGTTGTCTTCGATGATTGGGACGGCACGCCGAGCCTCACGAGCCGGTCACCACAAGAGGTCCGGGCTGACGCGTTCGCGCGCCACCTCCTCGTACCCCTTCAAGGTGTCGCGGAACTCCTCGGTGATCGCGACAGCGTAGCCGCACGAGATCTCTCCACCGTCGTCCAGTCGTTCTTGGTCTCTCCGGCGATGGCAGCCATCGCTCTTCAGAGCTGCGGCTATATCGATGAATCCACCAAGCACGAATGGATGACGCTGTCGACGCTCCACCTGGCAACGTGCTTCGGCTGGAGCGACCAATACGCCTCGCTACAGAACGATGCCGACCGGCTACGCTCACCGCAGCGGCTCCTCGCTCGCGCGATCAACGGCTACGGCGAAGGCGTCATCAGCGCACAGGCCATTGCGACCCTCAGGGGAATCAGCCTCGAAGCGGCCACCGATGAGCTCTCAGCCGCCGGAATCATCCCTCGGAC
The DNA here is from genome assembly GCF_009372055.1 of Pseudactinotalea sp. HY160. Classification (NCBI taxonomy): domain Bacteria; kingdom Bacillati; phylum Actinomycetota; class Actinomycetes; order Micrococcales; family Cellulomonadaceae; genus Pseudactinotalea; species Pseudactinotalea sp. HY160. The sequence goes on along the minus strand of NZ_WHMT01000022.1, from coordinate 17,640 downwards.
CCCTCGGCCACCGTGGCTGTCCGCCGCAGACCTACCCATGGTCTCCGTCGATCTCAGCGACCTGGACGACGAACGTCCCGAGGACACCACGCCATGACCTCTCGCCCGATCATGGACGACGGGCTCGCTCCCTTGAAGTCCACGGGCCTCATGGAGCTTCCCTGCTGGACGCAGTAGCTCGAACCGGTCCCACCCCGCCCACTCACGCCGCCCGGCGCCGGGCCTGGGCCTCCATCTGCTCGAGCACGACCACCACGGCGTCCTCGCGCCGGTCCGGCGGATAGTCGTACTTGATGAGCAGCCGCTTGACGTTGCGCCGCAGGGTCGCGCGGACGTCGTCGCGCACCGCCCAGTCCGTCTTCACGTCCCGGCGCATGATCCGCACGAGTTCGCGGGCGATCTGTGCCAGCACCCCCTCCCCCTGCAGCTCCAGGGCCGCGTCGTTCGTGGCCACCGCGTCGAAGAACGCGAGCTCGTCCGGGTTCAGGGGCGGGTCGAAGAGCCGGCCGCGGTCCTTCTCGGCGCGCACCTCGTTCGCCACCTGCACGAGTTCGGCGATGACCTCCGCCGAGGTGAGGTTCGAGTTCGTGTAGCGCACCATGATCGCCTCGAGCCGATCGGAGAAGGCCCGCGCCCGGATGGTGTTCCCGCGGGTGGCCGCCCGGCTCTCGCGTTCGATCAGCGCCCGGAGCAGTTCGATCGTCACCTGCGGGGTGGCGCTTCGCTGGGCACCGGCGAGGAACGTGGCGTCGAGCTGGTCGATGCGCTGCACGCCGAGGCCGGCCGCCTCGTAGACGTCGAGCACCTCGCCCGAGGTGAAGGAGCGGGCGGCGAGATCGGCGAGGAGGCGAGCGACGTCGTCCGGAATCGGCTCACCGCGCGCGTGCCGGTCCTCGGCGTCGACCTTGCCCATCCACACGCGCACCTCCTCGTAGAAGCGGGCCTCGGCCGCGAGACCCGCCAGGCCCTCGCTGCGGCCGCACAGCGCCCACGCCCGGGTGAGCCGCCCGGCGAGCCGGCGGAACCGCTCCTGGCGGGTCTCCTGCCCCGCGGGCACCTGGTTGCCCGGGGTGCGCGGGCTGCGCAGCCAATCGACGACCTGGAGTGCGGCGCTCGCGTAGCCGCGCCCGTCGACGCCCACCCGCTCGAGCTGGGCGCGCCAGTCGGAGCCGCCGAGCAGGTCGCGCAGCTGCAGCACGAGCGCCCGCGCGAGCCCCGCGGCGTCCTCGACCGTGCGCCCGACCGGCCGGGAGTCCCGGTCGCGCTCGGTGTACTCGGCGAGCGCGTCCCGCAGGTTCTCGGCGATCGGTGCGTATGCCACGAGCAGCCCGGCGTTCTTGCCGCGGAAGGTGCGGTTGACCCGGGCGAGGGTCTGCATGAGCAGCGCCCCGCGCATCGGCCGGTCGAGGTAGAGGGTGTGCAGCGGCGGCGCGTCGAAGCCGGTGAGCATCATGTCCTTGACGATTACGAGCTCGAGTTCGTCGTCCGGATCCTTGAGGCGCCGCTTGATCACGTCGTTCTGGGACTCGCGGCGCACGTGCTCGCAGATCGGCGGCGCGTCGGCGGGCGTGCCGGAGTAGACCACCTTGATGCGGCCCCGGTCGAGGTCGTCGTGGTGCCAGTCCGGGCGCAGCGTGACGATCTGCTCGTAGAGCCGCGCGCAGATCTCGCGGGTGGCGGCCACGATGAGGCCCTTGCCGGGTGCTCCCTCGCTTGTGGACGACGCCCGCACCAGTTCCGCAACGGCGTCACGTCGCGCCTCCCAGTGGGTCACGAGGTCGGCCGCGAGTTCGCGCATGCGGGTGGGGGCGCCGTAGACGGCGTTGATCACGGCGACGGAGCGTTCGAGACGCTCGCGTTCGGCGTCGTCGAGCCCGGTCGTGACCTCGTCGGCGGTCGCGTCGATCTCCTCGGCGGTCACGTCCTCGGACAGGCCGACCTTGACGAGCCGCGACTCGAAGTAGACGGGCACGGTGGCGCCGTCCTCGACCGCGCGGGTGAGGTCGTAGGTGTCGATGACGTCCCCGAAGACCTCGCGGGTGTTCCGGTCGGCGGTGTCGATCGGGGTGCCGGTGAAGGCGAGCAGGGTCGCGTTCGGCAGCGCGTTCTTCAGGTGCCAGGCGTAGCCGTCGAGGTTGTCGTAGTGGCTGCGGTGCGCCTCGTCGACGATGAGGAGGATGTTCGAGCGTGAGGAGAGCATCGGATGGGCGGCGCCGGCGTCCCGCTCCTCATGGGTGAGACCGAATTTCTGCAGGGTGGTGAAGTAGATGCCGCCGGTGCGCCGGGAACCGAGGGCCTCGCGCAACTCGGAGCGACGCCGCACCTGGCGCGGCTGCTCGGGCAGCAGCTGGGATCGGGCGAACGTCGCGTACAGCTGGCCGTCGAGCTCGGTGCGGTCGGTCACCACGACGATCGTCGGGTTCTCGAGTTCGGGACGGCGGGCGACGAGCGCGGCGTACAGCTCCATCTCCATCGACTTGCCCGAGCCCTGCGTGTGCCACACGACGCCGGCCCGGCCGTCACCGGCGACGGCGGCCACGGTGGCCTCGACCGCCTTGGTCACCGCGAAGTACTGATGGGCCTTGGCGATGCGCTTGGTCAGGCCGTCCTCGCCGGAGTCGAAGGCGACGAAGGACCGCATGAGCTGGAGGAAGCGGGCGTGGTCGAAGAGGCCGTCGATCAGCACGTCGAGGGCGGTGTCGCGGTCGACGTCGAGATCGAGCAGGAGTGGTTGCTGCGGTCCGTCGAGGCCCTCGCTCGCATCGGGCGGGCCGCCGGGGGCGACGACCGCGCCGGTCGCGTCGACATTCCACGGGGCGTAGTGCTCGAGCGGGGTGAACGGGGTGCCGTAGCGGGCGGTCACACCGTCGGAGACCACCGTGAGCACGCAGAACCGGAAGGCGCTCGGCAGCTCCCGGACGTAGGTGGCGATCTGGGCCTGCGCGGTGGCGATGTCGTCGCCGGCACTCGCGTTCTTCAGCTCCATCACGACCACGGGCATGCCGTTGAGGTAGAGCACGAGGTCGAACCGGCGCTCGACCTCGCCCGAGATCACCGTGACCTGGTTGACCGCGAGCCATTCGTTCTGCCCCGGCGCGGATCCGATGAGCCGTATCGAGGGCGAGCGCTCCCGGCCCTCGTCGATATACGTGAGGCGGTAGCCGTCGGTGAGGTAGCGGTGGATCCGCTCGTTCTCGGCGATCGCATCGGCCGAGGTGGCGCGCAGGATCTCGGCGGCGGCCTGGTCGAGGTACTGGCGGGGAACCTCGGGGTTGAGCCGCCGCAGCGCCGACCGCAGCCGCGACGGGATCGCGAGCTCGGCCCACGACTCGCGCTGCGACTGTGCGCCGAGGGCCGCGTAGCCGGGATGACCGACGGCGCTGCTCGCCCCGGGCGCGATCTCACGCCCGGAGAGCGGCTGCCAGCCGAGGTGCTCCTCGGCGAGCCGCTCGAGCGCGAGCTGTTCCCAGTCGGATTCCCGCACGGTGCCTCCATCGCTTCCGGTTGTGGGCGAGCCTATCGGCGCCGCCCAGGGCAGCATGGCAGCAAGTTATCGCGCTCGATCGCCTGGAGGCGATAACCCTACTGATCGGCCCTCTGGCACACCCGGCGGTGCGGGCGGGCCGCACGCTCGTCAACGGTCACGACGGCGGCGTGCCATGCGCGAGGTCCGACACCGTCAGCAGGGTCGTTTGTGGGACCGCATCGATCGTCGAGGCCTCCGGGCTGGTCTGGTCTCCGTGCCGGCCGGGTCGGCCAGTGCCCGCGCGCTACCCGTCGAGACCATGATCGTTGGGGACGGTGCATGACATCGTGTCGCCCCTCGCGGTCGGAGTCGGGCTCACTGTGATCGGCACCGATCATGCGATCCATCTCGAACCCGAGTGGTATCCGGTCGAGGGCAGTTTCAAGCGTCCTCCGACGTGATCCCGGAGCTCGAACAGACGGTCGCGATCTGCTAGCTGGAATGGTCGCGATCTGCTATCTGGAACGGTCGCGATCTGCTAGCTGGAATGGTCGCGATCTGCTAGCTGGATCGTCCACGATCGACCATCTATGCTGGTGGCAGCCCTGCCAACCACGTCTAGAGATTGTGAAGGAATCGATGCCCGCAGAGTATGTCGCGAGGATCGTGGACCGCGAACTCGACACCGAACTCGATACGATGGGCGCCGTCGTCATCGAGGGGCCGAAGGCATGCGGAAAAACCTCGACAGCCCTCCAGCGGGCTGCCTCCTGGATCCACCTGGACCAGGACGTCTCAGCACGCGCCGCGGGACTCGCAGACCCACGGCTGCTTCTCCCCGGACCGACCCCTCACCTTCTGGATGAGTGGCAGACGGTTCCAGGACTCTGGAACGCCGTGCGCCATGAGGTGGACGATCGCGGGCGAACCGGACAATTCATCCTGACCGGATCCTCAACACCCACGGACGACGTGCGCAGGCACAGTGGATCGGGGCGATTCGGACACATCTCGATGCGTACACTTACCTTGTTCGAGTCGTTCCGCCACGGCGGAGTCAGTCTACGAGGGCTGATGCACGACGAGTTCACGCCCGAGCGATGCCCCGTCACGATTACGGACTACGTGGACGCAATCGTGCGCGGCGGCTGGCCCCAGGTCCGCGCTACCTCGGTCGAGACGGCTGCGAGATTCGTTCGCAATTATGTGCGCGATGCCATCGAGGTCGACATTCCCGCGATCACTGGCTCTCGGCGTGACCCCGCTCGCATGCGTCGCTTCTTCACCGCCTACGCCCAGGTCACCTCGCAGACCGCCACGCTCGCCGCCATCGCACGGCGTGTGCGCGGAGGGGAGGGGGAGATGGCGCGCGACACCGCCGACTCCTATCGCAGTGCGGCGGAGCGCCTCCTCCTCGTCGAGGATCTACCTGCGTGGAGCCCCGATCTGCGCTCGCGCACCCGTCTGCTCTCCCTACCCAAGCGCCACTTGGCCGACCCCTCGCTCGCGGTCGCTCTTCTGGGAGCCGACGCTGGCCGCCTGCAACGCGACGGTGAGACGCTTGGATTCCTCTTCGAGTCGTTGGTCACACGCGACCTGCGGGTCTATGCCCAGGCCTGCGACGCGACCGTGAGCCATTACCGTGAACGCGACGGCGACCTCGAATGTGATCTCGTGGTCGAGGAAGCAGACGGCACATGGGCTGGATTTGAAGTCAAACTCGGGCCCGCGGCGATCGATACGGCGGCATCGAATCTGCTCCGGCTGGCATCCACTCGCGTCAAGCGCCCTCCGGCCGCGCTCGTGGTGGTCACGACGGGCCAGTTCGCCTATCAACGGGATGACGGCGTCATAGTGGTCCCTCTCGCGGCCTTGCAGCCATGACCTCCCCCTCGGCCACCGAGGATCCCACCGGCGGATAGCATCGGAGCTCCTTCCCACCACGGCTGCGCCAGGAGCCACCCCGAGGGTGGCCACGGTGAGAAGCGCAACCCGTACACGGTGCAGTCGGGCTCATTCCTCTCCTGCGAGTACGAAATTGACCTGCTTTCCGTCGACTTCGATGGTCGTTACCTCGCCGACCGCATGACCGGCGGGGAGTTCGACAACCTGACTGAGGAGGTCAAGGTGAGCCGCGCGGGGTCGGTGCTCGAGTCCAGGAGCACGATGCGGAACCCCTCGGGCGGCGGCTTGATGCCGCGTTCGGCAGCCAACGTCGACCGATGCAGCTACGCCCCCTTGCGCACCTGGTTGTGGCGATCACCCTCCCAGATTATCGGCGAGTCCGTCGATGAACATGGCACCCGAGTCGCCGTCGAGCTACCCGATGGCACCATCGCGGCGGTCAGGCCACACACGTGGGAGATCACCCGCCCCATGATCGAGAACGGTCGCCTGTGCCACGAGACGGTGGGCACCTACACCCATGCAGATCATCCGGCTGGCCAGGCGCGTAGTAGGGCTTCACATCACGGAAGTGAACGCGGCACTGCGCACCGTCCTCCAGGGGCTTGGCGTACCTCGCCGCAATGAGGCCACCCGAGGAGTGCCCGCTACGCTCGAGACCGTCACGAGGTCGACATGCGATGTTGGCGTCGCGGCGGATGGTCAGCTGCGGGCGGGCTCCGGGGAGCCCGCTTTCCGGATGGGGAGTTCCTGTTCCGCGCCGGGACCGGGGACCGCCCGTCGCCCGGCCTCGCGCGGAACGAGCAGGGTGATCGCCGCCCCGGCGAGCGCGGCGACCGCGCCCACGAGGAAGCACAGTTGGAAGGCGCCGCTCGTCGGAATCGACGGCCCGCCGGGGGCCAGCTCCTGCAACTGGCTGGTGAGCAGCGCCGCCATGACGGCGCCCGCGGTGGTCGTGCCGATCGCGCGCATGAGGCTGTTGACGCCGACTCCCGAGCCCGCCTCGCCGGCGGGAACGTTGTCGAGGATGAGTGTGGGCATCGCGGCGTATCCGATCCCCACCCCGGAACAGGCGACGATCGTGGCGAGCATGAGCTGCCACGGCGATCCCATGAGGAACAGCGCCATGAAATAGCCCGCCGAGAGGACCACGGCCCCCACCGCGAGCGTGATCCGGGCGCCGTATCGGCGGATCATTCGGCTCGAGACCGGAGCCATGGCCATCATCATGAGGCCGCCGGGGGCCATCCACAGCCCAACGGCCAGGATGCTCTGGCCGAGTCCATAGCCGGTCGCCTCGGGCGCCTGCAGCAGCTGCGGCACCACGATGCTCTGGGCCATCATCCCGAAGCCGATGAGCACGGCGGCGGTGTTGGTGAACAGCACGGGCCGCAGCGCCATCGTGCGCAAGTCGACCAGCGCGCTGCGCCGTCGCAGCTCGTAGACGCCCCACGCGAGGAGCACGGCGAGTCCGCCGCCGATGCAGCCCCAGGTCGTCGCAGAGCCCCACCCCCATCCCGATCCCTTCGACACACCGACGAGCAGGACGGCCAGGCCGACGCTCAGACCGAGGATCCCCACGCCGTCCAGACGCCCCGACCGGGCCGAGCCCGTGGCGGGCACCAGCAGCCACGAGAAGGCGAGCACGAGGACCGCCAGGGCCGCCGACACCCAGAAGAGGCCGTGCCAGGAATACGACTGGGCGATCCATGCCGCCAGCGGCAGCCCGAGCGCGCCGCCCACGCCGAGGGTGGCGCTCACCGCGGCGACCGCGCCGGTGCGCAGGTGCGGCGGGGCCACCTCGCGCACGAGCGAGATCGCCACCGGGATGTATCCCATCGCCGCCCCCTGGAGGGCTCGCCCCACGAGCACCGGCGCGAGGGTCGAGGAGAGGGCCGTGATGAGCGAGCCGACGAGCAGGACGGCCGCCGAGGTCACGAGCACGTGCTTCTTGCCGTACATGTCGGCGAGGCGGCCGGCCACGGGCATCGCGATGGCTCCCGCGAGCAGCGTCACGGTCACGACCCAGGAGGCGTTGCTCGCGCTCGTCGACAGCAGTGCCGGCAGCTCCGACTGGATCGGGATGACGAGCGACTGCATGAGCGCTCCGGCCATGCTGCCGAAGCACAGGACCGCGATGACGAGGGAGGAGGGCCGGGTGGCGGATTGGGTGCGTGACCCCATGAAGATCCTTACAGTATGTAACCTACATAGAACCGTGGATAAGGTAGCCCCACGCGAAGCCGCACGTCAACACGGAGGAACGATGGTCACGAACGCAGCCGGAGCGGGCCCCGGCACGCCCACGCCCCAGACCCTCTTCGACGCGCACCCCGGCCGGCACGTCGCCGCGGAGTTCCACCGCCTCGACGCCACCCGGCGGGTGGTCGAGCGGCAGGCATCGCTCACCCGGGCCGAGCGGCGCCTGCTCTGGCTGCTGGCCGACGGGCGACCACGCACCTTCCGGGAGATCGCCGAGGAGCTCGGGCTCGAACAGTCGACGGTCAACCGGCAGGTCAACGGGGCCGCCGCCGACGGCCTCGTCGAGTCGATCGAGATCCGCCCCCGGCAGGTCCGGCCGAGCGATGCGGGGCTGCGCTCGTTCACCGGGTCCATCTCGCACCAGCTCGACACCTACGAGGCGGCGCTCGCCCGGTTCGACCCGGCCGACCGGGAGAACTTCACCTCGCTGCTCGGGCAATTCGTGGCGCACTACGCCGAGGCGGCCGCCGATGCCGAAGCGGCCCGCGACCACCCACCCCGCGCCCCCGGGGCGTGAGCCGGGCGGCCGCCCATTCCACCCATTCCGCCTATTCCTTGACCGCCCCGCTCGAGACGTTCATGATCCGCTTCTGGAAGACGAAGAACGCGACGGCCACCGGAATGGTCATGATGGCCGCGGCGGCGAGCTTGATCGGATACTGCGTGCCCGCGGACAGCGCACCCGAGGAGAGTTGGGCGACCCCTTTCGTCAGAGTGAACAGGTCCGGCCTGTCGGAGGCGATGATGAAGTGCGACAACTCGTTCCACGACCCCTGGAACGAGAGGATGACGATGGTGATGATCGCAGGCCGCGCCATCGGCAGGACCACCGACCAGAAGATTCGAAACGTGCTGGCGCCGTCGATGCGGGCGGCCTCCTCCACGCTCACGGGGATGGACTCGAAGAAGTTCTTGATGATGAAGATGCCCGCGGCGTCCACGAGCAGCGGGATGATGAGGGCCGCGTACGTGTTGTAGATGTTCAGTTGCTTGAGCACCAGGAACTTCGGGATGAGGAGCACCACGCTCGGCACGGCCATGATGGCCACGAGCGTGGCGAACACCGTGCCCCGGCCGGGGAAGCGGAGCCGTGCCAGCGCGTAGCCGGCCAGGGCGTCGAAGAACACCCGGCCCACGGTGACGACCACGGCCACGATCGCGGAGTTCCTGAACCACAGCGGGAAGTCGGACGCGGAGAAGAGTCGCTGATAGGCGGCGACCGTCCACGTGTGGGGCAGTCCGAGTGGATTGGCCACCGCCTCGGGCTGCGACTTGAACGACGTCAATACGTTGACGACGAACGGATAGATGTAGATCACGGCGAGCACGATGAGCACGAGCGTGGCGATATAGGTGCCCAGATGCGGGCGCAGACTCCAGCCCGCGTGCTGCTGCTGGTGCGAGCGAGGCGCAACGACGTCAGACATGACCGTCCTCCTCCGTGCCGGGGGCCTTCGACTGCTTCTTGCGGTCGGCGATCGTGGTCCCGTCGCCGAACACGAACCGGTGCCGTCGGGGCACGGTGGTGTGCTCGCGCAGGGTCGCGCGTTGCACGATCGTCATGATGACGATGATCGCGAAGAGGATGAACGCGATCGCGGCGCCTTCGCCCCAGTGCTGCCGCTCGAAGGAGGCCTCATAGGAGAGATACGCGGGGGTCAGCGTGGTCTTGGCGGGGGCACCCTTCGTGCCGGTGTAGATCTGGTCGAACACCTGCCACGTGCCGATCAGGCCGAGCGTGATCACCGTGAACAGGGTCGGGCGCAGCATCGGGACCGTGACCCGGCTGAAGCGCTGCCAGGCCGTGGCGCCATCGACGCGCGACGCGTCATCGATCTCCTCCCCGATGCTCTGCAGCGCCGCGATGAACAGCAGCATGAACGTGCCGGAGGTCGTGAAGATGGCCATGATGATGAACACCGTCATCGCCACGCTCGGCCCGGCGATCCACTCCCACCACGACAGACCCAGCAGCGGACTCGCCTGGAGGGCGGCGGGGCTGTGATCGACGCCGAAGGCCCCGAGGAGGAGGTGCACCAGGCCGCGCGGTTCGGACATCCAGTTGGGGCCGTCGACGCTCAGGTACGACAGCGCCTTGTTCACGGCGCCCTCCGGGGAGAAGAGGAACAAGAACAGGACGGTGATCGCCACCGAGCTCGTGACCGACGGGAAGTAGAACGCGGTCCGGAAGAATCCGCGAGCGCGCAGCAGCCGCCGGTTCACCATGACCGCCAGGCTCAGCGACAGGGCCGTCTGGATCGGCACGACGAGGATCACGTAGTAGACGTTGTTCCGCAGCGAGACCGCGAAGTCCTTCTCTGCGAGCCCTCCCTGCGTCGTCAGGGTGGCGTAGTTGTCGGCCCCGACGAACGAGACGTTCGAACTGAAGGGGCTGCCGCGGCCGCTCCAGTCGGACACGCTCACCCACGCGGCCATGATGATCGGCAGCACGAGGAACAGCAGCAGCAGCACGACCGCGGGGGCGATGAAGATCCACCCGGAGATCGCCTGGGGCCGGTTTCGTTTCGACCACGCTCCCGGGGTGCGGATCCTGCCGCTTCTCGTGGAGCCATGCGCATCGCTCATGTCGAGACCCCTTCCTGCCGTGCGCGCGATCCGCACGGCGCCGAGGCTGCGGGCCGGGCCGATCGGCTCACCGAGGGGCCCGGCAACCGGGGATGGCTAATCCAGTGTCGCGGCCAGGTTCTGTTGCACCGACTTGAGGATCTGCGCGGGGTCGGCGCCGGGAAGTCCCTGCAGCTGCGAGTTGAAGTCGGAGATGACGACGGATGCGCCTTCGTTCACCGGACCCGACTCGGCGTAGTCAGCGCCGGCGATGAAGGCCGCCTGGTCGGGGAACTCCTTCGCCCACTGGTCGCGAACCGACTGGATCGAGGGCATGACGCCGAACGCCTTCGCGAAGGCCATCTGTTGATCGGCGCTGGTGAGGAACTCGACGAACTTCGTGGCATCGGCGACGTCACCGCCCGTCGCCACGCCCCAGCAGTTCGTGAACAGCAACGTGCCCTTCCCCGCCGGGCCGGCGGGGAGCTCGACCACCTTGTAGTTGATCTTGGGATAGTCGCTGGCCATCGCGCCGACGATCCAGTTGCCCTCGATCACCATCGCTGCCTTGCCGATTCCGAGCGCCTCACCGCCCCACCCGGCGCCGAGGTCGGCCGCGAACTTGGCGTTGCCGCTCTCGAGCAGGCTCTGGACGTACTTCAGGGCCTTGAGGTTCTCGGGGGAATCGACGGTGGCCTTGGTGCCGTCGTCGTTGACCAGGGACCCGCCCGCCTCGGCCATGAAGGCGCCGATTCGCGCCCATTCGGGGGTGAAACTCAGGCCGGCGTGATCACTCGTCGTCAGCTTCGCCGCGACGTTCGACAGGTCGTCCCAGGTCGTGGGGATGTCGCTGTCGGTCAGCCCGGCGTCCTTCCACATGTCCGTGTTGATCACGAGCGCGAGAGTGGAGAAGTCCTTCGGAGCGCAGTAGGTCGTGCCGCCGACGGTGAACGCGGAGACCAGGTTCGGGTAGAAGTCCGCGGTGTTGTCGAGCTTGTCGAAGTACGCGGCGAGCGAGCCGTTGTTGGCATAGGCGGCGACCTGGTCGGTGCTCAGGTAGAACAGGTCGGGCGGCGAGCTTGCCGCGAAACCCTGACTCAGCTGCTGGTTGAGGTCGGCGGCCACCTGCACGGTGACATCCACGCCGGAGCTCTTGGACCAGGTGGCCGCGGCGTCCTTGACGGCCTTCGTCTCGGCCTCACCGGATGAACCGATGAGGAGCGTGAGCGAGCCACCGCCCGAGCCGCTCGAACCCTCCGTGGCACCGCCGCCGCCGTTGTCGTCGTCGAACCCTCCCCCGCCGCCGCAGGCGGTCAGGGCGAGCGCGCCGGCGCTCACGAGGGTCAGGGTCGAGAGCCATGTTCGTGTCTTCATCTTTCTCTCCGTTCGGGTGATAGCTCAGCCGCCGGACTGGACCGGGGATGTTGACGAACGTCGGGTGAGGCTGGGTTCGATGAGCGCGTTGGGCATCGTCGGGTGGATGAGCCGTTCGAGGACGGCGTCCGCGACCCGGGTCAGTGGCTGGGCGATCGAGGTGAGGCCGATCGCGTGGGCGACCGGGGAGTCGTCGAACCCGACGATCGACGTCGACAGCCCGAGTTCGGATCGTGCGGTCATGGCTCCCAGGGCGACGATGTCGGAGACGCACACGACGGCCGTCACGGCCGATAGCAGATCGCGCGCGGCCGCCGTTGCCGCATCGGTCGCGTTCTCGCACGCGCGGTGCCAGGGTGACGCCTCGCCGGGCCGGACCCCGCGGGCGAGGAGGGCGTAGCGCCATCCGTGGAATCGGTCGTCACCCACCCCGGAGCCCTGGGGCCATCCCAGGAAGCCGATCCGCCGGTGGCCCAGTTCCCACAGGTGGCCGACCGCGAGCGCGACCCCCGCCGCGCCGTCGACATCGACCCACGGATGCGGGGATGCGGCGTCCGTCCATGCCCGGCCGAAGGTGACGTACGGTGTCGAGGACTTCGAGAGCCAATTCCCGCGCGGATCGTCTCGATGGGTGTTCGTGACGGCGAATCCGTCGAGGTCGGCCTGCAGGCGCAACTTCCGATAGTGGGCGATCTCATCCAGGTCGTCGACGGTCGCGAACAGCAGGATCCGGTAGCCGTGGGCCTGGGCGGCGGAGGCGAGGGCGTGAATGAAGCGGTCCCCGATCGGGTCCGGGCTCGAGGCCCGGGTGGTCCGCAGCCCGTACCCGAAGACGCGGGATCGACCCGTCTTGAGCTGGCGAGCGGCGAGGGAGGGGTGGTAGTCGAGCTGCTCGACGGCGGCCAACACCCGATCGCGGGTGTCGGGCCGGACCACCTGGGGGCAGTTGAGCGTGTTCGACACGGTCTGACGGGAGACCCCCGCCGCAGCAGCGACCGTGGCCACAGTGACGCGTGGAGCAACCATGCTCTGCCTCCTTGCTCGCCCGTCGCCGAACCGGACACCGCCCCCCGACCGTGGGGTCGGGAGAGCGGGTCGTTTTCGTCTGCCGTTGCGATGGCCAGTCGCCGGTTTGAACGCTCAAACTAGTTCTATGGTCCGAACCCGATCCACCGACTGTCAAGAGGAGAGCCCCATGCCGTTACAACCACTTCTTCACGACCGGCTCGCGGTGCTCGAGGCGCCGATGCAGGCGTGGTCGGGTCCGGACGGGCAGATCGGCCCGGGAGGGCACGTGGACGGCGTGTACTGCGCCGACACCCGGGTCCTGAACGAGGCCCGGCTCGAGATCGGCACCGACGGGGTGGGTGCGGAACCCGAACACGTCTTCTCGACGATCGAGGGGGCCGACCGGGCGCGGATCGTCTACGTGCCACGGAATATCGACGGTCCCGGAGCGGATCCCGAGGTCCGATGCGACCGCATCAGGTCGGTCTCACGGCGAACAGTCGAGGAGCGGATCGTGCTCAGCTCGGCGCTGCCGGAGGATCTCGAGGCCGTGGTCACGATCCACCTGGCCACCGACCTGGCCGACATGTCGCTGGTCAAGCAGGGGCGGGGCGGCCCGCCGGTTCGCCCGGAACCCGCGACCGACGGCGAGGTCGCCTGGCGGCGGGACGGGTTGATCGTGGCCGTCGACTGCCCGGGTGCCACCCTCGAACGCTCCGAGGTCGGCGCGGTGGCCACGTGGCGCGTTCGGATACCGGCGCGAGGCGAGACGGGCATCACGTGGGCCGTCCGCGCCGACGATGCTCGATCCGTCGTGACGGCGCCGGCCTGGATGCCGCCGCTCGCGGCCACGGTCGAGGGCCCGGACCACCGCCTGGCGCGACTGCTGAGCACCTCCCTCGAGGATCTCTCCGGGCTGGTCATGTCGACCCGAGACGCGCCGAACGACGTCTTCGTCGCCGCCGGCGCCCCATGGTTCTTCACCCTCTTCGGCCGCGACAGCCTCTGGACCGCCCGGATGCTGCTGCCGCTGGGCACGGAATTGGCGGGGGGCACGCTGCGGACCCTCGCCCGCCGGCAGGGCACGCGAGACGACCCGGCCACGGCCGAGCAGCCGGGAAAGATCATGCACGAGATCCGGGCGGCGAGCCAGCACCTCGACACCGGTGCGCAGCTGCCGAGTGAGTACTACGGAACGATCGACGCGACGAGCCTGTGGATCAACCTGCTGGTCGATGCGTGGCGCTGGGGGATGCCGAGCGAGGAGATCGAGCCGCTACTGGGAAACCTCGAGGCGGCCCTGGCATGGCAGGTCGACCACGGGGATGCGGACGGCGACTCCTTCCTGGAGTACTTCGACGAGTCCGGCACCGGCCTGGCGAACCAGGGGTGGAAGGATTCCGCCGATTCGGTGCGGTTCCGGGACGGCACGCTCGCCGACGGCGCCGTCGCACTCGTCGAGGTCCAGGGATACGCCTACGAGGCGGCCGTCGGAGGGGCGCAGTTGCTCGAGGCGTTCGGGCGGGACGGAACCCGTTGGCGCACGTGGGCCGAGGGATTGAGGCGCTGTTTCAACGAACAGTTCTGGGTCGAGGACGCCCGGGGGCGCTACCCGGCCATCGCGCTCGACGGCGCGAAGCGCCCCGTCGACTCCCTGACCTCGAATATCGGTCATCTCATCGGCACCGGCATCCTGAGCCCGGCCGACGAGCAGGCGGTCGCCGACCGGCTCCTCGGGCCGGAGCTGGCCGCTCCCACCGGGCTGCGGACCCTCGCGCAGGGGCAGGGGGGCTTCTGGCCACTGAGCTATCACGGCGGCAGCATCTGGTCTCACGACACGGCGATTGCGGTGATGAACCTGTCCCGGGCCGGCTTCACGCTGCATGCAGCGGAATTGGCGACCCTGCTGCTGAGCGCCGCACCCGCCTTCGACTACCGCCTTCCCGAGCTGTTCTCGGGGGAAGGGCGGCCGGTGCCGTACCCGGCCTCGTGCCGCCCGCAGGCGTGGGCGGCCGCCGCGGGGGTGGTGCTGGCGACCGCGCCGTGGGGTCTCGTGCCCGACGTGCCACACGGGACCATCAGGATGGTCGGCAGCCACGGCGGCCACGGCGGCGCCGTGGCATCGCGCGTGGCCGGCCTGCGCGTCGGCGGCCGCGCCCTGACCCTCACGGCGGCAGGCGGTGACGACCGGGCGCTTCGGGTCGAGTGCGACCCGGCCGTGCGGGTCATCGCCACCGCGCCCCGGCCGGCGAGGCCCCGGTCGAGCTGACCCCATGCGCCCGGAAGAAATCGCGGCGTCGACCTGTTCGTGTGGGTGAACGATCCATCCACACGCGGAGACACGCATGAGCGCCATCACCATCTACGGAACGACCGGCATGATCGGTCGGGACATCACCCGGGAGGCGGCGCGGCGGGGGCACTCGGTCACCGGCGTCTCGCGGCATGCGCCCGAGAATCCGGTCGAGGGCGTCACGTACGAGCGCGGCGACCTGGCCGACACCGGCGACTTCGTGCGGCGCGCGGCCGGCAGTGACGTCGTGGTGGTGTCCGTGCCGCCGGATCGCACGGGCGGCCCGCACGAGCCGTACCTGCAGGCCCACCGGGGCATCATCGCGGCGGCGCCCTCGGCGCGGCTGGTCGTCCTCGGCGGTGCGGGCAGCCTGCGCGGTGAGGACGGTGCGCGCCTCGTCGACTCCCCCGGGTTTCCCGAGGCGTACGTCAAGGAGTCGCGCACGGCCTCGCAGGTGCTCGAGTTGTATCGTGCGGACGGCGCCCGGCTCGATTGGGTGATCGTGTCGCCTTCGCCCGAGATCGGTCCGGGCGAGGCGAGCGCCGAGCGGCGCATCGGGGGCGACGAGCCGGTGGGCGACTACGTCAGTTCCGGGACGCTGGCCGCCGCGGTGCTGGACGAGATCGAGGAGCCGTCCGTGCGCAACGCCCGCTTCACGGTCGCGAACGCCTGACGCCTGCGGACCGCAGGACGACCCGCGGGCCCGGGGGCCGACGTCCCGGCCCGTATCGGAACGTCACTCCAGGAGCCGCGCCCGGCCGCTCCGATGGTCGAGGCGTCGCGCGCGAACTGGAAGTACAGGATCGACATACTTACACTTAGCCCTTAAGTGTAAGTAAACTGATCTCATGCTGAAGCGTCCGTCCGACGAGCCGCTGCCGGTCCCTGCCACGGGTGACGAAGAGCACGAGTGGCTTGCGGAGCCGGACGGGATGACGTCACGGGCGCGTCTACGGGCGGGATCGGGCCTCTATTCATCGAGCGTGCCGCCTTCTCTGATCGACTATCGTCCGGCGATCGCAGCTGATCTCACCGCAGAAATCGAGGAGGCGGCCACCGATCTCACGCGGTTCGACAGGTATGCCGCAGCCACTCTCGGCGCATCGAGTCCGACGCTCGGTCCGATGAGTGCCGTGCTCCTTCGCAGCGAATCGTCCTTCTCCTCCCAGATCGAGAACCTCACTGTGAGCGCCCGGCAGTTGGCGATGGCGGAGGTGGACCAGTCCACCAGCGCCAATGCGGCGCTCGTTGTGGCGAACGTGCGGGCCATGGAGGCCGCTCTCGATCTCGCGGACCGGCTCGACGTGGATGCCATCCTGCGAATGCATGCCGCGCTCATGGCGCGACAACCAGGCTGGGAGGACCACGCTGGACGATTCCGTCGCCAGTTGGTGTGGATCGGCACGTCCTCGGTCAGCCCGCGGGGCGCGGCGCACGTGGCGCCACAGCCGGAGCTGGTGCCCGGCGCGATCGCCGATCTCATGCACTTCGTCGATCGCGCCGACCTGCCGGTCATCGCCCAGGCGGCGATCGCCCACGCGCAGTTCGAGACGATCCACCCGTTCACCGACGGTAACGGCCGCACGGGACGCGCCCTCGTGCACGCCATGCTGCGCGCCGCGGGGATCCTGCAGAGCACGACGGCGCCGATCTCGGCCGGCCTTCTCACGGACACGGCCGGCTACTTCGACGCGCTCACGAGCTTCCGGGAGGGCGATGCCCGGCCGATCGTCGAACGGTTCGCCCTGGCTGGCCGCTACGCGGCCACCACCGGCACCCGCCTCATCGACGACCTCGCCGGACAGATCGACGCCGCCCGTGACATGCTCGCCGGACTCCGCACGAACGCGAGCGCCTGGTCGGTACTGCCCCATCTCATCGCCCATCCGGTCGTCACCAGCACGTTCCTGGTCACCCGGCTCGGCCTGAACGAGGTGACGGCGCAGCGCGCCCTGGGCCAACTGACCGAACGCGGCGTACTCGCCGAACGCACGGGCTTCCGCCGCAACCGCGTGTGGCAACACGACGGCATCCTCGGCGTGCTCGAGGACTACGGGCAGCGGCTGCATCACCCCTCGCATCTCGTTGCCGAGATGCGAGGCGACATCGTCGCGCTGGCGGCTCGACACCACGCCACGAATGTTCGGGTGTTCGGCTCTGTCGCCACGGCAACCGACAACACCCACTCCGATCTGGACCTCCTTGTCCACTTCACCGACGATGCGACCCTCTATGACCAGGTCGGTCTGACTCGGGCCTTGGAGACTCTTCTCGGCGTCCGGGTCGATGTCATCTCCGACGGCGCCCGCGGTGTCGAGCGGATCCAGGGCGTCGTGCCGCTGTGAGTGGAGCCGACAGCACGGCGCGGACACTGGGCGACATGCTGCAGTTCGCGGCCGAGGTCGAGCAGTACGTCACCCTGCTGGGCGAGCAGAACTTCTACGCTCACCGGCCGACGCAGTTGGTGGCCGAAGCGCTCCTCCACCGCCTCGGTGAGGCTGTCGCTCGACTCGACCGAGACTCCCCTGCCTTCATCGATGCCCATCCCGAGATCGAGTGGGCGAACATCAAGGGCATGCACAACGTCGTCGCCCACGAGTACGGGTTCGTCGACTATCGAATCGTATGGCGGGCATTATCGGCTCTTCACAATCCAGGGTGTAGTTGGGGTCTGAATCCGCCGGCCTCGAGTAGTGATCTGGCGATGTAGTTGGTGAGGTTGCGGAAGCCGAGGGCGGAGCCGCGGAGGTGTTCGAGGCGCCCGTTG
>NZ_WHMT01000021.1:0-48768 GCF_009372055.1 Pseudactinotalea sp. HY160 | reverse complement strand
ACGGGCATCAACAGGCTCATTCGCAGGCATCCGCTCATCAAACCCGCTGAAGTGTCACCACCAAGACCCCTCGAACTGTCACCGATGTCCTGATGCAGAACTGTCACCGATGTCCTGCGACATAACATGTGCCACCGCAACGGCGAGTTTCCCCGCAGGGGGCGGGGAGGGGCAAGCCCGCCCTCAGGGCTGGAGCACCTCGAACGTGGCGGCGTACCGGCAGCCGAGGCGCTCGCCGGCGGCGGTCGCACCAGCGTCCAGGAAGCCGGCCGGGTCGAAGCCGCCGAGGCCCTCGATGTAGGCGGCATGCGCGCGGAGCGAGTCGAGCCCGACCTCGAACGTGGCGGTGATGTCGACCGCGTGCCCCGCGGCGGGCGAGCCGGGCAGCCAGATCTGGCGGACGCCGTCCCAACGCTCGAGCCCGCCACCCGCATCGGGGAAGATCCACCGGTTCCCGGCGTCGCGCACGGCGTCGACACTCGCGCGGCCCACGGCGATGTGGTCGGCCTGATTGAGCAGCCCGCCGGGCCAGGTCTCCCGGTAGCTGTTCGTCATCACGATCTGCGGGCGCAGCCGCCGGATCTGCTCGCACAGCGTCGCCCGCAACTCGAGCGAGTGCTCGAGCGTGCCGTCCGGTCGGCGCAGGAAGATCACGTCCTCGACGCCGACGATCCGGCACGAGTCGACCTGCTCGCGCTCCCGCAGCGGTCCCGCCCGATCGGGTGCCATCGAGTCGATGCCCGCCTCGCCCGAGGTGACCATGACGTACGTGATGTGCTTGCCCTGCGCCGTCCAGCGGGCGATCGCCCCGGCGGCGCCGAACTCCATGTCGTCCGGGTGCGCCACGATCGCGACGGCGCGCTCCCAGTCCTCGTCGAGTGGTTGCAGTTCCATGCCACTCACCGTAGGCGACGGAGCGGGCCGGCTACCGGAACACGACCGTGCGGTGTGCGTCGAGCAGCACCCGGTGCTCGGCGTGCCAGCGCACGGCCCGGGCGAGCACCCGGCGCTCGACGTCCTGACCGAGCCGCATGAGTTCGGTCGGGTCCTCCGCGTGCGTGACCCGCTCGACGTCCTGCTCGATGATCGGGCCCTCGTCCAGGTCGGCCGTCGCATAGTGCGCGGTCGCCCCGATGAGCTTGACCCCGCGAGCGTGCGCCTGGGCGTAGGGCCGGGCGCCCTTGAACGAGGGCAGGAACGAGTGGTGGATGTTGATGATCCGCCCGGGCAGGGCACGACACAGGTCGTCCGAGAGGATCTGCATGTACCGGGCCATGACCACGAGCTCGGCGTCCAGCTCGGCGGTGAGCTCGAGCAGCCGGTTCTCCGCCTCGGCCTTCGTCGCCTTCGTCACGGGGATGTGATGGAACGGCACGCCGTAGAATTCGGCGATCGGCGCGAGGGTCGTGTGGTTCGACACGACGGCCACGATGTCGGTCGGCAGCCCGGTCGAGCGCTGTCGGAAGAGCAGGTCGGTGAGGCAGTGCGCCGTGGTCGAGACCATGACGATCGTGCGCATCGCCCGGCCCACCCGGTCGAGGGTCCAGGTCATCCCGAACGAGGAGGCCACCGGCTCGAGCACCGACCGCAGCGGCCCCTCGCCCGCACCGGACTCGACCTGGACCCGCATGAAGAACAACCCGGACTCCGGATCGCCGAACTGCTGTGACTCGGTGATGTTGCCGCCGATCCCGGCCACGGCACCGGCCACGGCATGGACGATCCCGGGGCGGTCGGGGCAGGAGAGGGTGAGGACCCACTGGGGTGCGCTGTCAGTCACAACGGCCAGGGTAGCCGCCCGGCCCGACATCGTCTCACCCACGGCGCTGCGCCGTGCGCCGGGGGAGTCCGAGGTGCAAGGATGGGGTCATGAGCGAAGACCTGCGGATCGACCTGGTCGAACAATCCTGCGCCGGCGAGCTGCTGACGGTGCGCCGGGCCGCGTTCGTGACCGAGGCCCAGCTGTACGGGGACCCGAACATCCCCTCCCTCACGCAGACCCTGGCGGAGCTCGAGGCCGATCTCGATCGTGCCGACGTCGTCACGCTCGGGGCGTGGACCGGCTCGCGGCTCGTGGGCTCCGTGCGCGTGGGCCTCGAGGAGGACCGGGCGCTGCTCGGCCGCCTCGCCGTGGTGCCGGACCTGCAGGGCCAGGGGATCGGCACCCAGCTCCTCATGGCCGTGCTCCACTACCTGCCCGAGGACACGAAGGAGGTCTGGGTCTTCACCGGCCAGGACTCCAAGCAGAACCTCGCGATGTACGACAAGCACGGCTTCGAGCACCAGTACGACCAGAACGCCGGCGATCTCACCTACGCCTACCTGCGCAAGATCCTTGGCGACGGGCCGGATGAGGCGCAGACTGAACACGAGGTCGACTCCGCCTCCTGACCCCGGCACCGACGATGGGGAAGGATTTCATGCACGCGCTCACTACGCGCCACGCCCTCGCGGCCGGCGCCCTGGCCGCGGCGCTGCTCGCATCGCTGAGCGGCTGTGAGAGTGGGGACGACGGCGGCTCGCCCACCCCGCCCGCGTCACCGCCGGCCTCGGTCACGCCGAGCGAGCCGGGGCCGAACGAGTCGGCGCCCACGGGCTCGCAGAGCGATACCGCGAGCCCGACGTCCACCCCGACGCCCACCCCGACACGGAGTGAGACCGGCGGGACCGATGCGCCCATCCCGACCGACGCCGCCGACTACGCCGACGCCCTGATCGTCGCCTGGGGGTCGGGGGATCACGACCGGATGGTCGAGCTCGCCACCCCCGAGGTGGTCGAGGAGCTCACCGGTCATGCCGATCCGGGCGGCCCGCACTGGGATCGGGTCGGCGAGGACTCCGGGGCCGGATCCACCTTCGTGCGGTACGAGGACACGAGCACCGGGGAGACCGTCGAATTGCGAGTCGAACTCCAGGCGGCCGGTCAGGGGCGGGAGCACGCCGTCGCCGAGGTGAAGTTCGGCTGAGGCGGAGCGCGCCGGTCAGTCGGTCAGCCGGGCCTCGACCCGGTCGACCTTCTCGGTCAGCTGATTCGTGAAGCCGGGCCGGATGTCGGCCTTGAGCACGAG
The DNA here is from genome assembly GCF_009372055.1 of Pseudactinotalea sp. HY160. Lineage (NCBI taxonomy): Bacteria > Bacillati > Actinomycetota > Actinomycetes > Micrococcales > Cellulomonadaceae > Pseudactinotalea > Pseudactinotalea sp. HY160. The sequence goes on along the minus strand of NZ_WHMT01000021.1, from coordinate 45,700 downwards.
TCCGACCCGCGGGGAGCCCTCGCCGGCCGCGTCGAGGGCCGCCTTGACCACGGCCATGACCTCGTCCCATTCGCCCTCGATCGTGGTGAACATGGCGGTGGTCTCGTTCGGCAGGCCGGAGTCGCGGATGACCCGGACGGCCTTGGCCACCGCGTCGCTCACGCCCCCGGTCTCGTCGCCGGCGGAGGGGCTGATACTGATCGCTACGAGCATGCGTCCAGCCTAGTGACCGTTCCCGCGTCCGGCCACGGCCGGTGGGCGGCGATCGCATATCGGATCGCCGCCGGTTCCTTGTACACTGGCATCATCGCGACTGGCGCAGAGGTGGATCACCACCGGGGAGCGATGCCAAGGAGTTCGTGGTCGCCCGCCTGGGCCACGGAATCGACTGAGACCGACCGAGATCGATCGACATCCGTCGACACCGTCGAGACCCGTACTTGGAGAACCCGTGACGCAAGAAGCCGCCGCCAACATGCCCCTGGCCGAGCTCGATCCCGAGATCGCCGCCGTGCTCGAGGGGGAGCTCGTCCGCCAGCGCGACACCCTCGAGATGATCGCCTCGGAGAACTTCGTTCCCCGCGCCGTGCTCCAGGCCCAGGGGTCGGTGCTGACGAACAAGTACGCCGAGGGCTACCCCGGCCGCCGCTACTACGGTGGCTGCGAGCAGGTCGACATCGCCGAGTCGCTCGCGATCGAGCGCGCGAAGTCCCTTTTCGGCGCCGACTACGCGAACGTCCAGCCCCACTCGGGTGCGACCGCGAACGCCGCCGTGCTCCACGCCCTCATCAAGCCGGGCGACAAGATCCTCGGCCTCTCGCTCGCGCACGGCGGGCACCTGACCCACGGCATGAAGATCAACTTCTCCGGCAAGCTGTACGACGTCGCCGCCTACGGCGTGGCCGAGGACACCCACCTGATCGACTACGACGCGCTGCGTGCCCGCGCCATCGAGGAGCAGCCGAAGGTCATCATCGCCGGCTGGTCGGCCTACCCCCGCCACCTCGACTTCGAGGCGTTCCGCTCGATCGCGGACGAGGTCGGCGCCTACCTGTGGACCGACATGGCCCACTTCGCGGGTCTCGTGGCCGCCGGTCTGCACCCGAACCCGGTACCGTTCTCGGACGTCACCTCGACCACCGTGCACAAGACGCTCGGCGGCCCCCGCTCGGGCCTCATCCTCTCCCGTGACGGTGAGACGTTCGGCAAGAAGCTCGACTCGGCCGTCTTCCCGGGCCAGCAGGGCGGTCCGCTCATGCACGTCGTGGCGGCGAAGGCCACGGCCCTCAAGGTCGCGGCCGGCGCGGACTTCCGCGAGCGGCAGGCCCGCACGATCTCGGGCGCGCGGATCATCGCCGACCGGTTGCTCGCGGAGGACGTGAAGAAGGCGGGCGTGTCCGTCGTCTCCGGTGGTACCGACGTCCACCTCGTGCTCGTGGACCTGCGCCACTCCGACCTCGACGGCCAGCAGGCCGAGGACCTCCTGCACGCGGCCGGCATCACGGTCAACCGCAACGCCGTGCCGTTCGACCCGCGCCCGCCCCGGGTCACCTCCGGCCTGCGGATCGGCACCCCGGCGCTCGCCTCCCGAGGCTTCGGCGACGAGGAGTTCACCGAGGTCGCCGACATCATCGCGGGGCTGCTCGCGACCGGCGCGGGCGCCGACGTCGAGGCGGCCAAGGCCCGCGTGGCCAAGCTGACCGGCGCGTTCCCGCTCTACCCCGGCCTGCAGCAGTGAGTGCTCGGATGCTGCCGGGCGGCCCGGTCGCGGACGCGGTCCTCGCCGGCCTCGCGCCCCGGATCGCCGCGCTCACCGCGGCCGGGCACACCCCGGGCCTGGGCACGATCCTCGTTGGCTCCGACTCCGCCTCCGCCGGGTACATCCGGATGAAGCAGACCAAGGCCACCGAGCTCGGGTTCACCGCGCCGCACATCCATCTCGGGGACGACGCCACGCAGGCCGACGTGCTCGCCGCGGTCGCCGACATGAACGAGGCGGACGACGTGGACGCCGTGCTCATCCAGCACCCGACCCCGCCGCAGATCGATTTCGACGCCGCCCTGCTCGCCCTCGACCCCGATAAGGACGTCGACGGCCTGCACCCGGTGAACATGGGCCGCCTCGCCCTGGGGATGCCCGGGCCGGTCCCGTGCACGCCCGCGGGCATCGAGGCGATCCTCGCCCACTACGAGATCGAGGTCTCCGGGCGCCACGTCGTGATCCTCGGCCGGGGCACGACGCTCGGCCGGCCGCTCGCGCTGCTGCTCTCGCAGAAGCGTCCGACCGCGAACGCCGCGGTGACCGTCGTCCACACGGGCGTGCCGGACTGGGCCGACTACACCCGCCGCGCCGAGATCGTCATCGCCGCCGCGGGCGTGCCCGGCATCCTCCAGCCCGAGCACCTGACCCCGGGCGTCACCGTCATCGGCGGCGGCGTCCGCTACGAGGGCCGCAGGCTCCTGCCGGACGTCGACGAGGCCTGCGAGCAGGTCGCCGGCGCCATCACCCCGCGCATCGGGGGAGTGGGCCCGACGACCATCGCCATGCTCTTCAAGAACGCGGTCGAGGCCGCGGAACGCCGGGCGGGCCTGGCGGCCTGAGCTCAGCCGTTCACAACGACCTTGTGGTCGGGAATCGCGCGATTCCCGACCACAAGGTCGTTCTCGACGAGTGATACGACTCAGCGCCGCAGCGCCCGTTTCGCGAGCGAGTTCCCGAGCCACTGCACGAGCTGGACGATGATCACGATGATCACCACGACGGTCGCGGTCACGGCCCAGTCGTACTGCTGGTAGCCGTACACGATCGCGACGTCGCCGAGCCCACCGGCGCCGAGGTATCCGCCGATCGCCGACATGTCGAGCACGCCGACGAACAGGAACGTGTACCCGAGGATGAGCGGGGCGAGCGCCTCGGGGATGAGCACGGTGAGGATGATCCGCAGCGGCGAGGCGCCCATCGCGCGCGCCGCCTCGACCACGCCCGGGTCGATCGACAGCAGGTTCTGCTCCACGAGCCGGGAGAACACGAACGCGGCCATGAAGCACATCGCGAACGTGAACGCCTCGATGCCGATGATCCGCCCGGTCACCAGCTTGGTCAGCGGCCCGAGCGCCACGAGGAAGATGATGAACGGGATCGGTCGCACGATGTTCACGCCCAGGTTGAGGATCGTGAAGGTGGCCCGGTTCGCGAGCAGGTTGCCGCTGCGCGTCACGTACAGCCCGATCCCGAGCGCGAGCCCGACGACGCCGCCCGCGGCGAGGGTGATGAGGACCATGTAGGCCGTCTGCCCGAGGGCCTCGAGCAGCAGCGGCGCCATGTCGCCGGCCGTCACGGGCGCACCTCCGATGCTCCGGAACCGCTTGTGGACGACGTCGCTCCCCAGTCCTCGACGTCCGTCAGTCCGCGCAGCTCGGCCACGGCCCCGGCCACGCCGGGCCCGGTCAGCTCGTAGGTGAGCGAACCGGACGGCCGTCCGGACACCTCCGTGATGCCGCCGTAGACGAGGGTGGCGGCCACGTCGTGCCGGCCGAGGACCGACTGGAGGCGAACGCTCGAGCGAGTCTCGTCGTCCACACCGATCGTGAGAAGCCGCCCCGTGTGGCGGGCGCGCAGCCGCTCGACCACCTCGGCCGAGGGCCGGTCGCGCCGGGTGGAGGCGACGAACGTGCGGGTCATGGGCGCGCGCGGGCGCGTGAACACGTCGTAGGTGGGGCCGGCCTCGACCACGCGGCCCGAGTCCATGACCGCCACCCGGTGGCAGATCGCGCGCACGACGTCCATCTCGTGGGTGATGACGACGACCGTGATGCCCAGCTCGGCGTTGACCCGTTGCAGCAGGGAGAGCACGTCGGCGGTCGTCTCCGGGTCGAGCGCACTGGTGGGCTCGTCGGCGAGCAGGATCCGCGGGCTGGTCGCGAGCGCCCGGGCGATGCCCACGCGCTGCTTCTGGCCACCGGAGAGCTTCGCGGGATACGCGCGTGCCTTGTCGGACAGCCCCACGAACTCGAGCAGCTCGGCCACCCGCGCCCGGCGCCGGGTCCGCGGCCAGCCCGCTACCTCGAGCGGATAGGCCACGTTCGCGGCGACGGTGCGCGAGCCGAGCAGGTTGAAGTGCTGGAAGATCATGCCGATCCCGGCCCGGACCCCGCGCAGCCGCGTCTCGCTCAGCGGCGAGAGCGGCTCGCCGGCGACGGTGAGCTCGCCGGCATCGTGCCGCTCGAGGGCGTTGATGAGTCGCACGAGGGTGCTCTTGCCCGCACCCGAGTAGCCGATGACCCCGAAGATCTCCCCGGCGTGGATCTCGAGGGAGACCTCGTCGACGGCGCGCAGTGCGCCGAAGGACTTGCTCACGCGCTCGAGGCGGATGATGGTGTCGGTCATGGGTGGGCGACTCAGCCGTCGATGTCGGTCTGCAGCCCGGTCAGGATGTCAGCCAGCGCGGCCGGGGCCTTGTCGAGGAAGGCCGCGGTGCCGCCGGCGACCTCCTGCACGCCGGCCTCGACGGTCGCGTCGTGGTAGATCTCGGCGAGCTTGGCGAAGGTCGGGTTGTCGGCGTCGCCGGCCCGGGCCGCCCAGATGTTGATGTAGGGGGCGGCGGCGTCGGACTCGGGGTCGTCGGAGAAGAGCGCGTCGTCGGCGCTCAGGCCGGCCTTGCCCACGAAGTCGTTGTTGATGATCGAGGCGTCGACGTCCTCGAGCGCGAGCGGGGTCTGGGCGGCGTCGACGGGGGTGACGCTCACCCGGGAGGAGTCGAGCACGTCGCTCGGGGTGGAGAAGGCGTTCCCGCCGCCGGCGAGCTCGATCAGCCCGGCCTCCTGGAGCACGAGGAGCGCACGGGCCTGGTTCGTGGCGTCGTTGGGGATGGCGACCTCGCCGCCCTCGGGGATCTCCTCGATGGTGGAGTGCTCGGTCGAGTAGATGCCGAGCGGGTAGACCGCGGTCGACCCGATCGCCACGAGGTCGCCGTCGGCCTTCGCGTTGTACTGGGCGAGGAAGAGCAGGTGCTGGAACTGGTTGAGGTCGAGTTCGCCGTCGGTGAGCGCCTAGTTGGGCAGCTGGTAGTCGGTGAAGTTGACGAACTCGACGCTGATCCCCTCGGCGGCCGCGAGGTCGGTGAACGTGTCCCAGTAGTCCTCGGCGGCCGTGACCACGCCGATCCGGATCGGGTCGTCGCTGCCGCCGGTCGAGGCCGCGGCGGGGGCATCGCTGCCGCAGGCGGTCAGGGCGAGGGCGCCGGCGGTGAGGAGGGAGGCGAGTGCGGCGTGCTTGAGGCGGAGGGAGGACATGGGTGTGGTTCCTTCGTGCTGGGGCGGCGCGGATGGGCCGCCGTTCGGGGCGGGACGGCTCGCGGCAGCGGTCGTGCTCACGGGCCTGGCGGGTCGGTGCGGGTGGGGGACGACCCGATGCGCCGCTCAGATGGGCGCGGGGGAGGCGTGGTTCAGGCGCACATTCGCATCATTCGGCCCGGGGAGGGCCGAAGGGATGCGCGCAGGACGATCGAGGTGGACACGGGTGCCATTGTGCATGGGCGCGAGTCGGCGTGCTCGTGGGCCGCCGCAAGTGTTCAGCATGTGGACGACGTCGCTCCCCTTGCGTAGCGGCGGCAGGCGCCGTAATGTCAGGTCCGAAATATCTTTACGACCAGTAGTGATCTGGCAACAGATATTTTCATCAACGTTCCGTGCTGCGCACGGTTGCCGGTCCGGAACGGTGCGACTCACCCAACACAGGAGGAACAACGGTGTCCCGAACACTTCGACGGGCCGGTCGCGCGACCGGTACGCGTGCCTGCCTCGCCGCGCTCGCGGCGGGCGGTCTCGTGGCGGCCACGATGCTGCCGGCCCAGGCCGCCATCGATCCGCCCAGCGACGCGGATGCGATCGCCCAGATTGTCGCAGACATGAGCCTCGAGGAGCTCATCGGCCAGATGACCTGGACCCACGTCTACGGCAACTCCGCCGACGACGACTCGATGAAGTCCAAGAATCAGGCCCGCTACGGCGTCGACACGCCGGCCGAGGTCGTGGAGAAGTACGACCTCGGCGGTGTGCTCTACTTCGCCTGGTCGAATCCTGTGGTCGAGCACGATCCCGTCGGCAGCGCCGAACTGTCGAATGGCTTGCAGGAGGCGTCCGTCGGGGAGGACGGATCGGGGATCCCGCTCGCCGTGACGATCGACCAGGAGGGCGGCATCGTCGCCCGGGTCGGCTCCCCGGCCACGGTGTTCCCGGGCAACATGGCCCTCGGCGCGACCTTCGACGCGGGCCTCGCCTATGACCAAGGGGCGGTCCTCGCGAAGGAGATGACCGCCATGGGCATCAACGTCGACTTCGCCCCGAGCGTCGACCTCAACACGAACCCGGACAACCCCGTCATCGGCGTGCGGTCGATGGGCTCCGATCCCGATGCGGTCTCGGAGCTCGGCGTCGCGCAGATCAACGGTATGCAGGAACAGGGCATGGCGGCAACGGCCAAGCATTTCCCCGGTCATGGGGATACGGCCACGGACTCCCACACCGGCCTGCCGATCGTCACGTACGATCGCGCGACCCTGAACACGCACCTCGAGCCCTTCGAGGCCGCGATCGACGCCGGCGTCGACATGATCATGACCGCCCACATCATCGTCGAGGCGATCGACCCGGACATGCCGGGCACGCTCTCGAAGAAGGTGCTCACCGGGCTGCTGCGCGAGGAACTCGGCTTCGACGGGCTGATCACGACCGACGCCCTCGACATGGACGCGCTCAAGAACATTCCCGGCAACCCGCTCGACGACGGTGATATCGCTGCTCTCGCGGTCGCGGCCGGCTCGGACATCCTGCTCAACTCCCCGGACGTCGACGCCGCCATCCAGGGCGTGCTCGACGCCGTGCACGACGGCGACCTCTCTCGTGCCGACCTCGAGCAGTCGGTCACGCGGATCCTGCACTGGAAGCTCGATCGCGGAGTCTGGGAGGACCCGATGGTCGACACCGGCGCCGCCGCGGACCTCGTCGGTTCGAGCGAGAACCTCGCGGTGGCCAAGGAGATCAGCGAGCGCTCGCTCACCCTGCTGCGCAACGACGATGCCGTGCTCCCGCTCGATGTCGACGCCGACCACGTGCTCGTGGTCGGCGCCGGGTCCGGCTGGCCCGAGCGGATGACGCCGATGCTCGAGGAGCGAGGATTCACGGTGACCGAGGAGCTTGAGAACGGCTCCTCGCCGTCGGCCGAGTATCGTGCCCGGGCCGTCGCCGCGGCCGAGGACGATGCGATCGACGTCGTGCTCTTCACCTCGAACAACGCGAGTGGGAACAGCGCCCAGCAGGCGATGGTCGCCGACCTCGTGGACACCGGCAAGCCGGTCGTGGTCATCGCCACCCGGAACCCCTACGACATCAACGTCTTTCCGGGTGCCGCCGCCGTGATCAACCAGTACAGCTGGCAGATCCCGAGCTTCGCGGCCGTGACGGCCGCACTCGCCGGCGACATCAACCCGAGCGGGAAGCTCCCGGTCGACGTTCCCACGGCCGACGGCTCCGACGTGCTCCTTCCGCTCGGCTTCGGCATGCGATACACGACCACGCTGGTGCCGGACGAGCCGGTCTTCACGGACGGCCCCGGGACCGCCGGTGACACGGTGACGATCCCCGACGTCGAGGGAGTGCGGTACCGACTCGGCGGGGAGCCCATGAGCCCGGGGGTCTACCCGGGACGCGGTGACGTGGTGGTCACGGCGGAGGCACTCGAATGGTTCGAGTTCGCCGACGGCGCGACCACGGAGTGGACGTTCTCCTTCGACTCCGCGAAGCAGCCGGCCGTACCGGTCGCTCCGACGTTCACGGATGAGGCCGGTATGGATTCGGACACCGTGACGATTCCCGACGTCGAGGGTGTGCAGTACCTCATCGGCGGTGAGTCGGTCGAGCCGGGCACACATCCGGGCTCCGGCGAGGTGGTCGTCACCGCGGAGCCGCTCGAGGGCTTCGAGTTCGCCGACGATGCGGTGACCGAGTGGTCGCACACCTTCGACGCCGGCCCGACCGAACCTCCGACGGACGATCCGACCGATGAACCGACGGACGATCCGACCGATGAGCCGACCGATGAGCCGGCGGACGAGCCGACGGACGAGCCGACGGACGAGCCCACGGGCGATCCGACGGACGAGCCGACCGACGGTTCGGACGTATCCGACGGGCCCGGCGGTCAGCCGACGGGCACGGTACCGGGCGGGGACGCGATGCCCGACACCGGTGCGGACGCATCGGGAATGCTGGTCGCGGCGCTGGCCATGCTCGCCGTCGGGGGAGCGGTGCTCCTCGGGGTGCGCCGTCGCAGTGCGAGCAGGGTGAGCTGATCGGCTGACCGAACGCCCGAGAACGACGTGAGGTCGCGCACCGTGGATCCTCGATCCATCGGGCGCGACCTCACGGCCGTCTGCCTTGCACCGGACTGCGCTGTGGTCCAGGTCACGAAATTTCGGGCCGCGCCGCTCTGACGATTTGATGGGGGCATGTTCAGTATCGCCACCGTCAACGTCAACGGGGTCCGGGCCGCCTACCGGCGCGGCCTGCAGGGATGGATCGACACCCAGGATCCGGACGTGCTGCTCCTGCAGGAGGTCCGGGCGGAGACGTCGATCCTCACCGATCACCTCGGGGACGGCTGGCACGTCGTCCACGCCGAGGCCCCCGCGAAGGGGAGGGCGGGCGTGGCCATCGCCACCCGCCGGCCGGTCGAGGCGGTCCGCATCGGGCTCGAGGGCGCGGCCCCCGCGAGTGGCGGACGTTGGATCGAGGCGGACCTGCTCACCCCGGACGGCAGGCATGCCACGGTCGTGAGCGTGTACGTGCACACCGGGACCGCGGACGAGCCGGAGCACATGGCCCTCAAGTACGGCTTCCTCGACGTCATGGAGAAGCGCATGGCCCAGCTGCGCGAGCTGGCCGAGCTCGACGGGCGCCGGCTGATCATCGGCGGCGACCTGAACATCGGGCACACCGAGCGGGACATCAAGAACTGGAAGGGCAACCTCAAGACCTCCGGCTTCCTGCCGGAGGAGCGCGCCTATCTCACCCGCTGGTTCTCAGGCGCGGGCTGGGTCGATCTCGGCCGAGCGCACGCCGGCGACGTCGCCGGGCCGTACACGTGGTGGTCCTATCGCGGGAAGGCCTTCGACAACGACGCCGGCTGGCGCATCGACTACCTGCTGGCCGACCCGGGTACGGCCGCCGAGGTGCGCGACGTGACCGTCGACCGCGAGCCGAGCTACGACGTCCGCATCTCCGACCACGCCCCGGTCCGCGCCCGCCTCGACATCTAGTTCGCCCGCGGCTCAGCGCACGAGCACGACGACGAGCCACACGGCGGCGGCGATCAGGCCGCCGGTGAGCACACCGGCGGAGACGCGGCGCACCCGGACCGGCCGCGGGGCGGCGGGATTGGGCACGAGGAGCGCAAGCGAGGCGAGGACCGCGGCCACCGTGAGCAGGTGGCCCACGAAGTTCGACCAGCGACCGAGCAGGACGAGCGCGACCGCGCTCACAACGGCCGCTGTTCCGGGAATGAGCAGCCGATGGCGCCCGATGTTCGACTCCTCGCTCATGTCCCACTCCTCACCACGGCACGTGCCGGTCGATCCTCCACGCGGCCTTGTACACGAGCACCGCCAGTCATAGATTGGCACAGTCCTCGCCGCGCAACGTCGTCCGGCGAGCAGGATCAATGAGGATTGTGAGGCCCGTGCCATGAAGCGACCGACCGACTCCGAGGCCCGCCCGCGGCGTCTGCGCGTGGCCCTGGCGACCGGGGGCGGCGCGGCTCTCCTCGTCGCTCTCGCGTTCCCCGCCTGGGCCGCACCCGACGCGGAGGCGCCCGTCGCCGACCAGTTCCCGCCGCGGGCCAATTCGGTGTGGATGTACGACCGCGACGAGGCGGGGGAGTTCCAGGCCGGGATGTGGGTCGACCTCGTCAACGAGTACAACGCGGTGGCGACACCCGGCAACGAGATCGGCGAGGTGTTCAGCTACGCCACCGACATGGAGACCTACTGCCCCGACGCGGTTGCGGCGAACTGCACCCTGGACGACCTGCATGTGTACTACGGACCCGATGCCCAGGGCCGGCGCTCGACCGCGGCGTACGCGCGTGACCTCGACCCGATCGAGGGCACGGACGGCGAGGAGACGCCCGTGCTCGTCTCCCCGATCATCGACGGCCGGATCGGCCCGGACGGCTACCTCACCAATTTCGACGACCTGTCCGAGGAACTCGCCCGCGGCTACGCCGATACCGCAGCCGAACTGCTCTGCGGGGACCCGGGCATCGACGGGATCCAATTCGACCTCGAACCCTTCGATGTGTCCACGAAGAACGGGCAGTACTACTTCTACCTGCAGATCGCGGAGAACTTCGCCGGCACCGACGGCACGGACCCGTGGGGCTGTGTCGACGAGACACACCCCCAGGGGCGCTTCTTCTCGTTCTTCACCTTCGCCGAGGCCATCGAGCCCGGCACCGAGAGCGCCGCGAACGTCCAGGACATCGTGAGCGCTCGCGGGAACGGCTACATGGTCGCCTCCCTGTACAACCTGAACAACCGCGGCCCGGGCAAGCTCGACGGCCTGCCCGCCTACACCGAGACCGTCGCACGCGAGGTGGCCGACATGAAGGCCTGGGCCGCCGAGTCGGATATCCCCTACGGCTTCGGCATCCCCGCTTCGGCGTCGTCGAACGAGTACACGACGTGCGACGGCGCCGGCTGCGAGCCCGACGTCGAGGGGGTGCCCGGATACCCGATGCTCGACTACACGAAGGCGGCCACGGAGGCGATGCACGCGAACGACATAGACGACGACCCGTTGTTCCGCGGCGTCTCGATCTGGGACTTCGGCCACGGCGTCAACGTCGACGGCAACGAGTTCGGTCCGGCACCGGCGCCCGCCGAGGTCATGCTCTACCTCTCCCACAACCTCATCCGGCCCGATTCTGCTCAGCCGGGCCCGGGCGACGGTGCCGACTCGGACTCGGGGGCCGACGCGGACTCCGGTGCCGACGCGGACTCCGGTGCCGACGCAGGTACCGGTGCCGATGCGGGCGCCGACGCGGGAACCGGGGCCGATGCCGATTCCGCCGCCGGGACCGACGCGGACGCCCAGGGTGGGGCCGCGGATGCCCAGGGCGGGACCGCGGATGCCCAGGGCGGGACCGCGGATGCTCAGGGGGCTGACGCGGTGGCGGGCCAGGGTGACGATGGAGCTGCTGCCGACGCCGCCGACGATGCACGCGGACCCGCCGCTGGTTCGACCGGTGAGAATCCGGCCGGGCCCGCGGGTACGCCCGACGATCTCGCCGTCACCGGGTTCGGGGGCACGGCGCTGCTCGTCGCGGGGGTCCTGGGTCTCGCCGGGGCCACCACCGTGGTGCTGCGCCGTCGCCTCGCCTCCTGAGCCGCCGGTGTCCTACACGACGGGCGGCTGCGGGGGCCGATCGGCGAGGATTGCCTCGAGGTCGGCTTCGCTGGGGTCGACGTCTCTGTCGGCATGGCCGTATTCGTAGTCGAGGCCGTCCATGAAGGCCTCGTCGAGATCGTCGCGGCGGGCCCGCGAGTCGGGTCCTGCCGCAGCGTTCGGGTGACCCCGGTGAGCTTCGAGATCCGTGCGAGCCGCGGGGGTCTGGCGTGCGTCGAGCGCCGTGTTGGCCTCGAGTCCCGGGACCTTCTCGAGTCCCGGAAGAGTCTCGTTGCCCGGGACAGTCTGATGATCCGGGCGATCCGGGCGCGGCTCGCGGCCGGGAATGGCATGGGGGCCTGGAATCGTGCCGGAGTCCGGGAGCGCCTCGAGGTCCTGGAGGGCGCCGAGGTCCTGGAGTGCGCCGGGGCCCTGGAGTGCACGGAGGTCACGGCGGTGCCAGGCCTGGTCGGTGACCTCGGTCGTGCCGGTCGGGGTGCGCAGGAAGCGTAGGCCCATGGGGCCGGTCCAGTAGTAGGTTCCGGGCGCGAGCGTGACGTAGGCCCACGAGCCGCGTCCCTGCGGCTGTCCGGGGTGGTTGTGGGTCTTCCAGCGATGGTGCCGGCGGCACAGGCTGGCGAGGTTGCAGGTGCAGGTCGGTCCGCCGGTCGGGTCGCCCTGGGGGTCGGTCTTCCAGGGGTCGATGTGGTCGGCATCGCAGGCCCGCGCCGGGCGGGCGCAATTGGGGAACACGCAGGTTCGATCGCGCAGGTGGAGGTGGTCCTTGATCACGTCCCCGGCGGCATAGCCGGCGACTTCGTGTTCGGTTTCGAGGTCGATGACCGGACGCACGAATATCTGCGGCCCCCACGGCCCACCCGTCCCGCGTGGCCTATCAGAGCACCGTGGTCCGTCAACGGGCGCGCTGTCGGGCATGGCCGCGTCGTGGGGCGTGGTGAACATGGCCGCGATCTCGGCGGCGCTGATCACGAGCCCGGGCGGGATCCCCGGCCCCTCGATGCGCACGGGTTCGCGGGCCAACCGGCCCGCGACATAGGCCGGACCGGCGGCGTGCTCGGGATCGACTGCGCCCGCTGCGCCCGCTGGGCCCGTCGAGCCGGCCGTATCTTCGAGACAGCCCGTACCTGCCGAGCCCGGCGGGTCCGCGCACGACCCACCGGCGGGCAGGCAGCCAGGATCACGGTCGGGATGATCAGGGGGCCGATCGCCGGGATGACGATCGAGTGATCGGTCGCCGGGATGACGATCGGGTGGTCGGTTTCCAGAATGAGGATCGGGTTGGTCGGGTGGCCTGCCGTCGGGCCAGAACGCCGAGGCGTTCATGTGCAGGTACATGACGACCTTCGCCCGCGGCACGCCCCGACCCGACCACGCAGGCCCACACGAGACACCACCGCCCACAGCCGTCGCAGGCGCCCCGCCGGTCAGACCCGCCGCCGCTCCGGCCACCGCCGCGCAGGCGGCGCTGCCCACGGCTGGACTCGCGCCCGTGCCCACGGCCATGACGTTGGTGCTGTTCGTGCAGTCCGGCGCCCCCGCCCCCGGCGCCTGTGCCTGCCGGGTCTGCTGTGCCTCCTGTGCCTGCTGGCCTGATTGTCCGTTGGTGAGGTCGAAGCCGTCCTGTCGGGCCGGTTCGGGGTGGTGGGTGGCGGCGATGATGCCCTCGAACGTGAGCGAGCGACGGGCGTCGAGGACCTCACCGGATCCGGCGGCCTTGAGTTGCGCGGCCCCGAAGGCCAGGCTCTGTTCCAGATCGAGGGCCGCGAAGGTGGACACGATCGCGTCGATGCGGCCGGTGCCGTCGGTGCCGATATGGACATCGGCCCGGCGCGGATCGGCCTGCGCCCGCTGCAGGTCGGCGTACTGGTCGGGCATGTGGGTGATCATCGCCTCCCGCACCAGCCCCTTGATGGCGTATCGGCCCCGGATCGCCCCGGCCGCAGCGACCTGGACATCGACGAACCGGGCCGCCTCCGCGTTCAGGCCGAGGGTCTGTTCGGCCACGAGCCGGGCCGTGTGCGCCCGGGTACGCCCATCGAGCACCCGCCCGTACAGCAGCGGTAGCCGTTCGGCGACCTCGAGGGCTTCGAGGAGCATCGCCTGGGCGGCGTCGGTGGAGAAGCCGGTCACGGCCGCGAACCAGTTCGCCGCCGAATCACAATACGAGACCCCCAGGGCCAGATCGGTGTGGCACGACCACGCCCCGCACTCTTCGGTGACCGGGCTGCGTTGGGCGATCTCGATCGCCAGGAAGAACAGATCGGCCTCCGCGCCCGCCTGGACCTTGCGCACCTGGCGGACCCGGTCCAGTACCGCGTCCTCGGACGCGATCGAGGCGATCTCCGCTCGCCTCGCTCGCATCTGCCGGGCCGCCTTCGTGCTCATGAAACAACCCTAGAACCGACCACCGACATCCACCCCGAGGCGCCCGATCCTCCGACCGGCAACCCGCGGAATGGCGGCGAAGACGCGGGCAACGACGGGGAATCACACCGGACCGCGACGGGGACCGGTCGTCCCTCGCCCGGTCCCTCGTCCGGTCGCCGGCTCAGGCCACGCGTCCGGCGCCTTCGGCCGCGGGGGCGAGGAGGAACTCGGGCGCGGCGAACCCGGAGCGGTCGAATGCGGCCTCGACCGCGGCCACCACGACCGCCGGCGAACCGGCGGGCACGAGGGCGATCGCCGACCCGCCGAAGCCACCACCGGTCATCCGGGCACCGAGGGCGCCCGCCCCGAGGGCCGAATCGACGGCCACGTCGAGCTCCGGCGCCGAGACCTCGTAGTCGTCACGCAGCGACACGTGCGAGGCGGTCATGAGCTCGCCGGCCCGCGCGAGGTCGTCGGCGCGGAACGCCGCGGAGAACTCCTCGACCCGCTCGATCTCCGTGACCACGTGACGCACCCGCGCCCGGCTCACGGGATCGCGCAGCCGCGCGAGCGCGGCCCCCAGGTCGTCGACGTCCCGCAGCGTGGCCACGCCGAGCTCGGCCGCCGCGGCCTCGCAGGTGGCGCGCCGGGCCGCGTACTGGCCGTCGACCAGCGCGTGCGGGGCCTTCGTGTCGATCACGAGGAGCTCGAGGCCGTGCCCGGACACGTCGAAGGGCACCTGGCTCAGCTCACCGGAGCGGGTGTCGAAGTGGAGGGCGTGGTCGGCGCGGCAGTGGAGCGAGGCGTTCTGATCCATGCCGCCGGTGTTCGCCCCGGCGATCTCGTTCTCGGCCCGGACGCACGCGGCGGCGAGCACCGATCGGCCCGCGGTCGTGGCCGGGTCCGGTCCGTCCCAGGAGTCTGCGTCGGCCAGGGCCACGGCGGCGGCGCACTCGAGCGCCGCCGAGGAGCTCAGGCCGGCGCCGTAGGGCACGCACGAGGAGACCGCGGCGTCGAACCCGGTCGTCGCGTGGCCCGCCTGCTCGAGCGCCCACGGCACGCCCACCACGTAGGCCGCCCAGGACCCGAGTCCCGGCGCCACCTCGTCGAGTGAGCCCGCCCAGGTCGCCGCCTCCCGGTCCGAGACGAGCCGCACGCTGCGGTCCGCCGGATCCGGCCGCGGCGCGAAGGCCAGGTACGTGCGGTGCGGCAGCGCGATCGGCAGGCACACGCCCCCGTTGTAGTCGACGTGCTCGCCGATGATGTTCACGCGGCCGGGCGCGGCCCACACCCCCGACGGCTCGTAACCGAAGGCGGCGGTGAACGTCGCGCGGGCCCGAGCTGCGCCGTCCGCACGCTCCCACGGGGCGATCCAGGTGGTCATCGCTACGCGACCGGCTCGGCGGGGATCTCGCGCAGCCGGTCGGCGATGCGCTCGGGCGAGGTGTCGGAGATCCACGCGCCCATGCCCGATTCGGAGCCCGCGAGGTACTTGAGCTTGCCCGGCGCGCGCAGCAGCGAGAAGAACTGCAGGTGCAGGCGCAGGTCGTCGCGGCCCTCGCGGGTCGGCGCCTGATGCCATCCCGAGATGTAGGGCAGCGGGATGCCGCGGCCCTCGTCGTCGACGAAGAAGCGCTCGAGGCGGCGCAGCAGCCGCAGGTACAGGCCGGCGAAGTCGTCGCGTTCGGCCCGGGTCAGGGCGGGCAGGTCGGGCACGTCGCGGCGCGGGGCGATGTGCACCTCGACGGGCCAGCGCGCGGCGGCCGGCACGTAGGCGACCCAATGCTCGGTCTCGGCCACGATCCGCCGCCCGGAGGCGAGTTCGGCCTCGAGGATGTCGCGCAGTAGGTTCCGCCCGGTGCGTTCCCGATGGGCCCGGGCGCGGGTGAGCATCTGCTCGGTGCGCGCGGTGAGGTAGGGGTAGGCGTAGATCTGCCCGTGCGGGTGATGCAGGGTGACGCCGATGTCCTTGCCACGGTTCTCGAAGATGTAGACCTGCTCGATGCCGGGCAGCGCGCTCAGGTCGCGGGTGCGGTCGGTCCACGCCTCGACGATCGTGCGCATCCGCCGCTCGGAGACTCCTCCGAGGGAGGCGTCCGGATCGGGGGAGAAGCAGATGACCTCGCAGCGGCCTGCGGCCGGGCGCGTCGGCCACAGCGGGCTGTCGTCCACGAACGAGGTGTCCGCGGGCGCCCCGGGCACCGCCATGAGCGAGGGGAAGCGGTTCTCGAACACGACGACGTCGTAGTCCTCTGCGGGGATCTCGCCGTCGGAGTATTCGGCCGTCGGGTCGGCCGGCGCGAGCGGGTTCGCGTCCGGGCCGGGGAGGAAGGTGCGATTCATCCGGTGGGTGGCCATGGGGATCCACTCGCCCGTGAGCGGATCCTGGCGCATCTGCGGGCCCGTGACCTCGCGGGTCGTGCCGCCTGGGTCGGTGAACGAGGCGAAGCGGTCGGCCAGCGGGCGGGGGTCGTCGAGCCGCCGGGTGGCCCGTCCGGAGACGTACGGCTCGGAATCGTCGAAGTAGAAGAGGTCCCGGCCGTCGGCCAGGGTCGTCGGTGTGCGCCGCACCGCGGTGTGCTCGTTGGATAACGCCATCCCGGTAGTCATCTGAACACAATAACACAAGTCTGAACAAGCGTCGTTTTGTGGGAGAGTTACGCGAGACGGGCCCACGCGGGGTGCCGAACTGAGCCGCTGGAGTCGAGATGTGGATCGGTGTCGCGATCGAGATTCCCGACCCGTATCGTGCTGCCCTCACCCGGGCCCGGCTCGACGCCGGTGATCCGCGCGCCGGCCTCATCCCCCCGCACATCACGCTCGTCCCGCCCACCTGGATCGATCCGGAACGGCTTATGGACGTCGTCGCTCACCTCGCGCGCGTCGCCGCGGCCCGGTCACCGTTCATCGTCCGGCTGGCCGGCACCGAGACGTTCCGGCCCATCACCCCGGTGGTCTTCGTCCCGCTCGTGCGCGGCGGGGACGACTGCACCGGTCTCCAGGCGGCGTTGAACGCGGGCCCGCTCGCGGCCGAGCAGCGCTTCCCCTACCGTCCGCACGTGACGATCGCCCACGAGATCGACGACACCTCGCTCGATCGGGCCGAGGCGGCGATGGCCGACTTCTCCGCCGAGTTCCCGGTCGCCGCCTTCGAACTCTTCGAGCACGGGCTCGACGGCGTGTGGCGGGGAATCGATCGATTCACGCTCACGGTATGAGACGCGCGCGGACGGGCGGCGCCGGCGGCGAACAGGAGCCGCGGGCGACGGACCGACCGGGCCGTTCGGTCCTCGCGGGCATGATCGAACGGCTCAAAGTCGCGGCCGCCCGGGCCGAGTCGTGGTGGCGCGACACGAGGATCGCCCGTGCCCTGGCCCGGTACAGCGCCGGCAACGGCGCCCAACTGAGCGGCGGGATCGCCCTGGGCGGGCTCCTCTCGGTCGCCGCCGCCCTGACGATCGCGCTCACGGCGTTGGTCGGGGTGTTCCGCGACCATCCCGGCTTCGCGCAGACCGTGTTCGCCCAGATCGACCAGGTGCTGCCCGGGGTGATCGACACCGGCTCGGGAACCGGCCTGGTCACCCCGGATCAGCTCGTGCTCGCGACCGGGTGGGGCGTGGCCGGCATCATCGCCGTGCTCGTACTGCTCAACTCCGCCACCGTGGTCATGGCGGCGCTGCGCACGGCTCTGCGGGCGATGTTCGGGCTGCGCAAGACCGGCGAGAACTTCCTGTTCGGCAAGCTGCGCGACCTGCTCGGGTTCATCGGCCTGGCCGTGTCGGTGCTCACGACCTCGTTCCTGGCGGTCGTGACCCAGGTCGCGTTCGGCTGGCTGGAACGGCACGTCGGGTGGCTCATGAACGAGTCGGGGTCACGCCTCGGCCTCGACGTCGCCACGATCGCCGTGAGCTTCCTCGTGGACGCCTCCGTCTTCGCCGTCCTCTTCCGCGGGCTGGCCGGGGCGCGGGTGCCCTGGGCGCGGCTCTGGCAGGGCTGCGCCCTGGGCGCCGTCGGCACCGGCGCGCTGCGGCTGCTCGGGGCCTCCGTCGTGGCGAACGTCTCGGGCCGGCCGCTGCTCGGATCGGTCGCCGCGGTCGCGGCGCTGGCGACCCTGCTCATCTGGCTCAACCTCGCCGCCCGGCTCGCGCTGCTCGTCGCGGCCTGGACCGCGGATCCGCCGGCTCGCCCCAAGCTCGATCGCAAGGCCCTGGTCAACGTCGACCACACCCCGAACTACGTGTCCGTGGTCGCGCCGGAGACCCTCGACTGGACCTTCGACACCTACACCGGGATCGTCGCGATCGAGCAGCGGCCCCGCGAGCCCGAACCGGAACCGGCCCCGGTCGGATTCTTCGCGCGCGTCCGTCAGCTCATGCGCGAACGCGGGCGCTGACGCGGCCCGCAGGTCTGACCCGGACGGAGGGACCGGCGTGCGCGCCGGTCAGAAGCCGCGGGTGAGGATCGCCTGCTTCACCTCGGCGATCGCCTTGGTCACCTGGATCCCGCGGGGGCAGGCCTCGGTGCAGTTGAAGACCGTGCGGCAGCGCCACACGCCCTCCTTGTCGTTGAGGATCGTCAGCCGCTGCTCGCCGCCGGCGTCCCGGGAGTCGAAGATGAACCGGTGGGCGTTGACGATCGCGGCCGGCCCGAAGTACTGCCCGTCCGCCCAGAACACGGGGCACGAGCTCGTGCAGGCCGCGCACAGGATGCACTTGGTCGTGTCGTCGAAGGCGGCCCGCTGCTCGACGCTCTGCAGGCGCTCCTTCGAGGGGGTGTTCCCCTCGGGCATGAGGAAGGGCATGATCTCGCGGTAGGAGGCGAAGAACGGCTCCATGTCCACGACGAGGTCCTTCTCCACCGGCAGTGCCTTGAGCGGCTCGATGATGATCGGCTTCTTCGGGTTGAGATCCTTGAGGAGGGTCTTGCACGCGAGCCGGTTGCGCCCGTTGATGCGCATCGCGTCGCTGCCGCAGACCCCGTGCGCGCAGGACCGGCGGAACGTGAGCGAGCCGTCCTGGTCCCACTTGATCAGGTGGAGCGCGTCGAGCACCCGGTCCGTGCCGTGCACCGACACCTGGAAGTCCTCCCAGTACGGCTCGGGGGAGGCCGCTTCGGGGTTGTACCGTTCGATTCGCAGGGTCACCGTGAAGGTCGGGACCTCGTCGACCTCGGGCGCCTGGGCAGTGGCAGACATCAGTACTTACGCTCCATCGGCTGGTAACGGGTGACCGTGACCGGCTTGTAGTCGATCCGGATGTGGTGCGGGGCGATCCCGGCGGCATCGGTCGTGCCGCCCTCGTCCGCGACCCGGTAGGCCATCGTGTGCTTCATCCAGTTGGGATCGTCGCGGTCGGGGAAGTCCTCGCGGAAGTGGCCGCCGCGCGATTCGGTGCGGTTGAGGGCCCCCTCCACCACGACCTCGGCCAGGTCGAGCAGGAAGCCGAGCTCGAACGCCTCGAGCAGCTCGGTGTTGAACCGCTGGCCCTTGTCCTGGACCGCGACCGCGTTGTAGCGGGCCTGCAGCGCCCGAACGTCGGCGCGGGCCTGCTTGAGCGATTCGTCGGTGCGGAACACCTGGGCGTTCACGTCCATCGTGGTCTGCAGCTCGCGGCGGATATCGGCCACGCGCTCGCCGGTGGAGCGGGCGCGCATGGCCTCGAGCTCGGCGACGACGCCCGTCGCGGGCCCGTCGGGCAGCTCGACGAACTCGGTCCGGTTCGCGTACTCCGCGGCCGCGATCCCGGCGCGGCGGCCGAAGACGTTGATGTCGAGCAGGGAGTTCGTGCCGAGCCGGTTCGACCCGTGCACCGACACGCAGGCGACCTCGCCGGCGGCGTACAGGCCGGGCACGGTGTCGGTGCTGTTGCGCAGCACCTGACCGGTGATCGTCGTCGGCATCCCGCCCATCGCGTAGTGGGCGGTCGGGTAGACCGGGATCGGCTCGTTGTACGGCTCGACCCCGAGATAGGTGCGGGCGAACTCGGTGATGTCCGGCAGCTTGGCGTCGATGTGCGCCGGCTCCAGGTGCGTGAGGTCGAGGTAGACGTAGTCCTTGTGGGGCCCGCACCCGCGCCCCTCGCGCACCTCGTTCGCGATCGACCGGGCGACGATGTCGCGCGGGGCGAGGTCCTTGATGGTCGGGGCGTAGCGCTCCATGAACCGCTCGCCGTCGCTGTTGCGCAGGATGCCGCCCTCGCCGCGCGCCGCCTCCGACAGCAGGATCCCGAGGCCGGCCAGGCCGGTCGGGTGGAACTGGAAGAACTCCATGTCCTCCAGCGGCAGCCCCTTGCGGTAGGCGATCGCCATGCCGTCGCCGGTGAGCGTGTGCGCGTTCGAGGTGGTCTTGAAGATCTTCCCGGCACCGCCGGTGGCGAACACGACCGACTTCGCCTGCACCACGTGGATCTCGCCGGTCGCGAGCTCGAAGGAGACGACGCCGGCGACCTTCCTCGCGCCCTCGCCGCCCTCCGGATCGTCGACCAGGAGCAGGTCGAGCACGTAGAACTCGTTGAAGAACTCGACCTTCTGCTTGACGCACTGTTGATACAGGGTCTGCAGGATCATGTGGCCCGTGCGGTCGGCCGCGTAGCACGAGCGCCGCACGGCCGCCTCGCCGTGGTTGCGGGTGTGGCCGCCGAAGCGGCGCTGGTCGATCCGGCCCTCGGGCGTCCGGTTGAACGGCAGCCCCATCTTCTCCAGGTCGAGCACGGCGTCGATGGCCTCCTTGGCCATGACCTCCGCGGCATCCTGATCGACCAGGTAGTCACCGCCCTTGACGGTGTCGAACGTGTGCCACTCCCAGTTGTCCTCCTCGACGTTCGCGAGGGCGGCGCACATCCCGCCCTGCGCCGCGCCGGTGTGGGAGCGGGTCGGGTACAACTTCGTGAGGACGGCGGTGCGCGCCCGGGTGGACGACTCCAGCGCCGCACGCATCCCGGCGCCTCCGGCGCCTACGATGACGACGTCGTAACGGTGGGTCTGCATCGAAGAGGTCTCCTACTGATGGGTCCGTGAGGAACGGTCTGCTCGGGTGCGCCGGCCGCGGCCGGTCACCGGGCGCGGGTCAGCTGCAGATCGACGGCAGTACATCGAGCGGCGCGCCGGCCGGGCAGGGGTCGAAGGTGAAGATCACCAGGGTGCCGAGCACGATCGTGACGACGGCGGCCGCGTAGGTGATGAGCTTGAGCACCCCGCGGGTGCCGTTGCGCTCCGCGTAGTCGTTGATGATCGTGCGCACGCCGTTCGTGCCGTGCAGCATCGCCAGCCAGAGCATGGTCAGGTCCCAGATCTGCCACCCCAGGCTCGACCACTTGCCGGCGACGAAGGCGAAGTCGAGGGCGTGCACCCCCTCGCCGACCATGAGGTTGACGAACAGGTGACCGAAGATGAGCACCACCAGCACGACGCCGGAGATGCGCATGAAGGCCCAGCCGTACAGCTCGAAGTTTCCGCGGGTGATCTTGCGCCGCGGATAGGGGTCGTTGGGCAGCGCGACCTTGCTCGCGGTCGTCATGTGCTCGCTCATTCCTCAGCCCCCGAATACGTTCGACAGGTGCCGCGGCAGGAACGCCGCCATGAACACCACGAAGAGTGCGATGACGATCCAGAACAGCACCTTCTGATACTTGGCGCCCTTGTCCCAGTAGTCGACCAGGATGATGCGGATCCCATTGAATGCGTGGAAGAGGATCGCCGCGACCAGGCCGGCCTCGCCCAGACCCATGATCGGGGTCTTGTAGTGGCCGATGACCGCGTTGTAGAGCTCCGGGTCGACCCGCACGAGCGCCGTGTCGAGCACGTGCACGAGCAGGAACAGGAAGATGAGCATTCCCGTGACCCGGTGGGCGACCCAGGACCACATGCCCTCATGGCCGCGATACAACGTTCCCAGGGTGCGCTTGGACTTCTTAGGCGCGGAAGGTGCTGCGGGCGGTGCAGACACGGTGGGGCCTCCTCGGCAGTACGCGCGACGGGGTGAGCCAGGGGAGGGCTCGGCTCCGGTCGCCAATTCGATTCCACTCTAGTCCGGTTCCTCAGGCGAATGTGCCACGTCGGCGCCGCTGCGGAGCTGTCGGTAGCCTGGGCCCATGACACAGCC
Source organism: Pseudactinotalea sp. HY160 (assembly GCF_009372055.1). Lineage (NCBI taxonomy): Bacteria > Bacillati > Actinomycetota > Actinomycetes > Micrococcales > Cellulomonadaceae > Pseudactinotalea > Pseudactinotalea sp. HY160. The sequence goes on along the minus strand of NZ_WHMT01000021.1, from coordinate 23,775 downwards.
CCGATCCGCCCCACGGCCCGCATCGGAGCCCGCGGACGCGGGCCGCACGGCGGGCCGGGCCACGTTCCGGGCGATCGTCCCCGCCGGCGGCGCCGGCACCCGGCTGTGGCCGTTGTCACGCCGGACGGATCCGAAGTTCCTGCACGACCTGACCGCCTCGGGCCGGAGCCTGCTCCAGTCCACCTACGCGCGCCTGCGCCCGCTGGCCGAGGGCGTGGTCGTCGTCACAGGGGCGGGGCACGCCGCGAAGGTGCGCTCGCAGCTCCCCGACCTTCCCCCCGGCGACGTGCTCGCGGAACCGTCCCCGCGGGACTCGATGGCCGCGATCGCGCTCGCCGCCGAGGTGCTCCGGCGCCGTCATCCGGACGAGGACCTCGTGGTCGGATCCTTCGCCGCGGACCATCTCATCGCGGACGAGCCGGCGTTCACGAGCGCCGTGACCCGCGCGGTCGCCGCGGCCCGGCACGACTACCTCGTCGCGATCGGGATCGCTCCCGACGAGCCCTCGACCGCGTTCGGGTACATCCGCGTCGGCGCGGGTGGCCCGGTGGCCGGCGTCGAGCCGGTCGAGGACTTCGTGGAGAAGCCCTCGCCGGAGGTCGTCGCGGGCTATCTGGCGGCGGGCGGGTACCTGTGGAACGCCGGCATGTACCTGTGCCGGGCGGAGCGGCTGCGCGAGCTCCTCCGCCGCTACCAGCCCGCGCTCGCCGCCGGGATCGAGGAGATCGCCGCGGCCTGGGACGGGCCCGAGCGTGCCGAGGTACTCGAACGCGTGTGGCCCGGGCTCCCGGCCATCGCCATCGACCACGCCCTGAGCGAGCCGCTCTCCCGCGACGGCGGGGTCGCCGTCGTCCCCGCCGACCTCGGGTGGAGCGACATCGGCGACTGGGACGCGATCGCCACGGCGTTGCCCGAGCCCTCGCCCGTGCAGGCGCCGCCGAGCGGCGGGCGGGGCGCCGTCCGGGTGTTGGGCCCGGCGGGTTCCGCGGACCGGGTCCGTGCCTACGGCGCGGAGGGAAGCGTGGTGGTCCCCGGTGAGGCGACGGTCGTCGTCCTCGGGATTCCGGGCGCCGTCGTGGTCAACACCGGGGACGCGATCCTCGTGACCACCCGCGACCGGGCACAGCACCTCAAGCAGGTCGTGGACGACCTGCCGCGGGAAGGACCACTGCGGTGAGGCGACCATCGACCGAGACCGACTCGACGGACGGATCCATGAGCGAGACACCCCGGCCCCCGCGCACGAGCGGATCGAATGCCCTCGCCGAGCGGATCATCCGCTGCAGCGACGGACTCCAGGACGAGCTCATCGCGTTCCGGCGCGACATGCACAGCCATCCCGAACTCGCCCGCGGCGAGAAGCGGGCGACCGAGGCGGTGGCGCGCCGGCTGCGCGCGGCCGGACTGCGCGTCGCGCTGCTGCCGGGCACCGGACTGTACTGCGACATCGATGCCAGCACGACCGGCTCGACCGGCTCGACCGGTTCGGCTGCCGGCGCGGGCGGCCGGGTCGTGCTGCGGGCGGATCTCGACGCGCTGCCGCTGCTGGAGACCTCCGGGCTCGAGTTCGCGGCCACGAACGGGTACGCCCACGCGTGCGGGCACGACATCCACACGGCCTCGGCCCTCGGCGCGGGGCTCATCCTGGCCGAGCTCGCCGCGGCCGGTGAGCTCGCGCGCGACGTGCGCCTCGTGTTCCAGCCCGCCGAGGAGGTCCAGCCCGGCGGCGCCCTCGACGTCATCGAGGTCGGTGCGCTCGACGGCGTGAGCGAGGTGTACGCGCTGCACTGCGACCCGCGGGTCGACGTGGGCGCCGTGGCCACCCGGGTGGGGCCGATCACCTCGACCTCCGACACCGTGACCGTCACGCTCACCTCGCGCGGCGGGCACACGTCCCGGCCGCACCGCACGGGCGACCTCGTGTACGCGCTCGGTCAGATCATCACCGCCGCCCCCGCGGTGCTCGCCCGCCGGATCGATCCGCGCTTCGGGGTCAACCTCACGTGGGGCAGCGTGCACGCGGGCACGGCCGCGAACGCGATCCCCGCCCGCGGGACGGTGACCGGGACCCTGCGATGCCTCGACTCCCGGGCCTGGGACGAGGCGGACGACCTGCTCATGTCGATCATCCCGCAGCTCGTGGCCGCCACCGGCGTCCACGCCGAGGTCGACCTCGTGCGCGGGGTGCCGGCGGTCGTCAACACGGCCCGCGAGGTGGACGTGCTCGAGGCCTCCGTGCGCACGCTCGTCGGCGAGGACGCGACCGACCTGACCGATCAGTCCCTCGGCGGGGAGGACTTCGGCTGGTATCTGCGACACCGGCCCGGGGCGATGGGCCGCCTGGGCACCCGCAGCGCGGGCGGTCGCACCTACGACCTGCACCAGGGGGACGCGATCTTCGACGAGGGCGCGATCGGCGTCGGCGCGCGGGTGCTCGCCGGCGTGGCCGCGCTGCCGCGGGCCGGCCGGACCCGCTATCCGGAGCCGGTCCGGGACAGCTGAGACCGCCCGGACGCTGCCGGTCCCGCCGCGGCGGACGCGCTCGCAACGGTTGCATAACGAACGCCTTTCCCGCTCGCCCAATACCTGCATCGGCGACGACGACGGACTAGTGTCCATTCTCCGGACGGCAAGGCGACCCCGGGCCGAGAGGTCCAACCGGCCACGGTGCGTGGGTCAACCCGATCCGGGATCCTCCGCCCCGACCGGGGCGGCACCTCACATCGGGAGACAAGCATCGTGAAGAAGTCTATTTTCGCCGCCGTGTCGGCGACAGCTGCCGTTCTCGCCCTGGCCGCCTGTGGGGCGCCCCCCGGGGAGGGAGGCGACGGCGACACCGGAGGCTCGGGCGAGACCACGAGCGCGGGTGTCGACCACTCCGACTTCGTGGCGTGCATGGTCTCGGACGAGGGCGGCTTCGACGACGCCTCCTTCAACGAGTCCGGCTACGAGGGCCTCACTCGGGCCGAGTCCGAGCTCGGCGTCACGATCCACTCGGCCGAGTCGACCAGCCCGAGCGACTACGGCCCGAACGTCGACTCCCAGGTGCAGGCCGGCTGCAACCTGATCATCGGGATCGGCTTCAACCTCGAGGACGCGATCCAGGAGGCCGCCGAGGCCAACCCCGACATCGAGTTCGCGCTGGTCGACTCGGTCTTCACCGACGAGGACTTCAACGTCGTCGAGATCGACAACGCCAAGCCGCTCGTGTTCAACACCCAGGAGGCCGCGTTCCTCGCCGGCTACCTCGCCGGCGGGATGACCGAGACGGGCACCGTGGCGACCTACGGCGGCATGCCGCTGCCCTCGGTGACGATCTTCATGGACGGGTTCTCCGACGGCGTCAAGAAGTACAACGAGGCCCACGACACCGACGTCAAGGTGCTCGGCTGGGACAAGGAGGCGCAGAACGGCTCCATGACCGGTGACTTCTCCAACGTCGAGAACGGGTACACGACCACCCAGCAGTTCATCAACCAGGGCGCCGACATCATCCTGCCGGTCGCGGGCCCGGTCGGGTCCGGATCGCTCAAGGCCGCGGCCGAGCACGACGGCGTCTCGGTCATCTGGGTCGACTCCGACGGCTACCTGCAGCCCTCGAACGACGCGAACAAGGACCTGATCCTCACCTCGGTGGTCAAGCTCATCGGCAACGCCGTGTTCGACACGATCAAGGCCTCCGCCGAGGACGACTTCAGCAACGCGCCGTACGTCGGCACCCTCGAGAACGGCGGCGTCGGGATCGCCCCGTACCACGCGTTCGAGGACAAGGTGCCGGACGATCTCAAGTCCGAGATCGACGACCTGCGCAGCCAGATCATCTCCGGCGACCTCGTCGTCGAGTCGGTGTCGGCGACGCCGGTCGGATGACGCCGATGGGGTGAGGTCGCCGCCGGCCGCGGCGCCGGACCGGACACGACAACCGGTGGCGGTGGGCCTCAGGGAATGCCACGCGTTCCCCGAGGCCCACCGCCACCGACCGTCTCGGAGGGCGCTCCGAGGCCGCTCGGAGCCGCTCGGAGACGACCGGAATCGGCCCGCGCCACCGGGGCGGGCGTTACAGTCACCCGTACGAGACCGCGAGGGTCGCGGAGAGGGACACATCGTGAAACTTGAGTTGCGGGGTCTGACCAAGCGATTCGGCTCGCTCGTCGCCAACGATCACATCGACGTGACGTTCGAGGCGGGATCGATCCACGCCCTGCTCGGCGAGAACGGCGCCGGCAAGAGCACCCTGATGAACACCATCTACGGCCTCTACCAGCCGGACGACGGGCAGATGTTCATCGACGACCGGCCCGTCCGGTTCGACGGCCCCGGTGAGGCGATGGCGGCCGGGATCGGGATGGTGCACCAGCACTTCATGCTCGTGCCGGTGTTCACCGTGGCGGAGAACCTCGTGCTCGGCCACGAGCCCACCGGCACCGGCGGGATCATCGACCTCAAGTACGCGCGCAAGCTCGTGCGGGACATCTCCGCCCGGTTCGGCTTCGAGGTCGACCCGGACGCCTACATCGAGGACCTGCCGGTCGGGGTGCAGCAGCGCGTCGAGATCATCAAGGCGCTCTCCCGGGACGCGAGGATCCTCATCCTCGACGAGCCGACCGCGGTGCTCACCCCGCAGGAGACCGACGAACTCATCGGGATCATGCGCCAGCTGCGCGACGAGGGCACGGCGATCGTCTTCATCACCCACAAGCTGCGCGAGGTCCGCGCCGTCGCCGACGAGATCACCGTGATCCGCCGCGGCCGGGTCGTGGGCACCGCCACCCCCGATGCCGCCGAGAACGAACTCGCCTCCCTCATGGTCGGCCGGGCCGTCAACCTCGGTGTCGAGAAGGCGGAGGCGCGCACGAACGACCGGCTCTTCGCGGTCGCCGACCTCAGAGTGCACGACTCCAACGGCACCCCGGTCGTCGACGACGTGAGCTTCGAGGTGGCCGGCGGGGAGATCCTCGCGGTCGCCGGTGTCCAGGGGAACGGTCAGACCGAGCTGGTCGAGACCATCCTCGGGCTGCGGCCGGCGCTGGCGGGCTCCGCCCGCCTCAACGGCCGGGAGCTGCTCGGGCTCGAGGTGCAGGAGGTGCTGGACTCCGGGGTCGGCTTCGTGCCCGAGGACCGCTCGACCGACGGGCTCATCTCCTCGTTCTCGATCGCCGAGAACATGATCCTCGACCGCCACAACCGGCCACCGTTCGCGAAGGGCCTGGCCATGTATCCGAAGGTCATCGCGGACCACGCCGAGAAGTACCGCGCCGAGTTCGACGTGCGCACGCAGTCGATCCAGGATCCGATCTCCGCCCTCTCGGGCGGGAACCAGCAGAAGGTCGTGCTCGCCCGGGAGATGTCCCGCGACCTCGACCTGCTCATCGCCTCGCAGCCGACCCGCGGGCTCGACGTGGGCTCGATCGAGTTCGTGCACGGCCGGATCGTGGCCGAACGCGACCGGGGCACCCCCGTGCTCATCGTCTCCACGGAACTCGACGAGGTGGCGGCGCTGGCCGACCGGATCGCCGTGATGAACAAGGGCCGGGTCGTCGGGATCGTCCCGGCCGGCACGAGCCGCGACGTCCTGGGACTCATGATGGCGGGCATCCCGCCCGAGGCCGCGGAGGCCGAGGCGGAGCAGCACCCCACGACCCTGCACGAGAGCGGGCCCGAACTGCTCGACCCGGAGAACCCGCAAGGGAAGGAGAAGAAGTGAGCGACACCCCGAGCCCACCCGAGCCGTCCTCCCCGGCGGAACCGGTCTCCTCGTCGGAACCGGTCTCCCCGTCGGAACCGGCCGAGGCGAATCGGCTCCACACCGAGCCGAAGCTCAACCTGCTGCAGGAGATGCTCCGCTCGAGCTGGCTCGTGACCCTGCTCGCGATCGTCGCCGCGCTCGTCATCTCCGGCCTGCTCATCGCCGCGGCCGACGAGCAGACCCGGCAGGCGTCGTCCTACTTCTTCTCCCGCCCCTACGACATGCTCTGGTACGCGTGGGACGCGATCCGCTCCTCCTACGTGGCGCTGTTCCGCGGCGCCGTGTTCGACTTCGAGGCCGACTCCTTCGTGCGGATGATCCGCCCGCTGACCGAGACGATGGTGTGGTCGACCCCGCTTATCTTCGCCGGTCTCGGCCTGGCCGTCGGGTTCCGGTCGGGCATGTTCAACATCGGTGCCCAGGGGCAGGTGCTCATGGGCGCGGCCGCCTCCGCCTACGTCGGCTTCACGTTCTCGGCGCCCGGCCCGACGCTGCTCGTGCTCGCCGTGCTTGCCGCGATCGTGATCGGTGGAATCTGGGGCGGCATCGCCGGTTTCCTCAAGGCCCGCACCGGGGCGAACGAGGTGATCGTGACGATCATGCTCAACTGGATTGCGGTGTGGCTCGTCTCCTACCTGCTCACCACCTCGGTGCTGCGGCCCATCGGCAACCGGCCGATCAGCCCGGCCGTGCACGACAATGCGATGTTCCCGAACCTGCTGCCCGAGCCATTCCGTATCAGTCTCGCCTTCCCGCTGGCCCTGCTCGCGGCGTTCGGGGTGTGGTGGCTCATGGAGCGGTCCACGCTCGGCTTCAAGTTCCGTGCCGTCGGGGCGAACATGGACGCCGCCCGCACGGCCGGCATCAAGGTTCCGTCGGTCTTCGTGTGGGTCATGGTGGTCGGCGGCCTCCTCGCCGGGCTCGGTGGGTCGAGCATCGTGCTCGGCACGGAGGGGACGATGCAGGCGAGCACCGCGGGGTCCGTCGGGTTCGACGCCATCACGGTGGCACTGCTCGGTCGCTCGAAACCGCTGGGCACGGTCGGGGCGGCGCTCCTGTTCGGGGCGCTGCGGGCGGGCTCCCCGTTCATGAAGACGGTCGCCGACACCCCCACCGACATCGTGCTCGTGATCCAGGCGGTCATCGTGCTGTTCATCGCGGCGCCCCCGCTGGTGCGCCGGATGTTCTTCCTTCCCCACAGCGGCCTCAAGCGGAAGGAGGCGCTCGCATGACCGCCACGACCGAGTCCCCCCGCCTCGAGGAGGCCACGCCCCGGGAGGCGGTCGCCCTGCGCACACCGATCATCCTCGGCGTCGTCGGTCTCCTCGGACTGCTCGCCTACCTGTTCCTCGGGCCGGAGGGCGCCTCCACCTTCAAGCTGTCCCAGAGCAACGACACGTTCGACGTCGGCGAGGTCACCGTGCCCGGCCGGCCGGCCGGGATCGTGCTCATGCTCGGCGCGCTGGCGCTCGCCGGCTCCTCGTTCTACCTCGCCTACCGGCGCAAGAAGCTGCCGACCTGGCTCACCGCCGGATTCGGCGTGCTCGTGCTGTTCGCGTTCCTCGTGTGGGTCGTGGCGGGGAACAACTACGGCCTGCCGATCCCGTTCCTGCTCTCGACCACGATCATCGCGGCCCTCCCGCTCGCCTTCGGGGCGATGGCCGGGGTGCTGTGCGAGCGCTCGGGAACGATCAACATCGCGATCGAGGGGCAGCTGCTCGCCGGCGCGTTCATGGGCGCCACGGTCGGCGCCGCGACCGGGAGCCTGTACTTCGGCCTCATCGCCGCCCCGATCGCCGGCGGGCTCGTGGGCTGGCTGCTCGCCGTCTTCACGGTCAAGTACCGGGTGGACCAGATCATCGTCGGGGTCGTCCTCAACGTGCTCGTGCTCGGCCTGACGAACTACCTGTTCTCGACCGTGCTCTCGACCAACCAGTCGCTGCGCACCCCGCCCGCCCTGCCCGAGCTGCGGATTCCGCTGCTCGCCGACCTGCCCGTGATCGGCAACGCGTTCTTCAACAAGAACATCATGGTCTACACGATGATCGTGCTCATCTTCGTGCTCCAGTACCTGCTGTTCCGCAGCCGGTGGGGGCTGCGGATGCGCTCGGTCGGGGAGCACCCGAAGGCGGCCGACACGGTCGGCATCAACGTCAACCGCACCCGGTACCGCAACGTGATCCTCGGCTCGGCCATCGCGGGATTCGGCGGAGCCTCGATCGTGGCGGCCGGGCTCGCGTTCACGAAGGAGGCGACCCAGGGCCGCGGCTATATCGCGCTCGCCGCGATGATCCTCGGCCGGTGGAACCCGACCGGAGCGCTCGCCGCGGCGATCCTCTTCGGCTTCTTCGACTCGCTGCGCCGGGTGCTCGGCAACATCGACTCGCCGATCCCCTCGGAGCTGCTGTCGATGCTGCCGTACCTGGCCACGATCTTCGCCGTCGCCGGCCTCGTCGGCCGCTTCCGGCCGCCCGCGGCCGAGGGCAAGCCGTACCCGCCGGAGTGACCGGGCACGCCGGCATCAAGGAGGCCGCCATGGCAGACATCGACTGGGACCGGCTGCGCAGGGCGGCCCGGGAGGTGGTCACGCGCGCCTACGCCCCCTACTCCGGCTATCCCGTGGGGGCGGCCGCGCTCACCGACTCCGGTGAGGTGATCGTCGGCTGCAACGTGGAGAACGCCGCCTACGGGGTGACCCTGTGCGCGGAGTGCTCCCTCGTCTCCGCCCTGATCACGGGCGGCGGCGGCCGGCTCGTCGCATTCACCTGCTGCAACGGCGGCGGCGAGGTGATCATGCCGTGCGGCCGCTGCCGCCAGCTGCTCTGGGAGCACGGCGGCGCCGAGCTGCTGGTGGAGACGGTCCGGGGGATCCGGCCGATGACCGAGGTCCTGCCCGATGCGTTCGGGCCGGAGGCCCTCGCCGCACACCGGCCCGAACGCCGGCCCGAACCCTGATCAGGAGGAGCGAGAAGATGAGCCACGAACCGTTCGACGCCGTCGAGGTGATCACGGCCAAGCGGGACGGCCGCCGGCTGGACCCGGACCGCATCGCCTGGGTGATCGACGCCTATACCCGCGGGGTCGTGGCCGAGGAACAGATGGCCGCCCTGGCCATGGCGATCCTCCTCAACGGCATGGACGCCCGCGAGATCCTCCACTGGACCACGGCGATGATCGACTCCGGGGAGCGGATGGACTTCTCCGGCCTCGACCGGCCGACCGCCGACAAGCACTCGACCGGCGGGGTCGGCGACAAGATCACCCTGCCGCTGGCACCGCTCGTCGCGTCCTTCGGCGTCGCCGTGCCGCAGCTCTCGGGCCGGGGACTGGGCCACACGGGCGGCACCCTCGACAAGCTGGAGTCGATCCCCGGCTGGCGGGCGGCCCTCTCGAACGACCACCTCATGCGCCAGCTCGCGGAGGTGGGGGCGGTCATCTGTCAGGCCGGTTCCGGCCTCGCCCCGGCCGACCGGAAACTCTACGCCCTGCGCGACGTCACGGGCACCGTCGAGGCGATCCCGCTCATCGCCTCGTCCATCATGTCCAAGAAGATCGCCGAGGGCACCGATTCGCTCGTGCTCGACGTCAAGGTCGGCTCGGGCGCGTTCATGAAGAGCATGGACGACGCCCGCGCGCTCGCAACCACGATGGTCACCCTCGGGCGCGACGCCGGCGTGACCACCTCGGCGCTCCTGACCGACATGTCCACCCCGCTCGGGCTCACCGCCGGCAACGCGCTCGAGGTGCGCGAGTCGGTCGAGGTGCTCGCCGGCGGCGGACCGGGCGACGTGATCGAGCTGACGGTCGCGCTCGCCCGGGTGATGCTCGACGCGGCGGGACGCCCCGACGCCGATCCACGGGCGGCGCTCGCCGACGGGCGGGCGATGGACGTGTGGCGCAGGATGATCCGGGGGCAGGGCGGCGATCCCGAGGCGCCCCTGCCGGTGGCGACCCACACCGAGGAGGTCCGGGCCACCGCCGGCGGCGTGCTCACCGGGCTCGACGCCTACGCGGTCGGGGTGGCGGCCTGGCGACTCGGGGCCGGGCGTGCCCGCCGCGAGGACGCCGTGCAGGCCGGCGCCGGCATCGAACTCCACGCCAAGCCGGGGGAGGCGGTGCGCGCGGGCCAGGTGCTCATGACCCTGCACACCGACACGCCCGAGCGCTTCGGCCGCGCGGTCGAGGCCCTCACGGGCGCCGTGACGATCGGGCCGCAGCAGACCGGACCGGAGGCGCCGGCGCCGCGACCCGTCGTGCTCGAGACGATCGACTGAACTCGCGCCGATCGGGCGGACGGTAGCATCGGGGGAAACGGGGCGGGATCCTTCGTTGTGCCCGGCCGATGCATCGATGCGGCGGCGGGGACCTCGATGCGGCGTGCCCAGAACCAGCGGGGAGGCCTGATGCGGGATCGACGTGACACAGTGACGCGGCCGAGGTCGTGACGCCGTGAACCGGCCCGACTCCGGCGGCGGCTCCGGGGTCGTGGTGCTCAACCTGACCGACCTGGACCATCCGGAGGACCTGCGCCTGCTCGAACTGGCGGGCCGGCTCCTCGCCCCGCACGGACTGCTGCCGGTGCTCGCCCCCGGGCCGGAGGGGTGGCTGGATGCGCTCGACCGGATCCGGCCCGATGCGGCCTACCTCGGGGCCCCGATCGAGGATCTGGCGACCCACCACGAGCTGGAGGAGCGCGCCCGCGCGGGGGCGCGGCTGCTCGTGGCGCATCCCCTCCGGCCCAGCCCCCACTTCGACAGCCTGCACGGCTGCCCCACCCAGGGCGTCGACGCGGCGCTGGAGTACCTGCTCGAGCGGGAGGACCGGATCGGCTGCCTCGCCTCGGAGCCCCAGCTCGACACGCACGGTCGGGGCCGGGTCAGCCGGTATTCCCCGTACGCCCGCGCGGTCGACGACGGCCGGATCGCCGAACCGGCCGTCGCGGTGCACGACGGCACCCGGCGGGGCATGCGCCGCGGGGCGGCCCGACTCATCGACGCCGGGGTCGGGTCGATCCTGTGCACGAGCCGCTGCAGCGGGGAGGCCGCGGACGAGGAGGCCGCCGAGCGGGGCCTGCGCGTGCCGCTCGACCTGCGCGTCGTCGCGGGCGGGCGGGCCGTGCCCGAGTGCTCCCGGCGCTCCTTCGAGATGGCGGTCTCGGGGGCGACCCCGGCCCTGGCCGCGCGGCTCCTCGTCGATCTCGCCACGGGCGCCCGCCGCCCGGGCTGCGACCACGGGCTGGCCTGGCGCGTGCGAGCCTGAGGTCAGGTGCCCTTGGGGTGCCAGACCGTCTTGGTCTCCGTGTACGCGAGGATCCCGCGCAGCGACTGCTCCGCCGTCCAGTCCGGCCCCTCCTCGGCCGCGGGGCGCCGCACCCGCTTGAGGCTGTCGGCGGCGGCCGCCTCGAGTTCGCCCCAGGTCACATTCTCGGCGCCGACGGCGCCGGCGAGGTCGAGGGCGTTGACGTCCTGGTGGGCCGCGAGCGGAGGCGCGAGTTCGGCGGTGCGGCCGGTGAGCAGGTTGACGACGCCGCCGGGAACGTCCGAGGTCGCGAGCACCTCGGCGAGGGCGACGGCGGGCAGCGGCCGCTCCTGCGAGGCGAGCACGACGGCGGTGTTCCCGGAGACGACGGCGGGCGCGAGCACGGAGACGAGGCCGAGCAGCGAGGACGCCTGCGGGGCGAGGACGCCGGCGACCCCGGTGGGCTCGGGGGAGGAGATGTTGAAGAACGGGCCGGCCACGGGGTTGGCGTTCCCGGCGACCTGGGCGATCTTGTCCGCCCAGCCCGCGTACCAGACCCACCGGTCGATCGCGGCGGAGACGACGGCGCTCGCCCGCGCGGCGCTCATCCCCTCGCCGGCGGCGACGTCCGCCTCGAACTGGGCGCGCCTGCCCTCCATGAGCTCGGCGACCCGGTAGAGCACCTGCCCGCGGTTGTACGCGGTGGCCCCCGCCCATCCGGACTGCGCCGCTCGAGCAGCCCGGACCGCGTCGCGCACGTCCTTGCGCGAGCCCTGGGCGACGTTCGCCGCAAAGGCGCCGCGCGACGTCGTCACTTCGTAGGTGCGACCGGATTCGGAGCGCGGGAACGCTCCGCCGATGAAGAGCTTGTGGGTCTTGGGAACGCCCAGGCGCCGGTCGCCGGCCGCGCTCGTGGTCGTGGGGCTCATCGCGTGGTTCCTTCCACCAGGTACGGGCCGAGGCCGTGGCGCCCGCCCTCGCGGCCGTAGCCGGACTCCTTGTAGCCGCCGAACGGGCTCGTGGGATCGAATTTGTTGAACGTGTTCGCCCAGACGACGCCGGCGCGCAGCTGATCGGCCATCCACAGGATCCGCGAGCCCTTCTCCGTCCAGATCCCGGCGGAGAGGCCGTAGGGGGTGTTATTCGCCTTGGCGACCGCCTCGGCCGGGGTGCGGAAGGTGATGACGCTGAGCACGGGCCCGAAGATCTCCTCCTGCGCGATCCGGTGCGACTGGGAGACCCCGGTGAACAGGGTCGGGCGGAACCAGAACCCGTTCGTCGGGATCCCGCAGTCGAGCGACCAGCGGATCGCGCCCTCGTCCTCGCCGGCCTGCACGAGGTCCGTGATGCGCTGGAGCTGGGCGGCGGAGTTGATCGCGCCGACGTCGGTGTTCTTGTCCATCGGGTCACCCACACGCAGCGTGCCGAGGCGGACCTTGAGCCGCTCGACCAGTTCGTCGTGGATGTTCTCCTGCACGAGCAGCCGGGATCCGGCGCAGCACACCTGGCCCTGGTTGAAGAAGATGCCGTTGACGATCCCCTCGACGGCCTGGTCGATCGGGGCGTCGTCGAAGACGATGTTGGCGGCCTTGCCGCCGAGCTCGAGGGTGGCGACCTTGCGGGTGCCGGCGATCGCGCGGGCGATCCCCTTGCCCACGGCGGTCGACCCGGTGAAGGCGATCTTGTCGACTCCCCGGTGGGCGACGAGGGCCGCGCCCGTGGGCCCGGCGCCGGTGAGGATGTTGACCACCCCGGGCGGCAGGCCCGCCTGGCGCAGCACGTCGGCGAAGAGCAGCGCGGTCAGCGGGGTGGTCTCGGCGGGCTTGATCACCACGGTGTTGCCGGTGGCCAGCGCCGGGGCGATCTTCCACGAGAGCATGAGCAGCGGGAAGTTCCACGGGATCACCTGCCCCACGACGCCGTGCGGGCGGGGGGCGGGGCCGAAACCGGCATGGTCGAGCTTGTCGGCCCACCCGGCGTAGTAGAAGAAGTAGGCGCTCGCCAGCGGCACGTCGACGTCGCGCGACTCCCGGATCGGCTTGCCGTTGTTCAGGGTCTCGGCCACGGCGAACTCGCGCGAGCGCTCGGCCAGGATCCGCGCGATCCGGTAGAGGTATTTCGCGCGCTCCGAGCCGGGCGTGCGGCTCCAGACCTTCTCGAAGGCCTTCCGGGCGGCGGCGACGGCGCGGTCGACGTCCTCCTCCCCGGCGACCGAGACCTCGGAGAGCACCTCCTCGGTGGCCGGATTGATCGTCTTCATCGTCGTGCCCGCGCCGTCGGTGAACTCGCCGTCGATGAAGAGGCCGTAGCTGGAGTCGAAGCTGACCACGGAGCGCGACTCCGGGGCGGGCGCATACTCGAAGACCATGGGATACCTCAGTCGATCGTGATGTAGTCGGGTCCGGTGTAGGCACCGGTGGTGAGCTTGCGGCGCTGGGCGAGCACGTCGTTGAGCAGGGAGGAGGCGCCGAAGCGGAACAGCTCGGGGTCGAGCCAGGTCTCCCCGGCCACCTCGTTCACCGCCACGAGGTAGTGCACGGCCTGCTTCGAGCCGCGGATGCCGCCGGCGGGCTTGACGCCCACGCTCACGCCGGTCAGCGCCGCGAAGTCACGCACCGCCTCGAGCATGAGCACCGTGACCGGCAACGTGGCCGCCGGGTTCACCTTGCCCGTGGACGTCTTGATGAAGTCGGCGCCGGCGAGCATGGCGAGCCAGGAGGCGCGGCGGACGTTGTCGTAGGTGACCAGTTCGCCGGTCTCGAGGATGACCTTGAGGTGGGCGGGCTCCGGGCGGGACCGGCACACCTCACGCACGGCCACGATGTCCTCGAACACCCGGGCGTAGTCTCCGGCGAGGAAGGCGCCGCGATCGATGACCATGTCGATCTCGTGGGCGCCGGCGCTCACGGCGTCGGCGGTGTCGGCCAGGCGCACCGCGCGGGAGGCCCGCCCCGAGGGGAAGGCCGTGCTCACGGCCGCGACGTGGATCCCGGTTCCGGCCACGGCCTCGAGGGCCACGGGCACGAGGTCGTTGTAGACGCACACGGCCGCCGGCCGGGGGCAGCCGGGATCGCTCGGGTCGGGGGTGCGGGCCTTGGCCACGAGGGACCGGACCTTGCCGGGGGTGTCGGCGCCCTCGAGGGTGGTCAGGTCGATCATCGAGATGATCGCATCGAGCGCCCAGGCCTTGGCCGAGGTCTTGATCGAGCGGGTCGAGAGCATCCCCGCGCGTGCGTCGGCACCGACCTTGTCGACCCCCGGCAGCCCGTGCAGGTACCGGCCCAGATTGGCCGACGTGAGCGAATCCGTGCCGACGATGCCCGCAGCGGTGGCCGCGACCTCGGCGGCGCTGCGGTGCCAGGGGCGGAGGGCCGGTGGAGCACCGGCGGTGGTGCGTGTCATGGGGCGAGTATAAAGCGAGGCCCCGGAAGCGCTACCTCTCATCTGCGCGTCAGCCTGATGGGCGTGAGCCGCGCCGAGATGATGTACTTCGCCAGGTAGACCGGTCGCGCCCCGTGGTTGAGGACCACGGTGAGGACGAGTACGCCGGGCCCCTGTACGCGGGCTCCCGGCGGCGGCGGGTCGAGGCGGGAATCCGCATAGCCGGTCTGAACCAGGGAGTAGTGCGCCTGGCTGCGGATCGCCGGATCCACCGCCTGGAGCATGCTCGTGGAGCCGGTGTCCGCGATGGGTGCCCAGTCGGGGTGGCTCAATTCGAGGGCGTCGAGTGCGGGCTCGCCGTCGAGGTCCAGATGGCTCTGCCACACGCGCAGCGGGGTGCCGAGCGGGACGTCCAGGTGCTCTCCGCTCCATCTCGTGGCGTGGGTCGTGGCGCGTCGGGATACCGTGAGCGATGCGCCCTGTCCGTGCCCGAACATGTCCTCGATCGGCGTGGGCCCGCTGTCGGGCCTCGGTTGCGACAGGCCCGCCACGACGCGGCGGCGGCCCTGCCCGCGACTGAGCAGCCCGTCCTCCTCCAACAATGTCAGCGCCTGCCGCACGATCCGGCGACTCACCCCGAGCTGTTGGGCCAGGTCCAACTCGGTCGGGACGGTGTCTCCGGCCGTACGCCCCGCCTCGGTGATCACTTGGTACAACGCGTCATAGACCTGGACGGCCAGGGGCCGTGCGTCTCGAATTGGCTGGATGTCCATGAAGCCATCATGCCAATATTCCGCCTCTGCCGCGGCCGATGGGCCGGTCATCAGACGAATGTCTCGGACGGGACATGCTTGTCAGATCGAAGCTGCATGAGTATGTTGTACCAAAGCGGACATTCACTGCGAAGGAGCAGCGCCGATGCGGACCGTGGGCACGACAACACTTGAGGTCATCGGTGGCCTCACGCTCGACAGTGTCATCAGTAGCGATGGGACATACGTCACCGACAGCCCTGGCGGCAATGCCTTGTGGGCCGCCGCGGGTGCCGTCATGCTCGGTGCGGACGTCGCGCTGCACACCGTGGCCGGCCGTGACTACGACCCCGACGTGCTCACCGCACTCGCCGCGGCCGGTATGCGCGTCGATCACGTGCGCAGAGACTCCGAGATCGACAGCACCCGGGTCACGTTCGCCTACGAACTCGACGGCGAGCGCATCGGCCCGGCGCCACGCGAGCGGATCCTCCAGCTGCCCCGGTCGGCGCAAGGTGCCTTCGTGGACACGACCCTCGACCCGGCGCAGGTGCTGCCGACCCTGTCGACCCCCGCCGACCTCGCGCGATCCGGCCGCGCATCCCACCCCTGGCACATGGGCCTTCTCCCGGTGAGCCGGTTCGGCGAGCTGGTCACGTATCTCGCCGGTGTCGGCGCGCCCTACATCCAGGCCGACTGCCCGTCGCGTCACGACCTGCTCGAGACCGGCATTCACGTGCTCGACGGGCTGCTGGAGCAACTGGACGTCTTCCTGCCGAGCACGTCGGACTCGGCCGTCTTCGACCCGGACCAGACTCCGCTCGAGACGGTCGCCGCGTTTCGGGCCCTCGGAGCGCGCACGACGGTGCTCAAGGACGGTGCCGCGGGCGCCTGGATCGCCGAGGGCGATGCGGCGTCGATGTGGCACGTTCCGGCCTACCGAGGCCATCTCGTGCGCGACCCGACGGGTGCGGGAGACGTCTTCTGCGGTGCCTTCGCAACCGCCGTCGTCCGCGGGGACTCACTGCTGCGAGCGACGTGTGCCGCTTCGGCGTGCGCGTCCTTCGCCACGACGGTGCTGCAGCCGCTCGAGCTGCTCGCCGTCGATCCTCACGACATCGAGTCACGAACCACGACCATCGAGAAAGGTGCACGGAGACTATGAGACGAACAACCATCGGAGTGCTGGGCAACGCCGCCCCCGCGGGCACGCAGTTGCCCCCGGGCCTGCTGGACCTCGCGGCCGAGGTCGGGCGATCGATCGCGCGAAGCGACGCGGTCCTCCTCAGCGGAGGCACCGACGGCGTCATGGCGGCCGCCAGCCGAGGTGCCCAGGAGGCCGGCGGGTTCACCGTCGGGTTCCTGCCGTACGCAGATCACGAACACGCGAACCAATACCTGGACCTGTCGCTCCCGACCGGCATGGGGACGATCCGCAACTTCCTGACGGCGCGCTGCGCCGACGCGGTCATCGTGGTGGGGGGAGGCGTGGGAACCCTCAACGAGATCACCATCGCATACGACGCGGGTACTCCGATCGTTGCGCTCGCGGGATCCGGTGGGTGGGCGGATCGGATCCGACCGAACCTCATCGACGACCAGTGGATCGATGCGAGACAGGTCACCCCGATCTCGTTCGCGGCAACCCCGCAAGAAGCCGCACAGATCGCCCTCGCCCGCAGCCGGGAAGAGCGACTGGGCAGTCGGCTCAGCGCGCTCACGGGCGCTGCAGGCCACTAATTCACCGATCGAGCATGTCGACGCTTGGAGGACATCATGACCAGAATGCAGATCCAGTTGAACCGCGGCGCCGCTCGGGGTGCTCTCGCCGCCGCGGCCGTACTCGCTCTCACCGCCGCCTGTTCGTCGACGGGATCCGGCGATGACGGCTCGCCCGATGGAGCGGCCGGCGATTCCGTGTTCGCGGCGGACGGCACGCTGACCATCCAGCTCTCCTACCTCAAGGAGGTCGGGTACGCGGGCGACTACATCGCCGAAACCGACGGGTACTTCGAGGACGAAGGCTTCGGGAAGGTCGATCTCATCGCCGGGCCGACCGCCGTCGAGGCCGCCGTGGCCGCCGGGAACGCCGAGGTCGGCTATACGACACCCATCGGAACCGCGAGCATGGTCGCGAATCAGGACACGCCCATACGGATCGTCGGCGTGCTCGAGCAGCGAAACGCGTTCACGATCATGTCCCTGCCGGGCGCGGGCGCGATCACGGAACCCGCAGACCTGATCGGCACAACCATCGCCGTGCCCGAGGGTACGGCCACGATCATCGTGCAGGCCCTCCTCAAGGCCAACGGCATCGCGGCCGATGAGGTCCAGCTCGTTCCGGGGATCGGGAACGTCGGGATGATCTCGGGCGGCGAGGTGGACGGCTACTTCACCTTCGAGACCAGTGAACTGGTGGCCATCGAGAACGGAGACGTCGTGTCGATGCCCTTCGCCGATCATGGCCTGCCCGTGAGCGGGCTCGCGTACGCCGTGACGACCGAGGCGATCGAGAACGATCGCGATGCGGTCAAGGCGTTCCTGGTGGCTGAGCTGCGAGGCTGGGCCGATGCGATCGACGACCCGGAGTTGGCCGTCCAGCTCACGATGGACACGTACGGCAGCGATCTCGGGCTCGATCGGGCCACCCAGGAGGCGCGCGCCCAGCGCTTCGCCGACTACCTGTTGCCCGGTGGCGAGGGCAGCCTCCTACTGCTGACGGATGAACAGATCGCCGGCAACCTGGAATCGCTCGGTGATGCGGGGATCGACGTCGCAGCAGACGACGTCTTCGACATGACCCTGCTCCAGGAGATCTACCAGGAGCATCCCGATCTGCAGCAGGCGAAGTAGGTCGCGATGAACACGCTGAACACGGATGGTTTCCGTATCCGTGGCCTCACGAAGACGTTCGGGCGCGGCGATGCGGCCGTGACCGCATTGCGTGACGTGTCGGTCACGACGGCGCGCGGTTCGTTCGTGGCGCTCCTAGGGCCGTCGGGGTGCGGGAAGTCGACGATCTTTCGCATCCTCGCCGGCCTGGACGACCCGACCGAGGGCGCGGTGGCCGTGCACGATCGTGATCCGGAGACGATACGCCGTTCGAATGAGCTCGGGATCGCCTTCCAGAACTCGGCCCTGTTGCCGTGGCGTCACGTTCGGGGCAATATCGCACTGCCGCTCGAGATCGCCGGGATCAAGCCCGCCCCCGGCCTGATCGAGGGTCTCATCGACCTGGTCGGTCTCCAGGGTTTCGAGGATGCCAAGCCGGCACAACTGTCCGGTGGCATGCGCCAGCGGGTCTCCATCGCCCGTGCGCTCGTCGTAGAACCCGAGATCCTGCTGCTGGACGAACCGTTCGGGGCGCTCGACGACATGACCCGGCAGCGGATGAACCTCGAGCTTCAACGCATCTGGACGGAACGCCCGGCCACGACGCTGCTCGTCACGCACGGCATCGACGAGGCGATGTTCCTCGCCGACCAGGTCGTCGTGATGAGTGCGCGGCCGGGGCGCGTCATCGAGGTCATCGATGTGCCGCTACCACGCCCGCGTACCCCCGAGATGATGCGATCAGCGGAGTTCCACGCGCTGGTGGATCACGCCTCGGAACTGCTCTTCACCCAACAACAGGCGGCGATGGTGTGACCATGGCGAGTATCCAGATCGCAGGTCCGGGCAGCAGGCTGCGCCGGCGCCGAGGCGGGCAGGGGCCGCATCCGGTCGTCGTCGGCTCGGTCGGCTCCGTTGTGATCCTGCTGGTGTGGTGGGCGGTCGCGTCGGTGTTCTTCACCGGGCCCGGCGCGCTCCCTACCCCGCTGGAGGTCCTCCTGCAGTTTCCCGCGGACGGGCTGGGCTTCTACTGGACGAATCTCCAGGTGACACTCGTCGAGGCCGCCCAGGGCTACCTGCTCGGAGCGGTCCTCGCGTTACTCCTGGCCGTCCTGGTCCTGCTCGTCCCGAGCCTGGAACGTGCGGGAACACAGTTGGCGGTCGTGACGTACTGCTTGCCGCCGGTCGCCGTGGCGCCCGTCGTCTTCCTGCTCCTCGGGGCGCCGAGCCCCGGTGATCCGTCGCGGACCGCGACCTGCCTGGCCGCGCTGCTCGTGTTCTTCCTCGTGTACACGAATGCCGTCCTCGGGTTCAGGTCCGCCGACCGGCAGAGCCTGGAACTCGTCCAGGCCTACGGCGGGAGGCGCCGGCACCAGCTCCTCAAGGTCCAATTGCCGGCCTCCGTCCCGGCGCTCATCGGAGGGCTCAAGATTGCCGCGCCGATCGCGGTGCTCGGGGCGATCCTCGGCGAGTACGCGGGTGGTGTGGACAAGGGGCTCGGCCCCGCGCTGCTCACCGCCCAACGACAGGTGGACGCACCGCGGACGTTCGCGATCGGCCTGCTGTCCGCGGCCGTGGCGGGAGGGTGGTTCGCGCTGCTCGCCCTGGTCGAACGACTCGCCCGGCTCCGGCTGGGCGGAGGGGGCGGGGAACTCAGCCGTGGTCCGGTTGCCGGCGGGCGCGGCGGTGGCCCGTGGCTTGCGGTGGTGCTGGGCGCCGGTGCCCTGGCCTTCCTGCTCCTCCTCTGGTGGCTCGGGCTGTTGGCCATCGATGCCTCACCGTTCGTCAGCAAGACTCCCGGTGACGTCTGGCGCTACCTGTTCGTGGATGAGGCGGCGGCAGGCAATAGGGAGATCGTCCTCGGGAATATCGCGGTCACGTTGGCGGATGCGGGACTGGGGTTCGTGGCCGGCCTGATCGTCGCCTTCGCTCTCGCGGTCGCGATGACGCTCATCCCGTCCCTGTCGCACGTCGTGCTGCCGTGGGCGCTCGTCATCCAGCTGGTGCCGTTGGTGGCGATGGCACCCGTGATCATCCTGCTGTTCGGGCGAGGGACGGCGACGGTGGCGGTTCTGGGCGGACTGATCGTGTTCTTCCCCGGCCTGGTGAACATCTCGATGGGGCTGCGTACCCCGCCGCAGGAGATGCTCGAACTCGTGGCGGTGTACGGCGGCGGCCGCCCCGCACAGCTCCGCAAGGTGCGCCTCGCCGCGTGCGTGCCCGCGCTCTTCGCGGCGATCAAGATCGGTGTGCCCGCGGCGATCAACGGGGCGCTCCTGGCCGAGTGGCTCGCGACGGGACGAGGGGTGGGCGGAAACATCACGACGGCCATGAGCAGTGGCAACAACATCGCCGTCTGGGCGCACGTCGTCGTGATGACAGGTGTCGCGCTCGGGCTCTATGCGCTCGTGGTGGTGCTGGAGAAGGCGGTGTTGCGACGGCAATTCACGTGACAGCAGTACTCGTCGTGGCCGAACGGGCCACGCTCAGATCGTTCGGGTCAACGAAAAGAAGGAGCACCCATGCCGACGAAGATGATTCTCGACTGCGATCCCGGTGTCGACGACACCATGGCACTGATGTATGCGGCGCTGCATCCCGAGATCGACCTCCTGGCGGTGAGCACCGTCTGGGGGAACGTGGACGTGGCCACGGCGACCCGCAATGCGCTGCACACCCTCGAGCTGGTGGGTGCCGGAGCAGTACCGGTCGCGCAGGGCGCCGGTCAGTCGCTGCGCGGGGAGGCCCACGGCTACGGGTTCTTCGTGCACGGCGACGACGGTCAGGGGAACGTCTACGACGGTGCGCCCGTCGGTCCGGCGGCGTCGACGACGGGCGCGCAGCAGATCATCGACGTCGCCCGAGCCCATCCCGGTGAGGCCTGGCTCGTGGCGGTCGGGCCGCTGACGAACCTGGCGGTCGCACTCGCGCTCGAACCGGAACTTCCCACGCTCGTCGCCGGCGTCTCGATCATGGGCGGCGCCGCGCTGGCGCCGGGGAACGCGACACCCGTCGCCGAGGCGAATATCTGGCACGACCCGGAGGCGGCCGATGCGGTCTTCCGTGCCGACTGGGACATCATCATGGCCGGGCTCGACGTGACGATGAAGGTCCTGATCACCCCGCAGCGTCGAGCGATCCTGGACGCGGGCGGTCGGGCCGCGCGGTACATGTCGGGGATCCTGCAGTTCTACGGCGACTTCTGTGCCGCCACGGCGTTCAACAGCTGGAACGCGACGATGCACGACACCATCGCGGTGGCGGCCGCGGCGGGAACCCTCACGATCCGTGAGGCACCCGTGGTCGACGTGGCTGTGGATTGTTCCGGTGGGCCGTCCCACGGTGCCACCCTCTGCGATCTGCGGGGCAAGTACGCGGGCTATCCCGCACAGGAGGGTGCGCACTGCACGGTCCTGCTCGACGTCGACGACGGGATCGCGGACGAGGTGGTCGCGCTCATCGCCGCGTACGACGGGTAGCGCTCCACGATCGACTGCGCGACCGGCTGCCCGGCGAGCCGAAATCGGTTAGCCGGGCAGCCTATTCTGGCCGAGACCGTGGAGGAATCGCGGCCCGGTGATCGCGAGCTCGCGCCGGTGGCTCTCGTGCCAGCCGCGGTACGGGGTGAGGGCGAGGTTCTCGTTCCGGAACCGGTCGTCCTCGGAGACCTCGGTCGTGCAGAAGTCGGGGATGATCAGGTCGGTCACGGGCCCGCCGCGCTCGACCTCGGCGATGACCAGCGGCGCGTTCTCGAGGAGGAACTCGTCGATGATCCAGCCGTCGGCATCGAGCCAGAGGGAGTGGCGCACCTTCGTCACGAGGTGGTGGCCGAACCCGACCATCCGGCTCGCGACGAGCGGATCGAGTTCCCGCTCCGCCTCGTAGCGGGTGCCACCGGCCGCGGGCCCCTTGGCGGTCATCGTCGCGAGGGTGATGTTCTCCCCGATCGCGTCGATCACCTCCGCGGCGCTCCCGAGCCCGCGGATCCCCGCCGGCGCGGGCCCGTGGATGCGCACGCGCACGGCGTAACCGTCCTGGGAGAGCAGGTAGGACTGCACGACGACGTCGGGGAACGGGTCGGCGTCGGTGAGCGCGGGCACGCCGTCCGCAAGCAGGAACTTGCGCTCGAACTCGAAGTCGGACCAGTCGTCGGCGGCCATGACCCCACGGTATCCCGGGAACGGCGACGCGCCGGGGAATCGGCGCGCCCGCGCGCGCCGCGCCGCGGGGCGACCGGCTACACGAACAGGTGGAAGAGCGGCGAGTCCGGCGCGATCACCCGATACGTGAGTCCGGTCGCCGCCATCCGCGCGAGCAGCGGCTCGTAGTCGCCGGCCCGCCCGAGGGTGAGGCCCACGAACGCGGGCCCGGTCTCCCGGTTCGACCGCTTCGCGTACTCGAACAGGGAGATGTCGTCGTCGGGCCCGAGCACCTCGTCGAGGAACAACCGCAGGGATCCCGGCTGCTGCGGGAAGTCGATGAGGAAGTAGTGCCGCAGCCCCTCGTGCACGAGCGAACGCTCCATCACCTCCGCGTACCGGGAGACGTCGTTGTTGCTGCCGGTGAGCACGCACACGACGGTCGAGCCCGGCGATATCTCCACGGGCGCGCCGGAGCCGAGCGGCCCGAGCGCGGCCAGCGCGAGCGCCCCGGCGGGCTCGGTGATGATGCCCTCGGTCTGGTAGAGCCGCAGCATCTCCGAGCACAGCCGCCCCTCCGGCACGGCGGCCATCCGCAGCCGGAGGCGGGAGACGATCTCATACGGCAGGTCGCCGACCCGGCGCACCGCGGCCCCGTCGACGAAGTTGTCGATCTCGGCCAGCGTGACCGGCTCGCCTGCGGCGAGCGCGGCGATCATGGACGACGCACCGGCGGGTTCCACTCCGATCACCCGCGTCGTCGGGCTCGCCTCCGCGAGGTAGGAGGCGACCCCGCTGATGAGCCCGCCCCCGCCCACGGGAACGACCACGATGTCCGGGGAGGAGCCGAGCTGGTCGTGGATCTCCTTGGCCACGGTCCCCTGCCCGATGATCGTGCGCGGATCGTCGAACGGGTGCACCGGCACGGCACCGTGCTCCCGGGCATAGGCGGCCGAGGCGGCGTAGGCCTCGTCGTAGGTCGAGCCCACGGAATGCAGGTGCACCATGTCGCCGCCGAGCTCGCCGATGCGCTGGAGCTTCTGCCGCGGCGTGGTGCGCGGGAGGAAGATGTGCCCGGTGATCCCGAGGTCGTGGCAGCCCTCGGCCACGCCCTGACCGTGGTTGCCCGCGCTCGCCGCGACCACGCCCCGCGCCCGCTGCTCCGGGGTGAGGGAGAGCATGAGGTTGAGGGCCCCGCGGACCTTATAGGAGCGCACGGCCTGCTGATCCTCGCGCTTGATGAGGACCCGGGCCCCGGTGGCCCGGCTCATCCGCTTCCAGTGGGTGAGCGCCGTGCGGTCGACCACGCCCTGGAGGCGCTGGGTGGCCTCGCGGATCGCGGCGGCGCTCACCACGGGGGCGGCGGTCGCGGCGGAGGGGGAGGCGGTGGACACGCCGACGAGTCTAGTACTCGACCCCCTGGGGACCGCCGCTCCACCCCCACATGGTCGGGGCGGAGAGGGCCGACGGAGCGCCCCGTTCTCGCCCCGACCGGGCCGGAGCCCGATCGGCGGCTCAGCCTGGATCCACCGTGCTGGTTTGAGTCTGGGTGGCGTGGGCGCATGAGAATGCCCTCCTGGCCTGGGATAATGCGTGTTGTCAACGCACGCAGTCCCAAAAAAGAAGGGCATCTCGTAGATGCAACTATCTCATGTCTCCTCGGTACGGTTCGACGATCCGAATCTGG